>JBNKZT010000007.1:0-42885 GCA_050301775.1 Promineifilaceae bacterium (SeqCode)
TGGCCTGCCCGCCGAAAACGCAGCCATCAAGCGCAATATCCACCCCAACGAATGGACCTACGCCAACATCGAACGGATGCGCGACCAACTGCGCTCGATGGGCGCGATGTTTGATTGGGAGCGCGAGTGCATCACCTCGGACCCCGGTTATTACAAATGGAGTCAGTGGTTCTTTCTGAAACTGTACGATATGGGTCTGGCCTACAAAAAGCTGTCGCCGGTAGACTTTTGTCCTACCTGCAACACCACCCTGGCCCGCGAACAGGTTTGGGGCGACGACCGCCACTGCGAACGCTGCGGCACGCCGGTCATCAAAAAGGATTTGGAGCAGTGGTTTTTCAAGACGACTGATTATGCCGAGGAACTGCTCGATTTCAGCCAGATTGATTGGCCGGAACGGGTTAAGGTGATGCAGACCAACTGGATCGGCCGTTCCACCGGCGCGGATGTGGTTTTCAAAACCGAACAGGGCGATGAGATGCCCATCTTTACCACCCGGCCCGACACGCTTTGGGGGGCGACCTTCATGGTCATGGCCCCGGAACATCCGCTGGTGGATAAACTCACTACGCCGGAGCAGGCCGACGCTGTCTTGCAATATCGCGCCGACGCTGAACGCATGACCGACATTGACCGCGAATCGGCTGAACGGGAAAAGACCGGCGTCTTCACCGGAGCCTATGCCATCAACCCGGTCAACAACAAGCGCATTCCCATCTGGGTGGCCGATTACGTCCTGATGGGTTACGGGACGGGTGCGGTGATGGGCGTCCCTGGCCACGACGAGCGCGACTACGCCTTTGCCCAAACGTTTGGCCTGCCCATTCTGCCGGTGATTGATCGGCTTGATGGGCTGACCAAATCTTTTACCCGGCGTGAATGGATAGGTGAAGGATTTTTCGAGGCGCTGGAAGCGGCAGAGATCCCGTTTGTGGAACAAGATGATTCCTTTTATATCACCATGCCTGCCGCAAAAGTTGATGCGTATGTCAAGTTGGTCCAGCAATATCTTCCTCCTAACTCATGGATAGATATTGTGGGTACAGGCTGGCTTTTTGTTTTTCACGATGAAGTTCTGGCCCTGGATTCGTTGGCCAGTGAACAGCGCATTCTGGCCCGCTGCCATGAATTGGAGCCGGGCGTCCGTGACAAACACACGGTGATGGAGATGTTGTGGAGCCTGGAATTTTACCGGGATGCGCTTTTCCATCATGAGCACGGACCGATGATATTCTCCGGCCCGTTTAGCGGTACTCCAGGTGAAGAGGCGGTTCAGAGGGTGGCGGCCTGGCTGGAAGAAAAAGGAGTTGGCAAAACGGCCGTTAACTACCGGCTGCGTGACTGGCTGATCAGCCGCCAGCGCTATTGGGGCGCACCGATTCCGGTGGTTTACTGCCCGGAACACGGAGCCGTGCCTGTGCCTGATGAGGATTTGCCGGTGATGCTGCCGGAAGATGTGGAATTTATGCCGACCGGCGAAAGTCCGCTGCGCTTCCATGAAGGATTCCTGCACACAGAATGCCCCATTTGCGGCCAGCCATCACTGCGGGAAACGGATACGATGGATACGTTCATGTGTTCCTCCTGGTATCAATACCGCTACCTCAGCCCCGATTACGACGACGCGCCGTTTGACCCGGTAGAAGGGGCTTACTGGCTGCCGGTTGACCAGTACACGGGTGGCATTGAACATGCGACGATGCACTTGATCTACACGCGTTTCTTCACCAAAGCGATGCGCGAGATGGGACTGGTTGATTTTGATGAGCCGATGCTGGCGCTGCACAATCAGGGCATGGTCCTGGGTGAGGACAATGAGAAGATGTCCAAGTCGCGCGGCAATGTGGTTGCGCCTGATAATTTAGTGCAAAAATATGGCGCGGATACGGTGCGCACGTATATTATGTTTTTCACCAAGTGGGAGTTGGGTGGCCCCTGGAATTATGATGGCATTAAGGGGCCGCAGCGTCTGCTGCAAGATGTCTGGGCGATGGGTACGCATGGATACGCGCCAGGCAGCATTGATGAATCGGCTGACCGGGCGCTGCGCCGTAAGACGCATCAGGTGATTCGGAAAGTGAGTGAGGATTTGGCGGGCTTTTCGTTTAACACGGCCGTTGCCGCCATCATGGAACTGCGTAACAGCATTCTGGAAGCGCAGCGCCGCAGTAGCGTCAGTCGCGAATCGTGGACTGAAGCTGTAGACAATCTGCTCCTGCTCCTGGCGCCCATCGCCCCGCACATTACTGAGGAATTGTGGGCACAGCGCGGCAAACCGTACTCCATCCACCAGCAGCCCTGGCCGGAATGGGACGCGGAAGTTGCCAAAGAAGAGTCGATCACGCTGGTTGTCCAGGTCAACGGTAAGGTCCGTGACCGCATCGAAGCGCCGGCCGGTACGCCTGACGAGGAACTGAAGGCGCTGGCCCTGGCTTCAGAGAACGTAAAGAAGCACCTGGAAGGCAAAGCGCCGCGTAAAGTGATTGTGGTGAAGGGGACGCTGGTCAATATCGTGAAGTGACCGTCATGCGTCATTAAGTCATTTGTCTATGGCCAATCAAAAGGTCCGGCGGGTTTTTGACCTGCCGGGCTTTTTTGTTGCCTGGCCTCCACGGTGTTTGGTTCGTCGTTTTAGCCAGAGTGGATGGTTTAGAGGCGTTTTTTGCGTTTGGGCTTTTTAAGTCGATGGCGGGGTGAAGAGTGTACGGCCGTGTCTTTATCAATCACTTCCCGATACATAGCATAATGCCTTTTGAGCCGGTTCACGTACGCTTGGTCCTGCAAAATCCAGGCAATGTAGGGCAATAAAGCCGGGGCGATGTCTGATTGGGGACTCATGCTGTTTAGGACCGGCCCTTGTAGTTCCTGGATGTCGTCGGGATCATCGGTGCCAAACCGGGCCGTGTAAAACTGGGCGCTCTCCCAGCCATAGGCGATAGTGGCTACGACTTCTTGCCGCTGTTGGGAAACAACGCTAAACATGACCCGGCGGCAGTCACAGCCCGGTTCGTCACAGTACGATTCCAGCAGGCCGAATTCATCGTTACCCAAGAGCGGGTCATCTGCCAGTTGAAAGGATCGGGTTTCTCTACGAGCGATAGCCTGAAATTTTTCGTTAAACAGTGCGTAAGGCAAGGTTTTTTTCCTTTACTTGACCGTGGTCATCAAAAGTAAATATACCAGCACCGTTCGTTTCGCCAAAACTGCTCTTTCGTAAATCGAACATCTTGTTCGATGGCTGGTCCGAACATCTTGTTCGGACTACAGATTTTCATTTAAGGTCTCTTTCGAAAGCGGCAGCCAGGTATGCTACAATTAGGATCATGACGGCCGGTTATTCAGGAACCCCTTTGCTCAAAAAATTAGGCATCAAGCCTGGCTTTAAGCTCTGGCTGGTGAATGTGCCGCTGGAATATATTGACTGGCTGGGGCCGCTGCCTGATGGCGTGCAGATGGTAAGTGGATTGGCAGGACCACAGCCGGTGAACTGCGATTTCATCCACTTTTTTACGACTTCCCAAGCTGATCTGGTGGCGCGGCTGCCGCAGTTGAAGGCGGCGCTGGCCAAGAGCGGGATGCTGTGGCTCTCCTGGCCGAAGAAGGCGGCCAAAGTACCCACCGATTTAGACGGTAATATTATCCGTGAACTGGGCTTGGCAGCGGGGCTGGTGGACGTGAAGGTGGCGGCGATTGACGCGGTCTGGTCGGGGTTGAAGTTTGTTTACCGGTTGGTGGACCGGTGAAAAGAAGAATTGGAACAATGGATAAGGCAATATTATGAGCCACAAGGGTGCGCCAGCAGCACTTAAAGGATATAGAGTTCAGGCACTTTATACTTTGAAATGTATTCTGACTTGCAGTGATGAAAACATAGTGTTTCAACCTGAGGGATTAGAGGATTTGGATATTTTTGACGAAATAGACCGAAAAATGGAGTTGGTTCAAGTCAAAAAATATGATTCCCTGAAATTGTCAGATTTGGCTCCACTTTCTCCAGATCCCGATGTAACCGGTTCTTTCTTTGGTCGTGTCTTGCAGACTATAAACCAAGATGGCGATGCAACGATCAAGTTGGTTAATTTTGGGGAATTTGGGCCAGAAATGGATAGTGCATGGGAAGGCAACGAAAGGGAAATACGGAGTATATCGCGCAAGCTTGTTGAAGCCGGTTTTTCACAACCCGAGGTTGATTCGATCTTTACCCATGTAGAATTGATAAGTGTTGATGAGGGTCAGGAGGAGGAGAAAGTTTATGGTCTGCTGCGTGAAATGCTGACGGGTATCGATCCACGACATGCCTTCGAGTTACTACATTCCTGGCTTTTTCTATGTATGGAGCAGAGAAAAAGGATCACGCAAACGGATGTTATTGACAAAGTACAAGACGTCGGCCGATTTTTAGCCGAGAGACGAGACCACTACGATCAATGGTTCACCGCTATCCAGCCTTTAGAGGACAAACAAGTCACTGCTAATGAATACGAAAGGTTACAAAAGGAGTTCTTTGAAGGTGGGTTCACTAGATACGAGCATATCCTTGCTGGTCTCGACTTTTACCGTGAGCAAAAGCTGGCAGCAATCAAGGCGGGTTTTCAGAGTAGTAACGTTGTTATCGTTCATGCTGCTTCTGGGCAGGGCAAAACGACACTTGCCTATCGTTATTTGCATGATCGTTTCCCCAATAATTGGCGTTTTGCTATTCAACGCATTGAAAGCATCCAACGCGCTTTGCATGTGGCCAACGCATTAAATGGTCATGCCAACGCGGTGCAGGTCCCAATGGCCATTTTTGTCGATGTTAACCCACGAGACACTGCCTGGCCCGAACTTATAAAACAACTTGCACGACACCCATATTTGCAGGTTTTGGTAACTATCCGAGAAGAAGATTTTCGCCGTGCTGATGTATCTGGCGTTGAATTCGGCTTTATTGATGTTGATCTGAAATTTGATGGGCAGGAAGCCCAGCTAATTTTTGAAAGAGCCAAAACTGCTCTTTCACAGACAAGTTTCTTGGACTTTGAGGATGCCTGGGACGCTTTTGGAGGGAGTGGTCCGCTTTTGGAATTCGTCTATTTACTTACGCAAACAACTACGTTGCGCCAGCGTCTGGAAAGCCAAGTCAATCGCATTCGTGATGAGGTGCGCGAGAAAAATCTAGCTCCAGATGAATTGCAGTTTCTCCGTTTGGCAGCTATTGCCACGGCTTTTGAAGCCCGTTTAAACACACGGAAGCTTGTTAGCAGTTTGAGCTTGCCAAGCCCTGAGCGTACATTGCAGTATTATGAAAAAGAATATCTCATCCGAGTGAGTGGCGAAGGCAAATACATTGAAGGTTTACACGCTATCCGTTCTGGGATACTAGTTGATTTATTAACTAGTGTAGATGTAACCCCCTGGCTAGAAGCAGCTATTGATATACTGCCGCTGATAGTTGAAGAAGACTTGGAAAGTTTTATTTTGCACGCCCTCGTTGACCGGCCTTCCTCGGAACACGCTTCATTTATAAGAACTGTAACTGGTTTTTCACCAAATACTTGGGCCGGGTTGGCAGGTGTTTTACGCGGTCTCCTGTGGTCAGATGTACGTGAATACATCAGGGTCAACCAATCAACAATAGAAGCTGCGCGCGAGGAATTTGGACCGGGATGGTATTTCATCGTCGATTTGAATTTTACCGGTGATGAGGGGCCGAACATTGACAGATGGTGGGCTGACGAGAAACTGAACGCCCTTTTTCCCAAAGAACGAATTGAAAAACTGGAAGCAATTCGAGCTAGGCAGACGCCAAAAGAGAATGCTTTTCAGTTAACGAATAGCTGGCTTGTTGCTTTAGAAAAAGATCCTTCCTCACCTTTGACTCTTTCGGACTGGACTGGCATTGCGGAAGTCCTCTATTGGGCCAGGAGATTCGATGTTCAAACGGTTGGGGGGTGGGTTACGGATGATGCAATAGATAGCGCAGTTCAGGCAATTCCTTTGTCAATTTTGGCTGACTTGTCATTTGCGCTCTACTTTTTTGACAAAGAGAGGCATCGGGTTTGGCTGATGCGTAATCAGGAAACAATCCAATCTCGATTAGTAACTGAATACAATATAATTTACTTGCAAGAAGATGACGAACTGATGATAGTTCACTTTCTGCCGACACCAGGCGAGTCCAACGAAGTAACGAAAGACCCACTTCATGCTGCTGCAACCGAGAGAGTGCAACTTGTTCGCCAACTGTTCACCAACTACGAGAAATATGGCTCACAGGGATATGGACACAAACTTGGGCCGTTTAAATTGGAGTATGACGGCACGGAAAAGCCGGGCATCGAAAAAAAGTATCTTATTCCCGATCTCGTAACACGAATTAACGGCATCGCTACTGGAATCGGTCGCAATCAATATCGCCCTGAAAACTGGGATGAATACATCACAAAGGTATTGGAAGTCCGCAGACTAATAGTTACCTGTCTGGAGCAGTTGAGGTTAGGTCTAGGCAAATATCTTGAACGCAGAAATCCTGTGAATGTTGGCGCAACGTACATTAACAAATCTGACTGGCAGAGATGCTTAGATTTAGTTAACGAACCTCCTGATTTGCCCATAATGGCCACTGATCGCTGGGGCTTTGTGACTGAAAGTTCTTCCAAGCTAATGCTCCATAATGATCAGCAAAAATATATTCCCAGTGGAATTGCACTGCAAAAGTACAGAAAGTGTCTCGATTCGCAGAGAGAGTATTTCACTTCTATTCAAAATTTCATTCTGCAGACACCAGATGTAACAGTTACAAATTTTAATTTGAGTAAGGCCCCTCTTATTGCCAACCGAAAGGCAATCATAGAGGCCTTGAACCGGGAAGGTATTAGGACTGACCGAGGTCATTTGTCAACTTACAATCTTTGGGAAGCAAGAAAAGCCTTGGAGCAGTATCAGCGGGAATTTGGCCAACTGTTTTCCCCCCTCATGGAAACAGAAATGTTGGATACGCTAATGCAACAGGAAACCGATGTGTTGTCTCAAGTGTGGCAACTCTGGTATTTCTATGCCCATGAACCACAGCAAATCCTTCCAAGAGCGTTTCACAAAGTCCCTCAAAAGGTAGAATTTGAAAAGCGCAGGTTGGGTAGGTTAGTACAACAAGTGCTTACAAATTTTAGTATCGAAAGTGTAGCAGTCGAACGGTTACAGGTCGAGCTGAAGTGGGAGGACTCGTCTGCTTTGTGGATAAGGCTAGACGTTCAAGATCCTACAGAACTGTACAATGTATTTGAGTCGTTGGTTACGGCATTGCAGACTGTGCTTAGTCCAATCAAATTTCAAGAACTTGCTTACTATCTCATTCAGGAAAACTACCAATATATAGTGATAATTCCAACCGTACGTGGCCGTATGGTAGATGATAACGTGTGGCCGCTGTTTACAGCTTCAACTGTATTACGTGAGACTCCTCTTGATGAGCAGAATTGGGTTTCTTATTTGCCTGAGCCAATTTCTGCCGAAACTAGGGAACAGTTGGGTATAGAGTTATGGAATATATCGGGAATTAAAGAAGCTAATCAGTTCTCGACAGCTGTAAGTAGTCTAATGTTACTCGCATCACAAATTTCAGAATTTGATAATCTGCCAGATGCTTCGGAAAAAGGATTGGAAATGCTGCAAGTTCATCTTTGGGAACGATCCGAAGCGCTCAGCGAGGCACTACAGGCCTATCTTGACAGTAGTACTGTCTTACTTGGTGAGTTTAATTTATTGTCAGAAACCCAACAGGAAAGACGGCCGTATCTGCAGGAGGCCGTATCTGCATTAGTTGAGATTTCAGAATCTATCCGACCCTCTGATTGGACTGATGAACAACACTTAGACTTGCCCGCCATGGTTGATTACGCAAATGGTTTAACCGAGATACTTTTTGCAGGTGAGTATGTAAAACTGAATTGGATTGCTGATTCTCTTATTCAGTTTCAGGAATCCCCTTAAATTTCAAAGGGATTTGCTCCGTTTCAAAATTGCCGTTGCCGCTTTTCCGCTCGACTCAAGAACATACATGTCCTCTTACCAACTCAAAGCCGCCTCAGCTATCCAGCAAAACGAAATCAAGAGCCTTGTCCGGGCAGCGCAAATTAACCCAATGGGCCTGGACTGGCGGCGTTTTGTTGTGGCCGTGGATGAGAATGGCGCTGTCATCGGCTGCGGCCAGCTTAAACCACACAATGACGGTTCGCTGGAATTAGCTTCCATCGTCGTAGCGCCAGCCTGGCAAGGGCAGGGCGTGGCCCGCGCCGTCATCGAACATCTGCTGGATAACAGTCCGCGTCCTCTCTGGTTGACTTGTATGTCGGTCTTGGTTCCCTTTTACGCGCGTTTCGGTTTCTACGAGATAACGGCTCTGCCGGAGATGCCGCCTCACTTTCGCCGGGTCAGCCGGATGTTTGGGCTGCTGGCCCGTTTGTCTCCAGCCCGTAAACTGTCAGTGATGCGCTGCGATGTTAACTCTCAATAAGTAATTGAATGTAGCCCTTGAATCATCAGAACAAATGTGCTTAAATGCCATCGAGTAGAAGTCAGGCTTTTGACTCAGAATTGCCTATCAACTGGGTCGAAAAAGCCTGACTTCTAAGGATAAGCGCATGATCGTGAATCTAAAGGAAAGATCGTCAGACTCGCCTTACCTAGAAGCGGTGATGCAAGGGTATACGGCCGTCCCCGGTTCCACAATCCGCCCGGCTGAAAGTCATTGGCATATGGTGTTTGTGAAGGTGAACGGCCGTACCCACTCCTTAGCCGTCGGGCCATTGACGACGTCCGGCCTGGCTTCCTGGGGGGATGGGGCCGAGATTCTTTGGGTTAAATTCAAGCTGGGCACATTTATGCCCCACTGGCCGACGAGAAAATTCCTGGACTCAGAGACAAATCTGCCCGGCGCGTCCCGCAATACCTTTTGGCTGCACAGTTCAACCTGGCAGTTGCCTGACTATGAAAACGTCGAAACGTTCGTGGACTGGCTGGCGCGGGATGACCTGCTGGTCAGCGATCCGGTTGTGAACACCGTTTTGCAAGATCGGAGGCCAGACGTCTCGCCACGCACGGTGCGGCATCGTTTTTTGCAGGCTACCGGTTTGTCACACAATTACATCCGGCAGATGAAGCGCGCCCAAGAGGCGGCGGCTCTGTTAGAGCAAGGCGTTCCCATCCTCGATGTCGTTTTTGAGCTTGGCTATTACGATCAACCCCATCTTACCCGTTCCCTCAAACAATTCATTGGTTATACGCCAGGACAGGTTGCCCGCTTGAACCAGCCAACGTAGGCCGGTTCCTCCTTGCCATTTTATACAAGACGGCCGTCTCCTGCCGATCTATCATACAAGTGTTCTGACAATTATCTGAAAACAAAAAGGAGAAATCATGCAAAAAATCACCCCGTTTTTATGGTTCGATAACCAGGCCGAAGAGGCTGTGAACTTTTACGTGTCTGTTTTTGATGATGCTGAGGTTTTGAGCATCAGCCGTTATGAAGGTGGGCCGATGGAGGGGAAGGTGTTAACGGCCGTATTTCAACTCAATGGCCAGGAATTCATGGCTTTAGATGGCGGGCCGGAATTCAACTTCACCGAAGCTATCTCGTTTTTTGTCCACTGCGAATCCCAGGAAGAAGTAGACTATTATTGGGAAAAACTCACCGAAGGCGGTGATGAAAATGCCCAACAGTGCGGCTGGTTGAAAGACAAATACGGCGTATCGTGGCAGATTATTCCCGCCGCTTTACCCGAACTGCTCAATCAGCCCGAACCGGAGAAATCACAAAGAGTTATGCAGGCCATGCTGCAAATGAAGAAGATTGACATTCAAGGATTAAGGCGGGCTGCTGAGCAATAAACCTGATCTAACGATTGGAGGGAGCCGCATCTTGGCTGCCGTCTGAGCCTGTCGAAGATGGGACGCTGATTGACGCAGATGAACGCTGATTTTTTTAATCCGCGTTCTCTGCGTCATCTGTGTCCTATTTTACGCTTTATTCTACTCTCTCCGCCAACCACTCATGCACCGCCTGGATCGCTTCGTAGGCGCGCTTTTCCATCATAATATTGTGCCCCGCTTCGGCCACAGGAAGATAGGTCGCACCATAATAGGCGGCCGATTTCTTTTCCCCCGTTTCCGGGATAACCGCGTCAGCTTCCCCGGCCAGCCAGAGCATTGGCGTTTTGACCTGTTGGGCCGGCCGCCAGAAGAGTGGGTTATATTGCAGCAAAACCCACAACGATTCTGGCCCTAACTGGTCGTACAACGCCTGCGGTGACAATGTGGCTCCTTCATGGATAAACATTTGCGCCGACTGGAATGGATTTCGTACCAGGGGCGCGGTCGTCAAATCGAGGAGGCAGCGCAGAAAACCAACCGGATCGCGGGGGATGGTTTGCAAAATCGGCCCAACCATACTGTGCGACAGCCAGGGCGCAACTAGGACAGCGGCCGGTAAATCGTCATGTTCTTTTAAGAGCATTTGGGTCAACGCGCCGCCCATGCTGTGGCCCATCAAAATTGGCTTGTTTGGCTGCCGGTCAATCTCAGCTTGCAAAAATTCCAGGTAATAACCGAGCGTACACCAGCGGATGGAGCGTTGCACCGGCGATTTGGCATGGCCGGGCAGGCTGTGGGCATGGCTTTCCCAGCCCCATTCAGCTAATTGCTCCTGCCAGCCCTGCCAGCACCAGGCGCCATGCCACATGCCGTGCTGCATGACGATGGGCGTGGCAAAGCGGCGGTTGTGCGGTGTGTAGACGATGCGTTCGATGCCATTGTCGATGGAATGGTTTATGTCGTACATGTCTGTTCCTGATTGAGGGGTGGACAAGGCCGTTCCTGTTGGGGTGGGAACGGCCGTGTCTTATAGATAATTCAAATAGAGATTGGACCATTTTCTTTACTGACTACTGCTGCTCCTCGATCAAAAATGGTCCAATCTTAAACTGAAAGCTTTATTACATTTTACGCATCACTCCAACACAAAAATTCCTCGCTCGGCACACATCTCCTTCAAAATATCGGGCCAGACGGTGACGCTGACCTCGCCCAGGTGGGCCTTGCGCAGCAGCGTCATCATCGTCCGTGACTGGCCGATGCCGCCGCCGATGCTCAAGGGAATCTCGTCGTTCATGATGGCCTGATGGTAGGGCAGGTCGAGGAAGTGACGCTGGTTGGTGATTTCCAACTGCTGCACCAGCGTTTCTTTGTTGACGCGCACACCCATCGAGGACAGTTCGTGCCGCCGCCGCGTAACCGGGTTCCAGACCAGGATGTCGCCGTTCAAGCCGTGCATCGGTTCGCCTTTGGCCGAGACCGTTGGCGTGACCCAATCGTCGTAATCGGCGGCGCGCATCTCGTGTGGGTAACCGTCGGCCAGTGTCCAGCCGATGCCGTAGATGAAGATGGCGGGGTGTTGTTGGAGAACGGCCGTTTCCCGCTGTTTGCGCGGCAGATCGGGGTACATAGCCAGGATGTCTTCGGCGTGCAGGAAGGTCAGTTCCTCCGGCAGATTGGGGTATTTGTCATTCTTAAGCTGGGGGAACAACTCCTGGACGTGTTTCTCAGCGCCCACCAGCACCTTCCAGATTTTTTTGACGACGCCGGTGAGAAAATCCAAATTGCGGTCTTCAGCTGTGATGGCCCGCTCCCAGTCCCACTGATCAACGTAAACGCTGTGGTCGTGGTCGAGGAAATAATCCTTGCGCACGGCGCGCATGTCGGTCAGCAGCCCTTCGCCCGGCTCCATGCCAAACTGCTGCAAAGCCATCCGCTTCCACTTGGTTGCCGCCTGGACGACTTCGGCGTCAATCGGGTGCTGGTCGTAGTCGTTGGAAATGTGGAAGCCGATGGGCGTGCGCGAGCCGTCCCGGTCCAGGTAATCGTTGACGCCGCTGTGGACGTCCACGATAAGGGGAACCTGCACCCGGATTAAGTTCAGTTCTTTGCACAGGTTGGCTTCGATGTAATCTTTGGCGGCGTAGAGGGCGATTTGTGTTTCTTTGGGGTCTAGCAAGGATTCGTAATCGTTGGGCAATACTTTTTCCAAATCCTCGTAGTTGCCGATGCCGGGACCGGCTAAATCGGCCTGTTTGCTTGCCGTTAAATCTGACATGGTTTGACTCTCCTATTTTGTTCAGGTTGAAATAGTGAAATTAGGCTGGTCGAGGGGGAAGTAGTGTGTTGTGATGTGGCTCGTCCCAGTTACAGACAGGATAACCGGTCACTTGAGGGTTTGTCAGGTGTCAAATGTCACTTTTGGCGCAGGCGAAGATCAAGAGGGGGAGGAACGGCCGTTGTTCCCTGATTTTGTTACTAAAACAAACTATTTTTGTGTTATAATGCCTCCTAAGTGCTGTTACAAATTCCTTCATTGTAAAGGGCACGGGAGCCTTCACCACTCAGCACAAAAGTAAATGTTCGTCAACGAGACAAATGGAATAAACAAACACAAATACTTTTGTTTCATTTACCAACTTGAGTATGCGTTTTGAGTTCTTTGCTCAAGTCATGTTGGGTAAACCGCAAAGCGTTTTATAAATTAGATGACTCAAGAAATTCACGGCTTCCCCGAGGAATCAGCAAAGATTTGCCATTATCCATAATAGAAATCTTTTGTTCAATTACCCAGAGGAGGTGATCCGATATCAAATTGTTGTTTGTTTTGTAAAGGTTTACGTGTTTTTTCAATGCATGGAGGACGAAAAAATGAAGCTCAAGAAATTCACCGCAAAAAAACATATGATTATGCTTTTTGCCTTGTTTTTAGTGTTAGTGATTGCCGTTCCGGCGGGAGCTGATGGCCCACCAATGGAATTTCCCCGTAACAACATGGCCCCTGAAGGCCTGGACCCGATGGATCTTAGTGTTGATATGTTGGGCGAAGATGAGATTAACCTTCGCAAATATGCTGCCGAAGTAGGTTCAGCCGTAGCAACGAATGCCTCATCTATAGGTGAGCCGGCCGAGATTGGGGATGAATTTACTTTTACGGTCAGTGATAACGGCCTGGGTGTTGACTATGATGAGGAATTTATTGTTGTCAACGAAGGTACGCACGGGCTTATTCTCATTACGAAGGATGCCTATGACAGCTTTGATGGTACCTACTATCATTTTGCCAATCCTGTTGGTGATGACAGCGAAACGTGGCTGAGAAGTGAGGACCTGCTAACGCGAGATCAATTGGATTACATGCTCGATCAATTTGATACGGTCATGTATCCTACTGTTTCAGATGTTTTTGGCGAACCGTTGGCACGGGGCGATGAGGGACAAAAAGTATGGAGCCTGGTATTTAATATCCGCGATGATGCTTACTACAACCCTGACGCGACTTCGTATATTGCTGGATACTTCTCCGCCAGTGAGAGTGCAGAGAACAATAAAAATATTATGCACATCGATACCTACGATTGGGCTAATCGTACCGGTCCTGATGCGGCTCGCCCCTATTTATACGAGGGGACTTTTGCTCATGAGTTTGAACACCTGGTTCATTTTGACGTTGATCCCGATGAACCTTCCTGGGTAGATGAAGGGCTAGCCGATCTGTCTGGTTTCTTATGCGGCTATGGCCACTCCCAGGGCCACCTGGCTTACTACATGGTCTATCATCCTTTCACCGCCCTTACTTTCTGGGGCAGCGGGCTGGAAGATTATGGCGCCAGTTACCTGTTCCAACTTTACCTGTTTGAGAAGTATGGCGGCGCTGCCTTCACGACGGCGCTTGTACAAGAGCAGGCTAACGGTATAGAGGGGATCGAAAAAACTTTGGCCGCATTTGGCTATGATGACAGCTTTGACGAGATTTTCGATAATTGGACTATTGCCAACTACATCGACGATACGCGAAATGAAGGCGGCAAATATGGTTACGATACCCTCGAAATTGGGTCGGTTGATACCTGGGGTTACACGATTGAGTATGTGCTGAGCAACTTCTGGTGGGGACCGCCTGCTTCAACTCCTTTTACTGTTGGTTCTGATTATTATGGCGATCCACAACCTTACACAGCTCAATATTACAGCTTTACCAATGAGAAAAGGAGTGATGTGTGGATTGATGGCGATAACTTTGCCGGTACGCCAGCATACAGCGGTACTTACGAGTGGTATTCGGGTGCTGAAGCCTGGGCCTGGCGCAGTTTCTATCAGTCCTTTGATATTCCGGCCGGTGGAGCCACACTCAACTTTATGACTTTCTTCGACATTGAGGAAGATTGGGATTACGGTTACGTCGAGGCTTATGACCATACAACTGGTGAGTGGGCAACACTTGATGCATCAGGCACTGTTAGCGATGTCGCACATGCCCAAGATAACCCCAATACACCGGATGGCCGGGAGCCAATGGATTATGAAGATGCTGGTAATTGGTATGCCTTTACCGGCTCAAGTGGCGGTTGGATACCGGTATCCATGGATCTGTCGCCATTTGCTGGACATACAATCGATCTCTACTTTACCACCTGGCAGGATGGCGCTTTCACTTTGCAGATGATGTATGTTGATGACATTGCGATTCCAGAGGTTGGTTTCTCTGATGGTGCAGAGGCTGGCGAAGATGGCTGGACCAGCACCGGCTGGAGCGTTACAGATGGTATTCTCGATAATGGCTTTGGGGTTGTCACCATTGATACGAAATGGGTGCCCACAGTGCGTTATCCTGAACCGTCAGGTAACAATGCAATGGAATTACACAGTATCAGTACGTTGGTAGTTGACCCGGCTACGCAAGCTGGAACAGACCGTGTGTCGGCGACGCCAGCCAAATCGAACCGGATTAAGGTTTCCATTGTTGCTAATCATGCTGATCACATTTTGAATTCTGCCTATGACTTCGGCGCTGAATAGTCTGACCGACAGATAGTCTGAGTTCTAAATCAAAAGCGGAGAGACGGCCGTCTCTCCGCTTTTTTTGTGATAGAGACGAATTGGAGCCTTTTCAAGGCAAACCGTCAAACAAACCGTTTAGCTGCAATCCGTTGGTCGATTGGGGACGGGCCAGGGCGAAATACTCAGTTTGCAGGAGTACGGCCATTTCTGATTCAGGCAGGCGGCGGAAGAGGTTGTCCGAGCCGAACTGGGTGCGGTGGCAGGCGAAGGCGGCCATTTTCTGATCGACGGTGGCGGAAACGTCCATCATGACATTGAATTTGTCGTCGGGCCAGCCTTTGCCCCGCCGTTCTTCCAGATTGGTGAAGAAGTCGGTTTCCAAACCGTACGCTTCCATTTTTTCTTTCATGGCCTGGAAGAAAGCGAAGCGAACCAGGGGATAGAAGAGGCGTTGGGGTTGAAACGGCCGTCCCAAATCCAACCTGTATTCCGCATCCCCTGCCATTTCAAATGCGGTGTGAGTGTGGTGGTGGATGGCGATGTGGTCGGGATGGCCGTAGCCGCCATACGGTTCAAAGGTGATGACCACCTGCGGCCGTACCCGGCGCATGACGGCCACCAACTGAGCCACGACCGCATCGGCGTCGGCGTTGATAAAGGCGTCGGGGCGCTGATTATCTTCAGTTCCGGCCATGCCGGAGTCGCGGTAGTCGAGGAAGGTGACTTGATTAATGCCCAGCGTTTCGGCGGCGCAGCGTAGTTCTGCTTCGCGGACTTCGGCCAACGTTTCCGGCGTGGCCAGGGCCGGATCGGCGATTTCACCGGCTTCGCCGCGTGTGGCGCAGACTAGTTCGACGGTTGTGCCGTTTTGGGCATAGCGGGCAATTGTGCCGCCGGGACCGAGAATTTCGTCATCAGGATGGGCCAGGCAAACGAGTATTTTTTGTGTCATTATGCAGCTATTTTATGGTAAAACTGGATGAGACGAAAGAAAAGTTAGGATGGGTTAATCTGCTGGGGGACACGGCCGTTCACCATGGTCAAAACTAGCTTTTTGTAATAATGTAAACTGGCCAGAAACAGGCTGCTGCCCATCGTCATATACAGAACGGCCAGGTAGGGTTTGGGGATGGAGGAATATTTACGCAGCACAATGCCCAGGGCGATCATGAAGGCGATGAGCGGGTAGCTGGACCATTTTTGAAAAGCGAATAAGCAGGGCTTGTCATTTTTTATGGCGGCAATGCGCCGGATATTTTTATCGGCTGAATGGGCGAAGCCGAAATGATAAACTGTGAAGGCCAGGGCAGCGCCAGCCAGGGCCAGTGGTAAGGCGCTGGTCCACTTTAACGGTCTCAGCCAGCCATAAGCAAAGCTGTTCAGGAGGATGCCAACGCCGGACCACATGAGTCCGGCGGTCAGATAAAGCCAGGTTTTGGCCGCCGCCGGTTTTAATTTTGTTAGAAATTCCATCATGCGGCTAACTTTACACGGTAGGTTGTCGGGGGGCAACCCCTTGCCTTTATTTACCGGAGGAAGCTGTGAGGATGATTTGATTTCCGGCCGGATCGGCAAGGGTACGGCCGTACTCATTCTCTCCGACAACCTGCCCGGCCGTGTCCGGCAGCACAATCTCATACCACAACAGCCGGGCAGCGTCGGGCGGCGGCGGCGGCGCACCGACACCGGCCCAGGTGTTGAAGCCTAAATGGTGATGATAACCACCGGCGGCAACAAAGCTGGCCGATGGCCCATAGCGAGCCATGATTTCAAAGCCAAAAAGTTCTCCATAAAATTGTTCGGCCGTTTGGATGTTGGCGACGTGCAGGTGGACGTGGCCCATGGTGGTGTCGGGGTGGAGGCCGGTGTAGGCGGGGGCACGGCCGTTCAACTCTCCCAGTACGCCATCTATGTCAAACGGCTCGGTGAACATTTTCAGCTTGCCATCGGGAAATTCCCATTCGGCGCGCGGCCGGTCGCGGTAGATTTCGATACCATGCCCGTCGGGGTCGGTCAGGTAAAGGGCCTCACTGACGGCATGGTCCGATGCGCCGTCAATGGGCGTCTCCGTGTCGATGAGATGCCGCAAAGTGCGAGCTAATTCCAGCCGCGAAGGAGTCAGCAGGGCGAAATGGTAGAGGCCGGTTGTGCGCCGCGTCGGGCGCGCGCCGGGCTGCTCGGTCAAAACGAGAAGTTCTCGTTCGCCAGTGCCCAGGTAAGCGGTGCGGTTTTCCTGGCGCAGCAAGGCCAGACCGATGCCGTGTTGGTAATAATCGAGTGAACGGTTGAGGTCGGCTACTGTCAGGTGGACACGGCCCATGTGGGTTTGGGGATGGATTGAGTAAGTCATTGATGATGTATCACGTGCCATGTGCGGCAGAAAGGAAAGGTTTCAGGTAAAACGATAAGTAGTTGAGCGGCTGGCTGCCGGCAGTGATGACGGCCGTTTCTGCCTCCGGCGTGGCTAAAACCACGTCATACAGGTCAATGGATTGGTCGAGGGTGGGGGAGTGGATACGGCCGTTTCCCGGCCGTTTCCCTTCACAAAATACAAAAACAAATCCTCGCCGGACTGGGGTAGTTCAATCGTGGCCTGCCCGTTGGGCGGGATGACTGTACTTGTCAGCCGGGCATCGACATGGGAGTCGGTTGCGCCGTTAGGACCGATGATTTCGCGTACGACGCCGTCGCCATGTTGGCGCGGAGCCATGTCAGTCAGGCGGATTTGTTCGTAGTGCGGTTCCAGCCCCATGTACTGCGTGTCGGCCACAAACCAGATTTGAATGACGCGGGTATATTCGTCGCTGTGGTTGAGTTCTTGATGCTGGATGAAATTGCCAGAAAACATGCGCTGCACTTCACCGGCCGCAATCGTGCCTTTGCCACCGGTCGTGTCCTCGTGGTACAGCTCGCCGTCGGTGACGTAGGTGTAAATTTCCAGCCCGCGATGAGGATGCCAGCGGAAGCCGTTGTGGGGCTTGATTTGGGTCATGTGGGCTGTTAGCATCCCGCTAAGGCGCTGCAAGGGGCTGTAACCGCCTACGGCAAAGTGGGAGACGAGCCAGTGTACCGGATTGATGGTTGGGAAGGTGTCGGCTTTGTAGAATTGGAGATTTCCCTGTACGTCCAGCCCGGAAATGACGCTTTTGCTTAAATCAGTGAACATCGCGCACCTCGTTGATGGGATGCTGTTATTATGACAGAACGGCCGTTATCAATTAACGGCCGTTCATCAACTTCTAAATTTTCCTCAGTCGGTGTGCTTAGTCGCCGGCTGCTTCTGTTTCTGGCTGCTTGACCAATTCCAGTTCGATGTCAATCGAGATGGCGTCGCCAACCAGGACGCCGCCCGTTTCTAGTGGCGCATTCCATTCCAGCCCCCAATCTTTGCGATTGATAGTTGTCGATGCGGAGAACCCGGCGCTGATCATTCCCCAGGGGCTTTTAGCCTGACCTGCGTACTCGACGTCCAGGACAACTTCTTTGGTTACGCCGCGAATCGTTAAATCGCCGATGAGTTTACCGTTGTTGTCGCTGGTGGCTTCGATTCGTTTGCTGGCGAACGTCAAAGTAGGGTAGGTTGCTGCATCCAGGAAATCGGCGGAACGCAGATGATCGTCACGCTGATCCATACGGGTGTTGATGCTGGCGGCATCAATCTCTACGTTGATAGTGCTGGCGGCAGGGTTGTTCTCGTCAAAGTTAATCGCGCCGCCGAAATTCTCGAAACGGCCGCGCACTTTGGAAATCATCATGTGTCTTGCCGAAAATGCTACGCGCGAATGAGCAGAATCTATTTGCCAGGTCATTTTTTGTTTCTCCTTATTTCAAAACCTTAATTGATTATAATGAAAGTGGACTTTAGTCCGCTTATTGGTTAGAATATTAACGGACTGTGGTCCGCTTGTCAAGCGGTCGCAGACACAATATACTTTTTCTCATATTTAATTTAGGTAATGGTATGGCTCCAATAATTCAACTTAACAACATCGATCCTTCAGACCGCAGTGAACGGCGGGATGCAGCGGCTAATCGGGCTTTAATCCTGGAAACGGCCGAATCCCTTTTTGCTGAACACGGTGTGGCTAATGTCAACATGGCCGACATCGCCCAGGCCGCCGGGGTTGGTAAGGGCACACTGTACCGCCGCTTTGCCAATAAGGCAGAGCTGGCTTTGGCGCTGATGGATACACAAATGCGCGAGTTTCAGGAAGCAATGTTGGGCCGGATGCGACAGCAAAGTGAGCAGGGCATGTCTAAATTGGAACAGTTGGACCAATTTCTGGATGCACTGGTTTATTTTGTTGATCGGCACAGTCCGCTTCTTTGCGTGGTCCAGAGCGAAGGATTGCTGGACGGGATGGGCGAGCAGGAACGGCAGCGACCGCATTTTTGGCAGCACATGACCATCAGCGGCTTGGTGCAAGGGGCGATGAATGATGGTGAACTCCCGCCCGATCTGGACGTGGCTTACGTGGCTGATGCGCTGTTGGCTACGCTAAATGCCAGTCTGTTTCGTTTTCAGCGGGAAGGTCGGGGCTTTTCTTTGGAACGAATCAGTGCCGGGCTGCGCCGGTTGGTGGCCGGGCTGCGGAATGAGGGCTGAGCCTGTCGAAGCCCATGGTGCCTTCAACAAGACTTCGGCGTGAGCGGCCCTCGAACTTGTCGAGAGGCGGCCGAACGCTCGGGCAACGAGTTGCCATTTCCACTCGCTAAAATTTTCATTCCCAGCTAAACTCACCCAGATTTTTAGACGACCTTATTTTTTTTGGAGCGAACATGGCAACAGCAGAAATTCATTCCGGTGCTTGTGGATACACGACAACTGTCAATACAACGATGAACGGCAAAGTATGTCAAATTGCCATCGAAAGTGAGTGCAAAGCCATCCAAAAAATGGCTGCAGATTTGACTGAAGTCGAGCCGTATAAGGAAATATCGTCGCGCCGTCAAACGCCCAAGACGTTGGAAATGGGAATCAAACATTGTACACATGCGGCCTGCCCGGTGCCGGTGGGGATCATTAAGGCAGTGGAAATTGAGGCTGGCTTAAATTTGCCGGTGGACGTGTCAATCAAATTGTCGAAGTAAAGCGCTAACTTTCTGACAATTAAAATTCCAGCTCTTCCCGTATAATTGACTGACAAGTTCGCGAGAAATATCGATTTGTGTGTAATATGAGTGTTAAGGCGATTATTTTTGACTTCAATGGCGTACTGTTGTGGGACGGCCGTTTGCAGGAAGAAGCCTGGCAGCAGTTTGCTGGACAGTTAAGGGGACGGCCGTTCACCCCTGAAGAGATGGCGGTGCAGGTACACGGCCGTACCAACCGCCACACTTTGGAATACCTCACTGGCCAAACCCTCACCGCCGACCAATCTAACCAACTTTCCGAACAAAAAGAAAACATCTACCGCCAGATGTGCCTGGACTTGGGCGACCAATTCCAGCTGTCGCCGGGCGCTGTCGAACTGCTCGATTTTTTAGTCGCCAATCGGATTCCGCACACGATTGCCACTGCTTCCGGCAAAGGCAATGTTGATTTTTTCGTTGAACATCTGGATTTGGGCCGCTGGTTTCATCTTGATCAGATTGTGTATGACAATGGTACACGGCGCGGCAAACCGGCCCCTGATTGTTACCGGGATGCGGCCCTGGTTTTGGCCACTGCCCCGGAAAACTGTGTTGTGGTCGAAGATTCCCGTTCTGGCATGGCGGCAGCGCGCGCGGCCGGTATCGGGCACATCATTGCTTTGGGACCGCTGCCGGCTCACGAGCGCCTGGCCCAGGTTCCCGGCGTTACACAAGTTGTGACCGATTTGTCACAACTTCCCAGGAGTCTGTTCTCATGATGGAGATTGTTTACCGACCCATCGGGATTATTCACAGTCCGTTTACCGAGTTGGCCGGGATGCCGATTCAGCCGGCGGGGGCGGTTGGGGTAGTGGGAACGGCCGTTATCCATCCCGAATTCACCCCTGGTTTACAAGATATAGACGGTTTTTCCCATATCATATTGCTCTATCATTTACATCGGGAAGCGGCGGCCAGTTTGCTGGTGACGCCGTTTTTAGACACACAGCCGCGCGGCGTGTTTGCCACCCGTGCGCCCAGACGACCCAATCCCATTGGCTTGTCGGTGGTTAGATTGGTGCGGATGGAGCAAAATATCTTGCACATCGAAAATGTGGATATTCTGGACGAGACGCCGCTGCTGGATGTGAAACCCTATGTCCCCGAATTTGACCATCAACCAGAAATTCGCACTGGTTGGCTGGAAAAAGCGCAGGGACAAGCACAAAACAAGAAATCGGACGATCGGTTTCTTTGATTGAAGACGTATTGGTAAAAAAACGGAGCGCAGTAATCTTGCCCGCAGTTGCGTTCCCAGGTTAGAGGTAATTGTATGAAATTACGGCCGTTTCTGTTTACCCTTTTAATTCCCCTGTTTAGTTTAATTATCATGACAAACCTGTTCCAGGCGGCTGCGGCTGATGGGGACGAGATGGGAGTAACGGCCGTGTCTGACTTCGACAGGCTCAGTCAACTTACCGTATCCACCCAGCCTGCTTATGGCGTCAACTTCATCAGTTGGGCGCGGGCGGCCTCGACTAGCGAAACCCGTTATCAAAATGCCCTCTCCACCGGCGCCGGCTGGAACCGCTGGCCGATGTATTGGAATAATATTGAGCAATCCAGAGCGACTCCAGGCGATTTTCATTGGGAATATCAAGACAAAACGGTTATTTCTGACACAGAACACGGCTTAAAACTAAATGCCATCCTTTTGGGAACACCTTCTTTTTACACGACTAACTCAACAACGAATGAACCAACTAACCAATCTCCCCCCAATCTCGCTGGCCCGCTTTCCCTTGATGCCGTTCAGGCCGCAACCCCGGAAGGGTTATATTACCCGATTTTTACCGACGGCAGCGATATTCCCGGTCCTGGCAAAACGATTAATGATGGCAATAAATGGGCGCGGTTTGTGTATGCGGCCGTTAATCGTTACAAACCCGGCGGCGAGATTGCCCAGCAGCGGGGCTGGCCGGCCGGTGTCGGCGTCACCCATTGGGAGTTGTGGAACGAACCGGATTTAGTTGGCTTTTGGGATGGCACGACGGCCGATTATGCCCGCCTGCTCAAAGTGGGCTATCTGGCGGCCAATCAGGCCGATGCCAACGCCCAGATCATCTTTGGCGGGCTGGCCAATATCAGCCAGAATGCGGAATATTACCGGGCGGTTATGACTGTGTTCAACGGCGACGCCAACGCGCCAGCCTACCATTATTACCATGATATTTTTGCCACCCACAACTATCATTACGCCAAAATGTCGTGGCAGGTCGTCTTCCGCGCCAGCCAGGTGATGGCCGATTTTGGCATTGATAAACCAATCTGGCTCAACGAGTCGGGCGTGCCGGTGTGGGACGATTATCCCGGCCCGGTTTGTGAACCGGACAGCCTCTACCGGGCTACCATGAGTGAACAGGCCGATTTTGTTGTCCAGAGTGCCCTGTACGCCACCTACGGCGGGGCCGACATGCTCTTTTTCTTCCAACTATACGACGACTGCGGCAATATCGGCGGTAATCATGATTGGTATTCGCCTGACACTTGCTCGGATACGGTGATTGAGCCGGGCGGTGATGCTTTTGGCCTGTTCCGCAATCCCAACGAGGCCGGCTACTGTTACACAGACCATCCCCAGCCGGAAACCCCGCGCCCCAGCTATGATGCTTACCGGATGCTGACGACCTATATTACAGGCGTGGAACCGATGTGGTGGATACGGCCGTATGGCTCCACTCCTTACAACGGCCGTCAAGAATGGTTTGGCTTCTACAAACCGGGAACGGGCGAACGGGTGTTGGGGCTGTTTGCGCGGTATGGTACACCGGAAACGGCCGTTATCACCTCTACCAACGCCGCCCAAACCGGCCTGCTCATCACCCCCGATGGCGTCACCCAAACCGTCACGGCGACGAATGGCGTCTTCACCTTCACCCTGCCGGCGGCGACTAATCAAAACAACCCTGGCAACAGCGAACCGTATGACATCGGTGGACGGCCGTACATTCTCATCGAACCCGACACCCTGCCGCCCGATATGACGGCCAGCGGCCCGGTAACGGCCGTTTCCAGCATCAATCTCACCTGGTTGGGAACCGATCTAGGCAGCGAGGTGAAAAATTATGATGTGACGGTGGCGGTGGATGGGGGAACGGCCGTGTCCTGGCTGACCGGCTCAACAAATACCAGCGCCACTTACAGCGGCGCGCCGGGCCACAGCTACACGTTCACTGTCTATGGCCGGGATAAGGCGAGCAATGTGAGTGGGGGAACGGCCGTGACTGTCATCACAAAAGAACTCAACGAACACGTCTATTTGCCATTGACGATTAACGAATGACGATTGGAGGCCCGCCCGATGATAAATCAACGGGCTATAAAACAACGCCGGATCAATCCGTCTCATCCTATCACCCGGCGTTTCAGCCCGGTTTACCGGGCGTTGCTTTGTAGCCCGGACGTTCACGTCCGGGCGCTCTGGCCTCTGGCCGTGTGTTCAACCGAAACCGCTGCTATCGCTGCCTGAGCTTGTCGAAGGCAAAACCGGGCTTCGACAGGCTCAGCCCTCGGCCCTCTCCGCTCGCAGCTGCCCACACCCCGCCGCAATATCGATTCCGCGCCGCTGGCGGATGGTGCTGGGCAGGCCGTACTTGGCCAGGATAGTTTGAAACTGTTTGGCAGCGGCGCTGCGGGTTGGTTCACCGTCGTAGCCGGTGGTGGGATTGAGGGGGATCAGATTCACATGCGCCGCCATTCCTTGCAGTAGATTGCCCAAAGCATGGGCCTGTTCCGGTGTGTCGTTTTCGCCATCAATGAGCGTCCACTCGAAGAAGATGCGCCGCTGCCGTTTGGCGATGTAATAGCGGCAGGCGTCCATCAGTTCGGCCAGCGGCCAGCGTTTGGCCGGAGGAACCAGCGCTTGTCGTTCCGCATCCGTTGCCCCGTGCAGGCTGACGGCCAGGCGCATGGGGCTGGCTTCGTCGGCCAGGCGGCGGATACCGGGCACGACGCCGACGGTGCTGAGGGTGATGTGTTTGGGAGCCAGGGACAGCCCTTTGTGATCGGTGAGGATGGTAACGGCCGTCATCACGTTCTCATAATTGTGCAGCGGTTCGCCCATCCCCATCAGGACGATGTTGCGCAGCCGCTGGCCCTGGGTTTGCAGGACATCATCGACGTATAGCGCCTGGCCCACAATCTCACCTGGCGACAAATGGCGGGTGAAACCCATCTGGCCGGTGGCGCAGAAGACGCAGCCCATCGCACAGCCAACCTGGGTGCTGACACAGGCGGTGGCCCGAGGATCGCCTTCCCGTCCTTCAAATTGCATCAAGACTGTTTCGATGGTTTGATTATCGGCCAGACGGAGCAAATATTTTTGGGTGTTGTTGTCGCTGCTGGTGAGGGAAACGGCCGTTTCCGGCCAGTCAATCGTTATGTTCTTCGCCAGCCAGGCTTGCAAATCGGGCCGTAGATCACCCATCTCCGTCACCGTCCGTATCTGCTGGCGATACAGATAATCCCAAACCTGCCCGGCATGGTAAATCGAAAAACCATAGGGCTTTAGCAATTTTGCCAGACCGTCCAATGTGAAATCAAATAAATTCAAACTTCTGCCCTCATTCTTCTGCCTTCCGTTTTGCCAATTCGGCCTTAATCTCGGCATGTCTGGCCCGGTCAATGGGGAATCTTTTCACGACCGGGAAGCTGAGCAGCAAAATAACCGCCGGAACCAGACTGACAAAGACTCGCAGCGCCAGCTTTACCCCATCCGGCTGCACCGGCAGTGGACCGCCAACTTCTTGATTGATGTAGCCGGTTGCTTCCAGGGCAAAATTGGAGAAGGCCAGCCCCAAAGAGATGCCCAGTTTTTGCAGGAAGACAAAGAAACCGTAATAGATGCCTTCGCGCCGCTGGCCGGTTTCCAGTTCGTCTAGTTCGATCACGTCGGGTAACATGCTCCAGGGAACCAGATAGCCGATGCTGACGCCGCCGCCGGCCAGGAAGGCCAACACAAAAAGCAGCGTTACCTGCCCTGGTTGGACGAAAAAGAGAGCGATTTCAACAACCACCCAGAAAGTCATTCCCACGTAGTAAATGTTTTTTTTGCCGATACGGCCGCTGAGCCAGGCCCAAAACAGCAAAAACAGGAAAGCTGAAACCTGGACGGCCAAAATCAAAAAAGCAAACTGATCTTCCGCGCCGACCCAGTAGCGGACGTAAAGCAGTAAATTGGCCTGGACAAATTGGATGCACAGCCAGGACATCAAATAGATGACAGTGACGTTGATGAAGGCGCGATTGCTGAAAACAATGCGCATGGCGGCAAAAAAGCCAGGGCCATTGTCGGCTGTTTCGTCGAAATCGCTTTCCTTGGTGAAGGCAAAGGTGACGAAATTGGAACTGATGATGAAGAAGGCCCAGATTGCAGCACTGATGGCATTGCCGGTCAAAACGTTGTCAAAGCCGCCAACGATGATGCCGTGCAGGAAGGCGGCGACCATCCCCCCTAAAATGGAAAAGCTGAAGCGGTAGGAGTTGAGAACGGTGCGTTCGTCGTAATCTTTGGTGAGTTCGGCGGTGAGGGCGGTGTAGGGGACGTTAACGGCCGTAAACCCCGTATCCAGCAAAATGGCCACAATCAGGTAATACCAAAACTTGCCCGCAGCCCCCAGCGGCGGCACCAGCCAGTGCAGCAAAAACGCCAGTCCAAATGGGACAGCGCCAAACAAGAGCCACGGCCGTCGCCGCCCCCAGCGGGTATTGGTCCGGTCAGAAATAGCCCCGATAAGCGGGTCATTCACACTGTCCCAAATTTTGACGATGAGAAAAATGATGCCGACAGCACCGGGGCGCAATCCGGCCACGTCCAGCAGAAACGCATTGAGGAAAAAGCCATTAATTGCGGTGACGATGGCCGGGCCAAGATCACCCACGCCGTATGCCAGTTTGGTGACTCGGCTGAGTTTAGAAACAGGTGCTGTGGAAATAGTTGTCATCTTCCCTCTCTTCTTGTCCGAAGGTTGGGCGTTTCTACCACACTTTTGAAGAATGGGAAAAAATTGGCAATGGTAGATTTTGTGACAGAGGAAGTTGCTTCTATACTTCTTGTGGAGGTGTTTGGCAATGACTGAATTGCTCCTGGCATTTGATTTTGGCGGCACCAAGTTAACGGCCGCACTCACCGACACTGACCACATCACGCCCGGCCAACAAAGCTGGCTGGATTTGCGCCGTGCCCTCTCGCCGCCGGAAGCCGATGCTGGGTACGACATCACAACCATGATCCAGTTGGGGCGTGATTTGCTCGGTTCCCACAATCCAATTTCTGTTGGCGTCAGTTTTGGCGGACCGGTTGATTATGCCACCGGCACGGTGCGCCTCTCGCATCACGTGCCCGGCTGGGAGAACACAGCGCTGCAAACCCTGTTAGAAGCGGAATTTGGCGTGCCGGTTCGTGTAGACAATGACGCTAACGTGGCCGCATTGGGCGAATATCATTTCGGAGCCGGGCGTGGTCATGACAGTTTGATGTACATCACCGTCAGCACCGGCGTGGGTGGCGGCTGGATTTTGAACGGCCAGCCCTGGCGTGGCCACGAAAGCATGGCCGGTGAAATCGGGCATACCGTCGTTGATCCCCATGGGCCAGAGTGTCTTTGCGGGAAGCGTGGCTGTGTCGAACGACTGGCGTCAGGGCCATACATGGCAGAAGACCTGACCGGGGAAGGGATGACTGGCCAGGATGTAGCCGATTTGGCGGCAGCCGGGGATGCGGCGGCGAGGGGTGTTTTGCTGCGCGGGGCGCGGGCGTTGGGTGTGGGGATTGGCAATGCGGCCAATCTCATCAATCCCCAGCTGTTTGTGTTGGGCGGCGGCGTGACCAAATCGGGGGAGTTGTGGTGGCAGACGGTGCGCCAAACTGCCCGCGAAACGGCCATGCCGGAGGTTCACTTTGCCATCGTGCCCACCGAGTTAGGTGATGAAGCGCCGCTCTGGGGTGCGGTTGCGTTGATGAGGGATGAGGGATGAGGGTGAACCAGTGCGGCCGGTGACGATAGTGGGGGATGAGTCATTGGGCGGGACGTATGTATTGCGGCTGCACGTTGAGCGGGCAGTGGCGGTACGATTTGGGCGGTTTGGCCAGGGGCAGCCTATTGTCGTGCCGGCCGGTGACTGCGTGTATGTTGGCTCGGCGATGCGTGGGTTGGGGGCACGGCTGCTGCGCCATGCCAGCCGCACCGATGCCGGCCGCCCGCAGCCGATTCGGGCGGAGATGGTGGCATTGTTTGTGGCGGCGGGGTTGGTGCGGGGGAATGGGGCTTTGACAGGCTCAGCCGACGGAATACGGCCGTTCCCACCCAAACATCTCCACTGGCACATTGATTACCTGCTGGAAAAATCCGAAGTTGAACTGACGCACGTCATTGCCCTACGCAGTTCGATACGATTGGAAACGGCCGTGGCCGATTGGCTGGCTCAAGACCCGGCGACCTTCATCATTGCGCCGGGACTGGGGGCACGGGACAATCCTGGCAGCACCCATCTGTTAGGAATCAAAGCCAATGAAACCTGGTGGGCGAAACTGCGTTCCTACCTGGAATCGTTGGGCCAATCAACCTATGATTTGTGATGTCAGGGCGTTGATTAATAAAGAGGTTATTTGTGTTCGGCTGGCAGGGTTCGTAATTCACGCCAGCGATCCATTGCCCCGCTTCGGAACAGGGCCGGATCGAAGTCGGCGAGCGCTTCCCAGCCTTCCACACTGGCCAGATCGCGCTGCTCGTCGGTCAGTTCCACCTCGATGGTACGGCCGTCGGAAAACATTTTCAGCGTTAACGTGTCCTTGCCATCCTCGATGACGTCGCGGATACACAGACGGTCCGTGCCTTCCGGGTCGCGGATAAAAGCGGCCGAACAGCGCTGGCAAAAAGCCAGATTGGCGTCACACAAATCCCGATCAATGACAACTTTCATACTATCTCCCTTGTAAATCGATTTGCCAAATCGATGTGCGATTTAGCAAATCACGCTACGGGTCTTTTGTTCATTATACCCAATCATCCAAACTTTTTTCATCATTCTCATCTGGAAATGATCCGGCCAGATCGATCCAAGCCAGTTCCAGGACGATGGCCCGGAACGATTCATCCCGCAGCCGGTTTTGCCAGATAGCTTTTTCGCGGTCATAAGCATCGACATTGCTGTCTACGCCGCGCACGTTGTCGGCCAGCGTGTCGCCCAAAATATTGCCGCCGATTTGATCGGAAATGGTATCGGCCAGCCGGTCTTTGAGGCTGCGACGCGCTTTGTCTTTACCTTTTTCGACTTCCTGCTGGAGGGCATCTTTGGCTTCCGGCCAGTTTTTCTGGCTGAAGCTTTTGATGAGCCGTTCGCGGGCCTGGGTATCGAGGCGCTGCATCACTTCTTCACCGCTGATCCAGGTGTCGAAGTTTTCGCCATTGGGGTGCGGGTAGCGGATCTGGATCATGTCGCTGTAATCGTGGCGCATCTTGGCACCGGCGCAAAATTGGTTGAAGTTCGTCATAAGGCCGCTTCCTGTTCCAGAATGATGTAAGTTCGCCGAGAATCGTACACAAATCCTAGTTTTTGAGCCACACGCAGGGAGGCATAATTGTCTTCGCCGCAGCTCCAAACGGGGGTACGGCCGTTCCGCTGCAATTCCTGAGCCACCAACGCCGCCGCCGCCGTCGCCAAGCCCTGCTGCCGAAAATCAGGCAGAGTGGCCACACCCACGTCACCGTACCGGTCAGAAAAGGCGTAATTTTGGGCGATGGCCACGATACGGCCGTTCACGACAGCGCCAGAAGCGGTCATTTCGGTCAGTATTTGGACCGGATCGTGGCCGCGAATGGCATCGGGTGCGGCTTGCAGCAGCGGTAAATCATCCAGCGTCAGCAATCGAACGGCGGGATGCGGCCAATGCGAGGCCGGCGTGGTCAACGTGTGGTAGATGTCGCCGTAATAACGGACGGAGCAGCTCATTTTCCGGGCCAGCAGCGGTCCCAGTTGGGGTGCTACGTCGGGGTGAACGTTGACACAAAACCAGCCGGGCAGGGCGGCCATCAGATCGGCAATCTGGTCTGCGCTGCTGCCAAAAGCCATCGGTTCGCCGGGTTGGCCGGGATCGTCGATAACGGCCGTTTCCCACTCCAGCAAGTCGCCCGCCACGTAAGCCTGAGCCAGCCCGCGCCGCAGCCGCGAGATGGAAATGACGGTCTGTGGCGAGTCGGGGAGCGTGTCGGCCAGCGTTTGGGCTTGCGCCGGAGTTAGCGCGGCTGGCTGCTGCATTGCGGCGTGCCTCCCGGCAGACGGGTACGGTTATCGGCTACCCAGCGATACACTTTATCTTCTAACAGGCCCAGTGTCTGCATCTGTTGGGGAATGTCCTGCCAGGCGGTGATGGTGATACGGCCGTTGCTCCAGGCCCGTGCCAATCGTGCCGATTTCTGGCAAAAGCCGCAGTCACCATCATAAATGAGCAATGCATGATGATTTAGAGTCATATTCTCATTATAACATCCAGCTAATTCCTATTGATGATAGGTAAATAAGTGAAAGCACCAACATAGGTAGAGGTCGTTGCCGTATTATTGAGAAGTTCCATTTCTGATTGAGAGCTAATTTCCGCTGTACTGATATAAGATTTAAATGGGTCTGTGTTTGGGGCGGCCGTTCCAACAATTTCCAAGGTTGTCAGCCCATTCTTTGCTGGCAAAGAGCCTAAATTCCAGATTAGCGGTGAAGTCGATGCTGGCGTGATATTGGCACTTATGAAGTCAATTTCAGCCGGCAAAGTGAAAGTAATTACTGTGTTTGATGCCCATGCACCACCTCGATTGCCATAGGTCAAAGTAAACAATATAGGAGCACCAAGCGGGGCATTTGTGCTGTTTGCTTCAATCCAAACGTCAGGGTTGGTTGGACCAAGAGATACTTCATCCACGTAGAGTTGCGGAATGGGTCTGCCGATTTCTTCATGAAGATTGAATGTAACAGTAACTTGCTTTCCAGACCATGCACTCAAATCGGCCCAAGAATGGTTCCAACCCAGGCTGTCAGTTGATATTTCAAGGACGGTGTTATTCGTTGTCCCATCATCAATATCTACCAATAATCCTGTCTGCGTTGGCATCGAGGCATTGGTGAGTTTGTAAACAAACGAAAGGATGGGGTTTGTTATTGAAACAGGAAGCGTTACCTTTTGACTAAACGAGATGTCTTCATTTTTAGTAGCAAGTACTTGAGTGGCATGGAAAATTTCTGCTTGACTATCACTGTACCCAATATGGCCGTCATGCCAGAGAACGTGTAGCTGTTCATCAGGTCCAACCGCGATTTGCGGAGCGGAAGATTGTGTCATGTCTGTTGCTACAGAGATGGGTGAACTCCAAATGCCGGTAATTGGTTTTTGTGCAACATAAATGTGGTAAGTATCGAGGTGATCCGTGGTTGTCCAGGTGACAAATATTTGATTTTCACCAAGCGTTATTTGTGGCTCGATAGCATTCAGGCTTGGAGGGGTATTGGAAAGGTTTTGTATATCAGACCAACTCCCGCTTGACGATCGTGATGCATAGTAAATTTCTCCATCACCTACCCACACCAAGTGTAAATTATTATTTTGGTCTATAGCTGCATCTGGAGCAGCATAATAGAAATAGGTCATATCAGCAATATGGTGTGGTGCATACCATTGGCTGCCGTTAAAAATTGAATGGTAAAAGGAATAGTCACCAGGTGTTCCTTCTAGCCAAATCACATGAACTTGTCCAGTATGATCGGTCATTAATTTGACGTCACATGGTTCGTTAAAATATTTGTTGACGATAGAGGTATACTCAATCCATTGACCGTTGGGCGTACGCGATTGGTGCTGTAAACTGTAATAAGGATAAGGATAATCATCTACTTGATACTCCCATACCGCATGTACATTATTGTTTTGATCAATTGCGATACGAGGTAGGGTAACAGGCCCATCCGCATTTGGCTTAGGTGTCAACTCGTATGGGACATCCCAAGTGCCATTAGCTGCCCGTCGAGAATAATATATTTGCCAGTAATCGTCATGTTTCCACAAAAAATGAATTTCGTTGTTTTCAGATGCAATAAATTGGAAATCGCCTGCATCGATCTGGCCGTTTGCAAGTTCTGGGCTACTCCACGTCCCATTTGTTGCTCGTCGGGTGTAGTAGATATTGTGTCTGTACGGTGAAATGGCACTGTAAGCACTCCAAACAACATGGACTACATCGTCTTGGGTAATTTGTAACTGGGGCGGTTGAGACCATTCGTTTTCGTTGGAGATGTTTATTGGTGCTGACCAATGGCCGTCGGTATCACGAGACGCATAGTAAATCTCTGCATCTGGTCCCGTGTTGTTGCGCCAGACGACATGGAGGGTACCTGAAGAATCAAAAGCTGCTTGAGGATAAGCCGCTTCGGTGGTGGCATCAGAAATTTGGGTCGGGTCGTTGAAAAAGCGACTGGTGCCCATGTAGGCCGCGTAATTACCTGTGTGAGCCAGGACGTTTGTGATTACGGCCGTTTCCCCTGTATAGTGACTTAATGTTCCACTTTCAAAACCGCCGTCGACCCAAATGTTATCAGCGGGTGGCAGATAAACATCGAACATAGCATCCGAAACTCCAGGGAAATTTGTAGCTGGTAAGCTTCCTAAATTCTGTCGATCCCACGTGACGCTGTATGTGTCACCAGAGTGAATTGTATACGCTCCGTATTTCCCATCTGGAGTATTAGCCACGTTACCTAAGGTATCAGAATAAATCGCTGGGTTAACGCCAGAGATGGGCGTACCAGTGTTGTCGTAAGCAGTACCACTTATGCCCCATGTATAAAATGTGGTGGCTGTATCTCCATCTCCTATAGGCCAAACTTCCTCATTTTGAGCAAAATCCACAGCCCGGCTACGGAAATAGACAGTGTCGCCCACATCGGCCCCTGATCCTGACAGTGCATACCATGCATTTGAAGTTTTTGATGTATCTACAAGCCAGTCAGTCCAAACACCATTATTAATCCGGTATTGAATGTCGTAACTTTGAATTCCAGAGTTTCCCGGCTCGGCCCCACCCCAACTCACAGTGAGTATATTGCCCTTTTTCGTGAAGGGGTACAAAGTGGAAACGGCCGTTTCCGGTGGGAAATTTTCCACAGTTGTTGTTGCATCAGGATCGGTCGCCCACGGTCCTATGTTAAAGGCATTATCGTATGCACGACTACGGAAGGCATAAGTTTTACCGCCTATTCCAGGGTATTCGCCATATGTATCGTTTACTCCAACGAGCCAGTCAACCCAGATTCCGTTGCTTTCTTCTTTAACCTGAACATCATAACCTCGCACACCTGCCCCACCGGTATCAACACCTGACCAGGACAATCGAATAGGACTTGGCGATTGCAAAGGAAGTGAATTGATCTGAGAACTGGGAACTTGAGCATCATTTGTTTGCCAATGCGGATACCAATCCGTATCACCAAGGCTAAGGAGTTCTCTGTTAAACCAATCATAATTACGGATAGCAGAAATATTTCCCCGGGTCCAATACCAGTTTCCATTGTAGTATATATATGATATTTCGGTAACACTTATAAAGCTACCGTCTGGCGACCAACTGCCTGCTATTATATCTTTGGTAGAATCTCTATAAACCCAAAATGGGTTGCTTCCATCTGTGTTCATTACCCACAATTCTTGCCAACCATCATTATTGTTATCGGCATCAAAGACGATTTTTTTACCGTCAGGAGACCAGGAAGGACGAAAACTGTAAGGCTGGCTAGATGTTTGGATGGGGTTAATGCCAGTAGCAGTCATAATATAGATCCTATAGCCTCCTGTTCTTCTAGAGACGAAGGCGATTTCGGTGCCATCTGGTGACCAGTTTGGCATACCATCGTAATCGTCGTCTACCGTCAAACGGGTTTGGGCTGAGCCATTTGCATTCATGACATAGACTTCAGCCTGGCCGTCACGGTAAGACTCAAAGGCGATTTTTGTGCCATCGGGGGACCATACTGGATTGACATCATCGGAAGAGTTAGATGTCAATTGAGTGAGGCCTGAACCATCAGTGTTCATTGTATAGATTTCATAATCTCCGTCTTGGTTGGAGGCAAAAGTGATACGAGTTGTACCTCGATTTAAATGAGGATGTATATCTGATGCGCCATTATTTGTCAGACGAATTTGACCAGACCCGTTGTCATTACCAATATATATTTCCCAGTTTCCATCCCGGAAAGACTGAAAAACGATTTTACTCCAAGGAAGTTTGGCTACTGCAGCCTGTTCTGGTAGGGAGAGAATTGATTGTGATGTGTTTTGTACTAGCGGTGGAGAATCAAAGTTTTCGGGATCTAGCCAGGGTGGTGGTGTCTCTTGTTCTGGCAATGTTGCCTGAACCGTTGATCTTATTAATACGGCCGTTCCTACAACCAAAAAAGCAATAAAAAAAATTCTGACAAAAAGTTTTTTTGACACGAATGCCCTCCTGAAATAAGTTTGAATAGTGTTGCAACAATGTTGCCAAAGATATACACGTTTTATAGTTTGGCAAGTAGTGGCCAAAAGCATGTTTTATTAATGATCTTTGTCATATTTTGGTTCATGATTATTGCTGGCGACTACCAAGTTGATGAGAAGACGTTGTTCTATTTTTGAGGGAAACCTAAAAAGGTCAGGATGTATTGGTTGAACCGGGACGGCCGTTCCAAATGAATCGTATGCCCGGCTTGAGAGATAATCTGCAACTGTCCGTGTGGAATCTGTTCGTGCATCTGCCGGTTGATTGCCACAAATTTACTGTCCAGTTCGCCGGCCAGAAGCAAAACCGGCATTTTTAGCTCACTAAGCCTGGCCCACAATGAGGGCTGAACGCCGGTTCCCATGCCGCGCAGGCTGTTGGCCAGGCCGGTGGGGTTGTTTTGCAACCGCTGCTCTTGAAGAACCTGCCGTGCTGCTGCTGGCAGTTGGGTTTGGCTGGCCCACAGGGGAAGCTGTTCCCATCGTTGAACGAAGGCTTCAATTTCATTGGCTTCGATCCAGCCGGCTAAGGCGATGTCTTGTTTTTGCCGTTCGGCACGGGCAACGGCCGTATCCAACCCCGGCGACGCACTCTCCAAAACCACTGATTGAAACCAGTCAGGGTAGTTCACAGCCAGATACAAAGCCAGCCGCCCCCCCATCGAATAACCCAGCAAATGAGCTTTCTGCCCTCTGCCTTCCGCCTTCTGCCTTTCCAAAATAGCGATGATGTCGGCGGCGGCCTGCTCCATTCGGTAGCGGTTGGGGTCGGTGGGGGAGTCAGTACGGCCGTGTCCCAACAAGTCAATGGTGATGGTGCGAAAATGGGAAGAGAAAACGGCCGTTTGCGCCGCCCAACTCACCGAACTGCCCGTAAACCCATGCAGCAGGATCAATGGTTCCCCTTTACCGGCCGCAGCGACAAAATAATGAACACCATTGATTTGGATTATTTCATGCGTCATGTGTCATGCGTCATGCCGTCATAAGCCTGGCTGTTTCCTGGCGGGCAATTTTGCCTGATGCTGTCTGGGGCAGTTCGGCCACAAATTTAATCCGGCGCGGCTGTTTGTAGCCGGCTAAATGCTCCCGGCAGTAGGCTAACAGTGTGTCTTCGGTAACCGACTGGTCCGGTTTTAGCTGCACCACGGCCGCTACCTGCTGGCCCCATTCCGGGTGAGGGACACCGACGACACAGACCTGGGCAACGGCCGTATACCCCCTCAACACCCCTTCCACTTCTGCCGGATACACATTCTCGCCGCCGCTGACGATCAAATCAGTCCGCCGCTGCACCACCCACAAATCGCCATCATCGTCCAGGTAACCCATGTCGCCGGTTTTTAGAGACTGGAGGTTGGAGATTGAAGATTGTGTGCTTTGGTAGTCTCCAGTCTCCAGTCTCCAATCTCCAAAGTATCCCGCCATCACCGTTGGCCCACTGACGACAATTTCGCCAATCTCGCCGGGTGGCAGGTTGCGGCCCTGGTCATCCACAATTTTAATGGCCGTAAACATGAGCGGTTTACCGACGCTGCCCGGCTTGCGCGCCGCATCCTCCGGCAGCATCGTTGCTGCCTGGGAGGCGGCTTCGGTCAGGCCGTAAGTGGGGGCGATGATTGGAGACTGGAGATTGGAGACTGGAGATTGCCTGGGCAAATGATTGGCTTGTTGGATGAGTTCCGGCGCGGCCGCCGCGCCGCCTAGCAAAATCAGGCGCAGTGAATCCGGCCAATGGTCACGGGTTTGCAGCAGGCGGTGCAGCATGGTGGGCACCAGGGAGATGAGAGTCGGGTCATCGTTGTCAAGGCTGTGATTGATGGCGTCCAGGTCAAAGCGATTATGGAGGATAACGGCCGTTCCATACAAACAACTTCGAAAAATCACCGCCAACCCGCCTACGTGATACAGCGGCAGCACACTCAGCCAGCGGTCAGCCGGATCAATCCCCAACCGGTAAGATGAAGCCGTCGCGCTCCAAAAGTGATTGGCAAACGTCAGCATCGCCCCTTTGGGCTGACCGGTGGTGCCGGAAGTGAAGACGATGGACTGGAAATGGTTAATGGTGAATGGTAAATGGTTAATGGTTAATGGTGGCTCATTTCGCCACTCATCATTAACCATTAACCATTGAGAATTAACCGTTAACCATTCTGCTTGTGTTTCAACAGAATAGACGACCAGTTTGCAATTCACGCGCTCTATTTGACACTGTACCTCAGCCGCAGTCAGCCGGGTGTTGAGTGGAACCATAACCGCGCCCAACCGGGCCAGGGCATGAACCAGACAAACGTATTCCAGCGAGTTGGGCAGCAGCGCGGCCACAAAATCGCCGGGCTGAACGCCGTGGCCAGCCAGATGGGTGGCCATTTGATTGACCAGCCCATCAAGCTGACGATAGGTCCATTGTTTGTCCTCGATGATGAGGGCTAATTTATGGGGGGAGGCATACGCCCGCGCCGCCAGCCAATCAGATGTTGTCATAGGCAAGGGCACTGCGTTTGGTCAAAAACAGGCTCATGCCGACGTAATAAGCGACGTAAAGGAAGGAGAGCCAGGCTACCCAGGGCTGGACAGTCGGATATTGAATTATGGCAATGGGGAGGGTGAGAAACCATACGGCCGTTAATGCCAGCGTCAGCCGCCGGTATTTCGTCGTTCGCGAAGGATAAACGTATTTGACGGGAACAAAAACCAGGACAGCGCATAGGAGAAGCACAATCAGATTTAGCAATGGCGGTGTCCCCATAAAAAACAGATAAACCACGACAACGTTCCAATACGACGGGAACCCCTTGAAAAAATGATCTTCTGTTTTGGCGTTAGCCTGGGCAAACTGGTAACTTGAGGTCAATAAAACCAGCGCCGATATGGGCAAGAGCCAGGCAGTCGGCACTAATTGAGCCTGAAAAACGAACAAAGCGGGCACAACGACATATGTTTGATAATCGATAATGTTGTCTAAAAGTGCCCCGTCAAAACCGGGCAAAATCTGCTTAACTCGTAAAATACGGGATAACGTGCCATCAATCCCGTCCACGAATGTGGCGATAGCCATCCAGGCGGCGGCGGCTATCCATTCTTGCCGGACAATGGCCACCAGTGCCAGAAATCCCCAAATTGACCCGCTGGCCGTGACCAGATGGACAGACCAGGCTCCGATTCGCGGCCATGTTATTTGTTTTTTCATTAAAAACTGATACCTCTCTCTAGAATTGCCTGAATTGTCCACTGGTTTCAGGATTTGGCAATGGTTAACGGCCGTTTGAGGAACTTGTTAATGATTGAAGATTGGGCATGGTTCAAAAATGAACAATTCCTCTTTACAATTTTACCGTAACTGCCGAGCATTGAAATGCCCGGCTAAAGTAAGGAAACCTGTTAATGAGTCCACCGAAAAAAGTTCAACTTTTTGTCATTAACTGAAAATTTCTTTCGAGACGAAAAGTTGAACTTTTGGGTCTTAAAAGGCTTTTTTCGGAAGAGTCAAAAATATGCTGTGAACTTAATATTGGGCCAGACTGCCATCCAGCCGGGCACGCTCAACAGCATAACGAAAAGTCAAGATCGACAAGGGAAATAGAATGACACAAAAAAGGCATAAAGTCAATATATCAGGCCATAATTCTGCCCAGCCAGCGCCGGTTAGCAAAGCCAGACGCATTCCGTGCAGGGCATAACTGATGGGTAACAATTTGGCTACCCATTGCAGCCAGCCGGGCATCACCTCAACCGGATAGTAGACGCCACCAACAAGATTCGAAAGACTCCCAAGTACGGCCGTTACCGGATTACCACGTTTGATAACCATGATAACGCTGGCCGCCAAAATACCGATACTGGCAAAAGAGATGATGCCCAGCAGCAATAGAAGCAGCGCTGCCGCCACGTTGGCGCCCTGCAAACTCACGCCCAAGAGCAAAACGCCGGTTAGCAGGTAAACCAGGACACGGAACGTCATGTAAGCATAGCTCCAGGCCGCCGAACCAACGATGACCAGCGACACCGGCACGGGCGTCATCATCAATGCTTCCAGGGTGCCCGTTGTCTGGGCCTCGCGCAGCGCACTGGCAAAGCCGCTAAGTCCCACCCCAAAGTACCCGCCCAGCGCCAGACCAATAAGCACAAAGGAAAAATAGTCGCCGTTATATTCGGTTAGCAGCGGCGCTGTGCTGTCACCGATAAATTGGGACAAAAAGTAGAAGATGAATGTACGAAACAGAATACCGCCCAGCCCCATTAAAAAAGCAAAGCGGTAGCTGGTCTCAGTGAAGAAGTCACGAACGAGGAAAGCGCCGAGTAAACGAAGGGGTGAAAGGGTGAAGGAGGGAACGGGTGACAAAGACGTGTCCTGGCTTCTTGAGTTCATTATTCCGCGTTCACCATTCATCATTTATCCTTTGTAAAGTGGTGAAACAGTTCTTCCAGGCTGGGTGGTGTATTTTCAATGTGATGGATGGCAATGTTGTGGTGGTGGAGGGTGTCGAGCACGGCCGTTAACACCCCATCCCCCGCCATTGCCTGCAACTCAATCTGATGGACAGAATCTCTCGACTGATAAACGAGATCAGGAATGTGCCCCAGCGTGTTCAGTACCGATTCCGGCAGCGGATCAACGTGCAGCCTGTAGCCCATCGCCCGAAAATGACGGCGCAGTTCCGAGGGTGAACCGGTGGCCTGAATCCGGCCCTTGTGCATGAAAGCAACCCGGTTACACAACGCCTCCGCCTCGGCCAGATCGTGGGTGATGAGAAAAACGGTCATCGATTGTTCGGCCATGAGGCGACGGATGAGGTCATGCAGCCGTTGGGTGGCTGTGGGGTCCAGGCTGCGGCTCGGTTCGTCCAGAAACAGGATGCGCGGCCGATGCAGCATACCACGGGCAATGGCCAACCGCTGTTTCATCCCGCTGGAAAACTGGCCAAAGCGGCGTTCGGCCACATCCAGTAAATCCACGTCGCGCAATACTTGATCAATGCGGTCGGAGGCGGCACGGCCGTACAGCCCATGCATGGCTGCAAAAAAAGCCAGATTGCGCCGCGCCGAAAGCCGCCAGTAAAAACTGCGATCATCAGACACAACCAATCCGACCGCCGCCCGAATCGCCCCGGCCGCCGCCAAATCATGCCCGGCGATAGCCGCCGAGCCGCTGCTGGGCAAGATGAGGGTACACAGCATCTTGACCAGGGTCGTTTTGCCCGCTCCATTCGGCCCCAGCAGGCCAAACAGTTCGCCCTCAGGAATGGTGAGGGAAAGATCGGACACGGCCGTTACCGGTGTAACCCGTGACAATCGCTGCCAGCCTTCCGGCTTGTCAAATGATTTACTCAAATGGTGTACTTCAATCGCATTCATTACGGTGTGGGCGTCGGCTCCAGGCTGGTCGTGGTAGTTATGGGCAGAGTGCTGGTGAGAACGGCCGTTGTCGGCGCAGCAGTAGGTGTGGGAATTGGCGTTGGTGACGGCACAAACTCAAACTGCGTGGCAATCACTTCAAAACTGGTTTGGCCCGGCTTAATCGTTACCTCGCGGCGGTAGGCAACCCTATCATTGTCGCCCACAACGGTCACCAACAACAAATAATCCCCGGCCGGTAAATCGCCAACGACAAAATTCTCCCGCCACACCGGATCGGATTTTACAACGGAATCATACGTTTGTTGTTTGCGCACTTCGGTTTGAACATTAATGGGCTGTAAGACGATGGACGCGCCGGGAATTAATCGACCACGCGAATCAACCAATCGACCGGCCAGCGTCCCCCAACCTTCATAGGGAACCAGCCACAGCGCCGGATTACGGGCGTCGTTATAATTATTTGTTCCCAGGCGCACCTCAAAATGCAAATGGGAATCGGTCACTTCGCCGGAACGGCCAACCCCGGCGATGAGCTGGCCCTGCTCCACATGATCACCTTCCCGGACAAACAGTTCCAGTGTGTGGGCATAAAGGGTAAACACATCCTGCCCCTGCCACTGAAAATCATGCTGGATCACAACGGTATTGCCATAATAATTGACGCCATTGCGCGGACTAGGCAAAACGCCGGCATGAATGACCGTGCCACTGGCCGCAGCCACAATCGTTGTGCCGGTCGGATTAGGGAAATCGATGCCATGATGGATACGGTAGGGGCGCAGTTCCAGCACCTGGACATCGTTGCCGAAGGGATACCATTCCAAATCGTAAGTGCGCCGGTTGGAGGGCAACGGCCGTTGCAGCCAATAATGGTCATCGGGATGAATCGAAAGCGGGGCATCATACGGTGGCGGGCGTTGTTCAGCCGGGGCCGATGGGCCAACATCACGCACAAAATTCTGTTGGACCTGGTCTGGTTTAATGCCGCTGCCTTCTGGTGTTGGTGGAAGGGGTGTGAACGTGGCTCCGGTAACGGCCGTACTGCCCGAACCGCCATCCCGCAGCACCGGCTCTGGTGTTGTTGGCGTCGCCGTCAACAGCTCAGGAGCGGCGGCCACAGGGATGAGTGTCGGTGGAGCGGAATCGTTGGCGGCGCAGCCCACTGGAAACAGCAATAAGCAGAGGAGCAGAGGAGCGGGGGAGCGGAGGAGATTACGTTTCACGAATTACGGTTCACGGATTACCAAACACGGCCGTAAACTCCCCAACCGTGTACAATTCCAGCATTGCCTCTTCCCAGGTTAAGCCCTGCCGGTTTTCAAAATGCCAGAAATGAATAGCCGGGAAATATGATCGCCAATCAGATCCGGCAGGCACACGCTGCCAGCCATAATCAGCCGCTAAAGCAGTAAAATCGACGTAATAGCCGGGTGGAATAGCGTCTTTAAGTTTGCCGCCTTCATCATAAAAGCGCGGTTCATCCCCGTAACGGGCCTGGAAATCCCAGGAAAGCGCTCGCAGCGGCTCGCCCTGGCTGCCGTCTTGTGCTTCAGTTTTAATAAAAATGCGCCAATACGTTTCGCTGCCTACAATTTCAGGTACGACTTCCACACGCGGTTCGAAGGCCAATGCCTCGCGATAGTAAAAATCAAAAGCCCGTCCTGCTTTGTTCCAGGACTCCGCTGACTGACCGGGCAATGAACGGACATCAATCGGCTCAAACATATTATCCATCTGCGCCAGGAAATCCCAGCCGGCCTCAATCATGACCCGCTGCCGCAAAGCGGTGAATGATTGATCGACTTGATCGCTCAAATAAGGCGAGGGGGCGTTGACGGGCAGTTCGTACAACAGTTGGATCGCTTCCTTTTCACCGGCACTATCGGCCAATTTAGCAATGGCTTCAACAAATAGTGGTTGGTCGGCGGCCGGTTCAATCCGGCGAATCGTGTCTACCATTTCAGGTGTCAGGCTGACGGCTGACCAACTTGGCTGGGCCAAACGGCCGTTCCCCACAAACACCTGCGGCGACACGCCCCAACTTTCCGGGCTGCCGGTAAACAAATAATCTTGCTCGTTTTGGCTGTAGACAAAAACCAGCGATTGGCTGTCCGGCGACCAGGCCGGATCGCGCCCCTGCTGCCCCAGGCTGACCGCCGCTCCGGACGGATTGACGCCATCGCGCAGCGGCAGCGCATACAGCAGGGGAAATCCTGCCCGATTGTCGCTGAAAGCCAGGAAACGGCCGTCCGGCGCAAACACCGGGTGCGATTCGTAGATGTCGGGGGATTGGGTCAGGTTAACGGCCGTGTCATCCGACACCGCATCCAACGACAACACAAAAATATCAGGCCCACCGCCGCGCCAACTAATAAAGGCAATGTGCCGGCCCTGTGGCGACCAGACCGGCGCGTAATCCAACGCCGGATTCTCGGTCAGCCGGAATGGCCCTTCGCTGCCATCCGCTTTGATGATGTAAATGTCGGCATTTTGCGCTTTGTACGATTCAAAAACCAACCATTGACTATCTGGCGACCAGGAAGCGCCGCCGTCAAAAGCCAGGTCATTGGTCACACGGCGCAAGCGGCCGGTGGGAAAATTGTAGACATACAATTCCCAATTCCCATCGCGGCGGGAGCTAAAGGCCAATTCCTGCCCGTCGGGACTCCAGACTGGATCGCGATCCGGTGCGGGATGGCTGGTCAGGCGCACCGGTTCAGCTTGCCCTACCGGCAAAATGTAAATATCGCTGTTGCCGTCCACATCCTGAACAAATGCCAGGCTGCCGCCGCTGCTTGTCGGATCAGGCGTGGCCCAGGGCGTTAATTGGACGGGAATTGTCGGGCGCGGTGTCGGCGTTGCCGGGCCGGGCGTGGAAGTTACTTCGATGATGCGCGTCAACACCACACCGGCCGCAACCTGTTCCGGCTGCTGCTCCTGCAAAGTGATAAAACTCACGGCCAACACGATACCGACACTGACGATCGCCGTCATCCAGCGCATCCGGCGGGCATAAGGATCAGGCATACGGGGGGCGGTAACGGCCGTTTTCGGGGGTTTGGGTCGTCGCAAAAACACACGCCACCGGGCGCGACGTATCTTCCAATACGATGTCCAGCGGCGATTCAGCCGCTGCCGCTGTGGTTCGCTAGCTTGCCAGCGTTTGCGGATAAAACGGGCAACGAGGGTGAGGAACGGCCGTAACAATAACCCATACAGCCAGACCAACGGCTGCCAGACAAACAGCGTCAACAACCGCCGCAAAGCCGCCCCCATCCGGCCCACAAAACGCCAGACAGGCAGCAAAATCTTCTTCGCGTATCGCCACAAAACTTCAAAGGGGGTTAAAAATAAGATCAGCGGCCACCAGACAGTCCAGGTCAGCACATTGCGGATGGCCAAACCGACTCGTCCGGTAAAACGCCACCAGCGGACGAACAGATTCAACCACAACCATCGACCCAACCGTTTCAGTTGCCTAAGCATCTCTCGGCCAGTTTAGCATGAGTGTGGACTATGTCAAGTTGACAGCTTAGTCGTTTAGTCAGGTAGTCTGGTAATTGGGAATGTGGCTACAAGACTACTCGACTACATGACTACTCGACTACATGACTAACTCATGCCTTCAATTCCCGGTTGCGGACGGCGCGGAATGCAGCGTAAACTTGTGGCTTACGGTTGCCATTCTTGTCCAGGATACCCGCGTTGCGCATCCAATCTGTCCAGGCAAACCAGATAACGACCGGCACAAGATCGGTGTATCGTTCACTTACATGGCCATACACATCCTTCAAATAATCACCGATTTCCTGGTTGAACTGAGGCCCGATTTCGTTGTCGTCGGCGACACCCAATTCAGTAATCCAGAAGGGCATGCCGGGGAATGCGGCCTTGTATTGGGCAAAAGCATCACCCAAAGTGCCGTAATGCTGGCCCCAATCGAATGGCGCGCGAGTAGCCCAACGGGTGTAGGGATGAATGCCGATGGCGTCCACCGGCCAGGGACCGTTCAGCGCTGCTTTACATTTTTG
>JBNKZT010000008.1:0-42154 GCA_050301775.1 Promineifilaceae bacterium (SeqCode)
ATCGGCTTCATCTTCCTGATTGCCATTTTTGCCACGTCGGGCCTCTTGCTGCAAGCGATTGTGGACGAGAAGGAAAACCGGACGATGGAGATTTTGATTACCTCGCTCAAGCCGTCCGAGTTGATGGTGGGCAAGGTCATTGGCCTGGTGCTGCTGGGCTTTGTCCAGATTGGGGCCTGGATCGGACTGGTGGCTTTGGGATTGACAATCGCCCGAGCTAATTTTCCCGATTTTCCGTCGCTGGCCGTTGATTCAATGACGATTTTTATCGCCGTGGCCTGGTTTGTGCCGTTTTATGTGCTGGTGGCCTCTTTGATTTCGGCGGTGGGGATTAGCATAACGGCAGTTGCCGAAGGCCAACAAATGGTGGGCATCATCAGCATCCTGTCGATGTTTCCCCTCTACTTTTCCTGGCTCATTATTGAAAGCCCGCACAGCACCTTTACGCTGATTTTGAGCCTGATCCCGTTTTCATCGCCGTTGGTGATATTGACGCGTACCCAGGTGACGACGGTTCCCATCTGGCAGTTGGTGTTGAGTTGGCTAATTTTGGCGGGAACGGCCGTGTTCTCCCTCTACCTGGCCAGCCGCCTGCTGCAATTTGGCATGTTACGTTACGGCAAAAAATTATCCTGGCGCGAAATTCGCCAGCAGCTGCGCGGCAGCGCATAAGGAAGATGGCGGGGATTAGGAGATTTGGGGATGAAAATTTGTAAATAAATCCCCTAATCCCCTAATCCCCGCTCCCCAAATCACCATGAACAAGATTGGATTAGTTGCGAAACATGAATTTATGAGCACCTTGAAACGGCGTTCGGCGCTGTTTGCTATCTTTGGCCTGCCGATTCTCTCACTGTTCATTTTAACCGGCATCAACTGGCTCAACCGGAGCCAGGGCAATGATGGCAGCAGCAGTATGTTGTCTTCATTTGTTTCCGATAATGCGGAGACTCTGCCGGCCGGATTGGTTGATGATACCGGCCAACTGCAACAATTTTCGCCGCCGGCCGACACGATGTTCGTCTTGTACCCTGGCCTGGAAGCGGCTCATGCTGCCTACGACGCCGGTAAAATTAGCAGTTACTACCACATCCCGGCCGATTATTTGGCCAATGGCCAAATCTTCCAATATGCTGACGATATACCGTTAGATTCCTTTGAAAGCCGTATTTTGTACGGCCTGTTGGTGGAAAACTTTGTCGATGATGCTGTGCCGATTCATCTGGTGGCTGCACCGCTGCAACAGTTTGAAGAAATCGATTTAAGTACAAATGAGGAGCGCTCACAGCAGGATTATATTGATAATCTGGTCCTGGGGTTGGGCGTGGCGGTCCTGTTTTACCTGACGGTGATGGGCGCATCCGGCTATTTGCTGCAAAGTTTGGGCAAGGAAAAAGAGAACCGGGTGATGGAGATTTTGTTGTCGTCGATACGGCCGTTTCACCTCCTGGTTGGTAAAGTGCTGGGCCTGGGCGGGATTGGTCTGCTGCAAATTGCCGTGTGGACAGCCTTGTCGCTCTTCATTTTCCGGGGCAGCAGCAGTCCTCTAGGCAATTTGACCTTGCCTTCCCTGTCAGTGGGAATCTGGGCCTTGATCATCTTGCATTTTGTCATCGGCTACCTGGTGTACGCCAGCCTGTTTGCCGGGCTGGGCGCCATCGCGCCCAGCGTGAAGGAAAGTTCGCAGTACACCTTTTTCCTCATGCTGCCGACCCTGCTGCCCATGTGGTTTAACAGCATCATGATTAACGCCCCCAACGGCGCTTTTGCGACCGCCCTGAGCTTGATCCCGCTGACGGCTCCGATTACGATGCCGATGCGTCTGGTGATGACGGCCGTTCCCGTCTGGCAGTGGGTGGCGAGTTTGGTGGGGGGATTGGCAACGGCCGTGTTCCTTCTCTGGGGTGCGACCAAATTCTTCCGCAGCCGCACCCTCCTGGCCGGACAAAACCTGTCCCTGCGCATCATCTGGCAAACACTGCGGGGCGCATAAAAGCAGCAAAGTGGCAAGGTGGCAAAGTCAACCGCGACCCGAAGGCTGCTCACCCCTTGACCCTTTGACCCTTGCACGCCCTTTCCATCCTCGCTATAATCTCAACCACATTGCGGCTATGGTGAAGTGGTATCACAGATGCTTCCCAAGCATCTATCACGGGTTCGAGTCCCGTTGCCCGCTCCAAATAAAAAAGGCCCTTCACGGGCCTTTTTTGTTGCAAATATGTTGGGAGCGCAGGCGTCCCGCCTGCAAATGCGGACTGGATGTCCGTGCCCCTTTTATTTGTTTATTTATGCCGTAATGCGGGCTAATACGTCATTTTCTTCCAAAACGAGGTATTTGGTCCCATCGACTTCAACTTCGGTGCCCGTGTATTTGGCGTATAAAACCTTATCGCCGACAGCCAGATCGGTCGCCATTTCTTCTTCTGTACCCAGCGCTTCAATCACGCCTTGCTGTGGTTTTTCCTTGGCTGTTTCCGGCAAAACGAGACCGCTTTTGGTCATCGTTTCTTTTTCTAATGGACGGACGAGAACACGTGCTCCCATAGGTTCGATTTTCATGGTTTTTCTCCTAATCTTAGTTTAAATTGTTTGAAAGTCCGAGTAGTTGGTTGATTTTGGGTTTATCGAAACCGACAATTATTTTACCGCCAATGTCGATGACAGGCACGCCCATTTGGCCGCTGCGCCGAACCACGTCCCGCGCGGCTGCGGCATCTTTGCTAATATCCACATCCCGGAAGCGGACCTTGTTGCGGCGAAAATATTGTTTGGCCAGATTGCAATAGCTGCAAGTCGGCGTCGTAAAAATGATAACACGGGGTTGTTTCTTTTCTATTTGAGCCATCATTACTCCTGAGTCTGGCGGGGATTTGGGGATTTAAGGATTGATAGTTTGATCCGCTGCCTCCGCATCACCGCTTGTTTTTTGTGCATTCTTCGTAACTACAAAGCCTCTCGACGGCTGAGCTTGTCGAAGCCCTTGTTGCCTTCGACAAGCTCAGGCAACGGCCTATCTTTTTGTACCATTGTTTAGATGCGATTGGGTTTGAATGGTTACAGACGAGCAGGGATTGTTATAACTTTGTTGGTCTTTAAGATAAAGCGTGTGTGAATCAAGGGTACACCATAATAGAATTCTTAAGCCAATCCTGTTACAATCTCCTCTGGAAGGATACATACTTGCTAAAATTGAGGCTTTATGGCGGATAATCAAGAATTGAACGGCCAGAATCTGGTCATTTTTATGCCCTCTGGCCGGCGTGGCCGGGTCGAACCGGGCCAGTCGTTGTTGGCTGCGGCTAGGGAGTTGGGGGTGGAGATTGAGAGTATTTGTAACGGCCGTTTAACCTGCGGCAAATGCAAAGTCCAAATCGAAGACGGGGCGTTTGCCAAACACGGCATCATCTCCAACCAAACTCACCTGACCCCGGCTGGCGAAAAAGAGCAGGAACTCCTGCGCAGCCTGGACAGTGAAGGCTGCCGCCTGTCCTGTTCGGCTTACGTCCGGGGTGACGTCCTGGCCTTTGTGCCCGAAGAAAGCCGGGCGCAAAAACAAATCATCCGTAAATCGGCCACCGAGCGGGTCATTGACATCAACCCGGCCGTGCGCCAGGTGTACGTTGAAGTAGATAAAGCCTTCCTGGGCGAACATCGCGGTGATTGGGGCCGGCTGCAAGATGCCCTGGCCGAGCAGTTCCAATTAACCGATTTAAGTATTGATATAGCCGTTCTGCGTCATTTACAGGCCACGCTGCGCCAGGAAGAGTGGGCGGTTACCGTCACCATCTGGCAGGAAAAGAGAGTGATCGATGTGCAGCCGGGCTATGTTGAAGGTACGTATGGCCTGGCGGTGGACATCGGCAGCACAACGATTGCCGGTTATTTGTGCAACTTGCGGACCGGGGAGATTCTGGCGACGGAGTCGATGATGAATCCCCAGGTGACTTTCGGCGAAGATTTAATGAGCCGGATTTCTTACGCCATGATGCACAAAGACGGGCTGGAAAAGATGCATACGGCCGTTATCGATGCCCTCAACAAACTGGCGGCCCGCGCCGCTAAAGAAGCCGGGCTGCGCCCCCGCCAGATTCACGAAGCTGTCTTCGTAGGTAACACGACAATGGTTCATATTTTGCTGGGCATCAATCCGGTGGAACTGGGCGGCGCACCCTTTGCCCTGGCTAACCGGGATGCGATGGACGTGAGCGCCCGCGAATTGGGATTGCGCTTCCATGCCGGGGCCAACGTTCACATCTTGCCTGCGGAAGCGGGGCACGTTGGCGCAGACAACGTCGGGGTGCTCATTGCCGAAGAGCCGTACAACCAGGACGAAATTGTTCTCACAGTGGACGTGGGCACCAACGCTGAGATTGTGCTGGGGAATCGGGAATGGCTGTACAGTGCGTCTAGCCCCACCGGACCGGCGTTTGAAGGGGCGCAAATTGCCTATGGAATGCGGGCCGCGCCGGGGGCAATTGAGCGGGTGCGGATTGATCCGGAGACAAAACAGGCCAGATTCCGGGTTATTGGCGAAGAACGCTGGTCAGATGAATGGCCGGCCGACAAGGAAGCGGCCCTTGAAGACCAACCGGCCCACCTGGCGGCCGGAATTTGTGGATCAGGTATCATTGAAGTGATTGCCGAGATGTTTCTGACGGGTATTTTGCAGCCGGACGGCCGTTTCGATCCGACAGTTGATCATGAGTTGGTGCAGTGGAACGGCCGTAAAGGCGCTTACATCCTGGCCACCGGCGACCAAACGGCGACCGGCAAATCGATTTTGGTCACGCAGGACGACGTGCGCAGTATTCAACTGGCTAAAGCGGCGTTGTACGCCGGAGCCAAACTGCTCATGCTGCGCGCCGGGGTGGACAGCGTGGATCGGGTTGTCCTGGCCGGGGCGTTTGGCAGTTACATCGATCCCAAGTACGCCATGATTTTGGGCCTGATTCCTGATTGTGACCTGGAGAAAGTCTACGCTGTTGGCAATGCGGCCGGCGACGGGGCGCGGATCGCCCTGTTGAACCGGGAAAAACGAAAAGAGGCGCAAACGGTGGCCCATTGGGTAAAATATGTGGAAACGGCCGTTGACCCCGATTTCCAAAACGAATTTGTGGGGGCCATTCACCTGCCTCACGCCAGCGACGCCTTTCCCCATCTGGACGGGCTGCTGCCGGAAGTGAAAGAAGGGGTGGGAGAGAACGGCCGTACCCGCCGCCGGCGTATGCGGGCGAAAAATTAAAAAATAAAAGGATAAAGAGATGAGCGACGAGATCAATATCAAAGAAATGCCTATAGATGAACTGTTGGAATTGATGGGCGAAGACCTTTACGATGGTTATGCTGATGAAGTGCTGGAAGAAGTCAATGAGGCTCTGTCCCGTGGGATGGCCCCTTACGACGTACTCACCAAAGGGCTGGTCGCCGGAATGGATATTGTCGGCGCAGACTTCCGGGATGGCATTCTTTTTGTACCCGAAGTGTTGATGGCGGCCAAGGCGATGAAAGCCGGGATGGCCGTCCTGCGACCCCTTTTGGCCGAAACCGGTGCACCTAAGATGGGAACGCTCGTCATCGGCACGGTCAAGGGTGACATCCATGACATCGGTCAGAATCTGGTCTCGATGATGATGGAAGGGGCGGGGTTTGAGGTCTTCAACATTGGCATTAACAACGATGCTGAGGCCTACTTAAACGCCATCGAGGAACACGACGCCGACATCCTGGGCATGAGCGCCCTGTTGACGACGACGATGCCTTACATGCGCGTAGTCATCAACGCGCTAAAAGAAAAAGGCATCCGCAAGGACATCATCGTGTTGGTGGGTGGTGCGCCGTTGAACGAAGCCTTTGCCGAGGACATCGAAGCCGACGCCTACTGCCGGGATGCGGCTGTTGCCGTCGAAACAGCCAAGAAGTTCATGACTATCAGGCAAAAGAGTTAAAGTCGAGATTAGAGACTGGATACTGGAGATTAATGATCAATCTCCAATCTCCAGTCTCAAGTCTTCTCACAAACAATTGGGAGATCGCGAATGAGTGAACCAAGCTGGATTGGACGAACGATTGGGGGGCGATACCAAATTGAGGACTTGCTGGGACAGGGTGGGATGTCGGCCGTCTACAAGGCGACTGATCCTAATTTGCGGCGGGTGGTAGCAGTCAAAATCATCCACCCGCATTTGTCCGGCGACCCTGAATTTGTGCGCCGATTTGAAGAGGAAGCGGCCGCTGTGGCCCAACTGCGCCACCCTAACATCATCCAGGTTCATGATTTTAGCCATGACGACGGGACTTATTTTATTGTTTTTGAGTTTGTGCCCGGCGAATCGCTGCAAGAATGGCTCAAACGGCTCGCTGCAAGCAGCCGGCAAATGGATTACAAGGAAGCGGCCAGCATTGCTGCCGATTTAGCCGATGCGCTGCATTATGCGCACGAGAAGGGACTCGTTCACCGCGATGTCAAACCGGCTAACGTAATCATTAATGTACAAGATCAACCGATCCTGATGGATTTTGGCATTGCCAAAATTGTGGGCGGTTCGCAGCATACGGCCACTGGTGCGGTTTTGGGCACGGCCCGCTATATGTCGCCGGAGCAAATCCAGGGCCAGCGGGTTGATGCCCGGACTGATATTTACGCGCTGGGCGTTATGTTGTTTGAGATGGTCAGCGGGCGGGCGCCGTTTGAGGCCGAGTCGGCGATGACGCTGATGATGATGCACGTTCAGGATTTGCCACCGGATGTGAGCCAACTGCGGCCTGATGTACCGGTAGCCTTGGCCAATGTAATCAATAAGGCATTGGCTAAAGACCCGGTCAATCGTTTCCAAAGCGCGGCTGAATTTGCGTCGGCTTTGCGTCATCTGGATACGGCCGCGTTGGCGATACCGCACACCGCTGTTCCGGTGCGTGAGCCACAACGTAGGCCGCAACCGGCAGCGGGTTCACAGCGCCAGCCGGCGGCATCACTGCCTGTTGCTGCGCCCAAGCCGGAACGGAATCCTTTGTTTAAATGGCTGGGAATAGCCGCTGGAGTATTGGCCGTTTTGCTGCTTTTGTATTTTGTCGGACCACAGTTTTTTGGTGGGAAGGGTGGCAATGATTCGGAAAGCGGCGTTACGCCAACGACAGAAGTGGTATTGGCGGTTGAAGAAACGGAAACGGCCGTTCCCCCCTCTGCCACTGTTCCGCCTGAAGGAACGGTGGTCCAGGCTGCCGCCCCAACCAACACGCCGCGCCCCACGGCTACGCCTCTGCCAGAAGTTGTCATCACCGGCGTCACTGTTGAAAATGGGGTGTACGTCATTGATTATGAAACGATTGGCTACGAACCGCAAACTGACAAACTGCACGTCCATCTCTTTTATGATACGACGTTGATCGAAAATGCCGGGCGACCAGGAGCGGGGCCTTATACGATGATCGATCATGCTGCGCCGTCTTTGGATTTCGCGGTGGCGGACAAGCCGGACGGCGCAACACAGATTTGCGGACTGGTTGCCAATCCTGACCATACGATTCAGTTGGAAAGCGGAAATTGTTTTGATTTACCCCGGATTGATGTGGTACAGGTGCAGCCAACGGCCGTTCCTTCCTCATTAACCACCGGCAGCACCCCACCGGTCACGCTTCCCCCCATCAACATTCCACCCGATGCGCCAACAACGACGATAAGTATCGACACGCTGAACGTACGCGCTGCGCCCAACATGCTGTCAGACAAAATTGGTGAACTAAAACGGGGCGATACGATTGTGATTCTGGGGCGCAATGAATTCAACAATTGGCTGCAAGCGGCGCTGCCAGACAATCGGCTGGGTTGGGTGCATGTACTTTATGTGGATTTGCCTTTTCCGGTCGCCGAATTAGAGATGGTAAGTAATCCGACAACGGCCGTTCCTATCACCTCCAACGAAAATAGTATCGCCACGGTTACGATCAGCAGTATTTTGAATCAAGTTCGAACTGGCCCAAACATGCTGGCCCAACAAACGGGGAAATTAGCGGTGGGAACGGCCGTTACGGCCGTTGCCAGCAATCAATTCAACACCTGGGTACAAATCAACCTGCCCGATGGCGGCACAGGCTGGGTCAGCGTCTTGTTTATCGATTTGGATGTACCCATCACAACGCTGCCGATGGCACAGTAACCGGCAACCTGGCTACCAGACTATCAAACAAACCATGTCACAACTTCTCTACACAATGCTCTCTCTGCTAACTTTGGCTGCGCGGCGATTGTGGAACCATCGACTGTTGATGCTCGCCCTTTTGTTGGGCCTGGTCGCTGCGGTGGGCATCATGTCCAGCGTGCCCATGTACGCCGATGCCACCCAAAACCGGCTGCTGCAAGGCGAACTGACCGAAGCGGGAACCCATCGACCGCCGTTTGCATTTATGTGGCGCTATGTGGGCGCCTGGAATGGTAATATCAGCCTGGACGAGTACGCACCGGTCGATGGCTATTTGCGCGAGCAGGCCGCCGGCGTTATTGACCTGCCGGCGCAGCAAATTATTCGGCACATCAGCAGCGATAAACTGCGCTTATTTGCCACCGGCGAAACTAATTTTGACGAAAATGCGCCTTTGTTATGGGCTAATGCCGGTTTTATCACCGATTTGGCTGACCATATCCGATTGGTGGAGGGCGCATTTCCCACCAATGGTGGCAGCATCCAGGCGCTGATTACACAGGCAACGGCCGAACGGCTGGGTTTACAAGTGGGTGAAACGTATACGCTGTTTGGGCAAGGCCGCGATGGAGCGAAAATTCCATTAACAGTTGCCGGCATTTGGACGCCCGCCGATCCGGCTGATCCGTTTTGGTTTTATACGCCGGATTCGTTTAACGAGATGGTGTTGACGACGGAGGCGGCTTTCCGTGAACAGATCGCGCCGCTGTTGGATAAACCAGTTTCTACGGCCGTATGGTATTTGGTGTTAGACGGCCGTACCGTGCGCCCGGCAAAAGTCAACCGGCTGCTCAACAACATCAGCATGGCCGAATCCCGTGCCAACGCCCTGCTTAACAACACCAATCTGGAAATTTCGCCGGTAGATGCGCTGAAAAGCTACGGCAGTTCAGCCGACGTCCTGACGTTGACGTTGACTGTTTTTAGCTTGCCGGTTGTAGGATTGACTCTGTACTTTATCAGTCTGATTGCCGGAATGGCCGTACGGCGCAGCCGCAGCGAAATTGCTATTTTACGCAGCCGGGGCACAACGCGGGGCCAAATATTGGTGATTTATTTGTTGGAAGGACTGCTGCTGGGACTACTGGGTTTGGCCATTGGACTGCTGACCGGCCGCTGGGTTGCCCAGTTTATGGGCCGGACGCGCACATTTTTGGATACGGCCGTTTTTGCCAACCGCAATCTGGATGATTTAGTAACCACTATCTCGCCTAACGCCCTGATTTATGCCGGGCTGGCCGTCTTACTTACCCTGCTGGCGCTGCTCATTCCTGCTTATCGTTCCTCGCGCCATACCATTGTTACCTTACGCACCCTGCAAGCCCGCGACTTACAAAAACCAGTCTGGCAGCGCTACTTTTTAGATGTGCTGCTGCTGATTCCACCGCTGTATGGCTGGTATCAACTTGAGCAGCAAGGGCGGCTGACCACGTTTGGTAAGGGCAACGATCCCTTCGCCAACCCGCTGCTTTTCTTAGTGCCGGTCTTGTTCAGCTTTTCCCTGGGTTTAATTGCTATCCGCTTTTTCCCCTGGCTGATGGCAACCCTTTCCTGGGCTACCTGGCGACTGCCCAGCACGACTTTACTGATCACGCTGCGCCAGTTAGCACGGTCATCCGGGCAGTACACGGGGTCGCTTTTGCTGCTGACGCTTACCCTGAGTTTGGCGACGTTCACGGCCAGCATGGCCGTCACTCTGGACGATCATTTGTTTGACCAGGCGTATTACAAAGTCGGCGCTGATTTGAATCTGGCTGAATTGGGCGAAAACACGGAGAAACCGCAGCGACCGACACAACCTGGCCAACCACAACAGCAGCAACCGCAGCCAGAAAACCCGGAGGATGAACCAAAATGGCTGTTTCTTCCCGTCTCCGACCATCTTGATGTGGCCGGGGTGAAATATGCCGCCCGTGTCGGCGAATATAAAGCCGTCTCCACGATTGGGGGACGGCAGCGGCAGGGGCGTATTTTAGGGGTGGATCGGATTGATTTTGCCCACGTCGCCTTTTTCCGACGCGATTTTGCCAGCAATGAATCATTGGGCGGTGTCCTCAATCGCTTGGCGGTCAGCCGTGATTATTTGCTGGTCAGCCGGGATTTTATGGACCAGAACGGGCTGAATGTGGGCGATCCGCTGCGGTTGAACGTGGAAGCGGCCGGAAAGTTTGCCGATGTGGAGTTTATTATCGCCGCGCCGTTGGATTTATTCCCAACGATGTATCCACAGGACGGCCCCTTTTTCGTGGCTCAACTGGATTATTTGCATGAAAGTATGGGCGGACAGTTCCCTTACAATGTGTGGCTGTCTGTGGATGATGCTGTGTCGGATACGGCCGTTACCCAAGGCGTCCGTGATTTAGGACTGCTGGTCGTCTCGGCTAACTCGGCGCAAGCGTTAATTAGCGCCGAGCAAGAACGGCCGGAGCGGCAGGGGTTGTTTGGGCTGCTGTCGGTTGGGTTTGGCGCGGCGGCCGTCTTGACCGTGTTGGGCTTTTTGGTTTTCGCCATCGTCTCCTTCAAGCGCCGCTTTATTGAGTTGGGTATGCTGCGTGCCATCGGCCTTTCAGTGGGCCAGATGGCAGTTTATCTGGCTGGTGAACAGGCGGCGTTAATCCTTACCGGCATGGGGTTGGGCACCGGGCTGGGCGTTTGGGCCAGCACTTTATTCATCCCCTTCTTCCAGGTGGGCAGCGACAAAACAGCCCTGGTTCCCCCCTTTGTAGTGAAAATTGCCTGGGAACAGATTGGCCTTATTTATGCTGTTTTTGGCGCTATGTTTATTGTTGTTGTCGCCATTTTGATTGGCTTATTGATACGCATGAAAGTTTTTGAAGCCGTGAAGTTGGGCGAAACGGTATAAAACGTATTGCGTGTTGCGTAACCCACTACGCACTACAAACAGGATTTAGCAATGAAACGACTATTGATCATGATAACTACTTTGGCAATTGCTTTGCTGGCGGCGTGTAATGGCGGCAGCGGCGTCAATCTGGAGAACGTGCCCACACCGACGCCGCTGCCGACGCCCATTGTGCCAGAGAAGCCGGTGTACACGGTGGAAAGAGGGACTGTGGTGAATGCGCTGGTGTTTAACGGCCGTGTCTCCCCCGTCGTTGAAGAACAGTTGGCCTTTGGCCGGGAAGGAACGGTCAAAACCGTCTTCATCGCCCAGGGCGATACGGTCCAAGCAGGCGATGTCCTGGCCGAACTGGACATCACTGAATTGGAAAAATCGGTCCTGGACGCTGAAATCGCCTTGCAAACAGCTGAATATAATCTGGAAAAGGCGCGTCTGGACCATACGGAAACCCTCATCAAAGCCGAAATTGATATTCAAAAAGAGATGCTGAACGCCGAAAAGGCGGCGTTGGAGCAAGCCTCTTCCCCACTTATGGCCAAGCAGTTGGAATTACAAAACGCACAGGATGCAGTGGCCGGCGCGGCCAACGCCTACCAGGAAGCGTTAACCGATGGCAACGTTGAACAAAGTTATGTTGACAGTCTGTCGCGAGGATTGGAACAGGCTGAACAGCAGCTGCTGGCGGCAGAAACCGCTTACAACGATCAGGTACGTGCCCTGGGCGCAGTTGGTGTTGATGCGCAGCTTAAAGAATTAGACCGTATCCTGGCCCAAATGGCATACGAGAAGCTGCTGCAAGGGATTGAGCCATCCTACGAAATTGAGGTGAGTAAGGCCCAGGCAGCATTGGAAGAAGCTCAGGGTAAGCTGTCCAATGCAAAATTGGTGGCGCCATTTAACGGCCGTGTCCTTTCCGTAAGCATCAAGCGCGGCACACAGGTGCAGGCATTCAAAGCAGTCATCGTCATTGCCCAGGTAGATGCATTGGAATTGACAGCCAATCTCGACGCCACCGACCTGGCAAAATTAAGTATCGGGCAGCCAACAGAGATTCAACTACGCAACCGGCCGGAGGAAGGATTAACCGGTGCTATCCGCACACTGCCTTACCCCTATGGCGGTGGTTCGGGCAGCGGTGCGGATGATAATGAAGAAAAAGTAGCCCGTATCAGCATTGATCAAAATGTGGCTTTGACACTGGGTGAACTGGCAGAGGTCACCGTAACGCTGGAAGAAAAGGATGGCGTGCTGTGGCTGCCTCCGGCGGCGATTCGTCGCTTCCAGGGACGCCGCTTTGTCGTCGTGCAGGATGGTGTGGCCCAACGCCGGGTTGACGTGCTCATCGGCATCGAAAGTGAAGACCGCGTGGAGATTTTGGAAGGGCTGGAAGAAGGACAGGTTGTGATTGGAGAATAGTCGTTAGATGTTGGTTTCTCGTGTTTAGTACCAGCAACCAACAGCCAATAACCATGAAACCATTTATTTTTTGCGAGAATTTGGTCAAAATTTATAAGGTAGCCGAACTTGAGGTCATTGCTGTCCAGGGACTGGACTTAACAGTTCAGGAAGGGGAACTGATCGGCATTGTGGGTGCGTCAGGATCGGGCAAAAGTACGTTTTTGAATGTGCTGGGCGGGTTGGATCGGCCGTCGGCAGGAAAGATTTCGGTGAACGGCCGTAACCTGCTCAAACTCAGCGATGCCGAACTGGATGCCTATCGCCGCAACGAGGTGGGCTTTATCTGGCAGCAGTCGGCGCGGAATCTGATCCCCTATCTTACTGCCCAGGAAAATGTAGAGCTGCCGATGACGGTGGCCGGAATCTCCCCGCGCCAAAAGCGAGCCAGATCGCAGGAACTGTTGGAAGCGGTTGGCTTATGGGAACATCGCCAGCACAAATTGGCCCAACTGTCGGGTGGGCAGCAGCAGCGGGTCGCGATTGCAGTAGCGTTGTCGAATAACCCCTCGCTGCTGCTGGGAGATGAGCCAACCGGCGAATTGGATTCGACAACCTCAGACGAGATGCTAGTTTTGTTCCGCCAACTAAATGAGCAGTTCGGGCTGACGACGATTATCGTGACACATGATCCGCAGGTATCAAAGGCGGTTGATCGGGTGGTAACGATTAGGGACGGCCGTACCAGCAGTGAAACGGTGCGCCGCGCCAACCATGACACAACGCAGGTCAATCAGGAAGCTGTTTTCGACGAGTATGTTATGGTGGACGGGGTTGGCCGGCTGCAAATCCCACCGGATATCCGTGAGAAAATTGGATTGAGTGACCGGGTGACAATTTCTATGACAGAAGATGGCGGGGTCTTGGTAAAACCGGTTGCGGAAAAAGAACTGAGGGCTGGACGGGACGGCCGTATCTCTCTTGCTGCCGATGAACCGCCTGAACCGCAAGTCAAGGGCTTGCGCCGGCTGCTGGGTAAACGGCAGCGGTAATTCAAATTGCGTTGAAAACGGATCGTTTCAAAATATCAAAAGAGGAAATTATGAACAGTTTGAAAGGTAAACTTTTATACTTGCTAGTCGTTATGTTGCTGGTAACGGCCGTTAGCTGCCAAACCAGCGATAACAACGATACAACAAACGACAACACAAACATAAATACCAACAGCGAAACAAACACCGCCAGCAGCGAAAACGGCCAACAAACCATCATTAGCTTTGCCGTTAATGGCTGGGAACGCGGCTTATATGAAGAACGCGTCAAATCATTTGAAGAAACACATCCTGACATCAAAATAGAGATGGTTTCAACAGACGAAATCATGGGTAATCAGGGCAATGGTGTCTCAGTCACAGTGGGCGGTGAGGACGACAGCCTATTCAAATTGGTACAAGGCGCCGACGTCATTAGCTGGTACCTTCAACCCGGCTTTGTACAAGATGGGCTGCTGCTCGACCTGGCCCCACTCATGGCCGGGGATGGCAACTTCGACACTGCTGATTATTACCCCGGTATTTTGGAGCAATTCCAATGGGATGGTGGAACCTGGGGCATACCGACAAATGCCAGTTACACGCTCATGTTCTACAGCAAAGATTTATTTGACAAAGCCGGCGTGGCCTACCCCGAAATAGGCTGGACCTGGGATGATTTTTTGGCAACAGCCCAAGCCCTAACCCTGCGTGAAGGAGATGAAGTAACACAATGGGGATTCACGAACCAATATACAGGGCCATTAGATTTGGTACAGGCCAAGGCCGGTCCCATCTTCAATCTGGAGAGCGAACCGCCCACAGCTCGCCTTGAAGACCCGGAAGTTGTCGCCGCATTCCAATGGGTTGCCGATTTACACACCAAATACGAAGTAGCCCCATATGCCAAGCCGCCCGAATCAGAAGAAGATTTTGCGGTATATGAGGAAATATACCAGTTGATGGAAGAAGGCAAAGTTGCTATGTGGCCTGAATTTTCCGAATCATATGTCTGGCGGTCAGAGCAAGGCAATATTGGCGTTGTTCCTTTCCCGGTTACCGATGGTAGTGACCGCTCATCACCAATTGCTTCGTACGGTGGCGGTGTGTTGGCTGTTAGTGCCGGAACATCTAATCCACAGGCCGCCTGGGAATGGATAAAGTTCTTGACCCAACAACATGGCGATAACGCATTTGCCTTTGGGCCGGGTGGTCCAACCAGTTTGCCAGCCCGCAGGTCGGTCGCTGAGGCCAGCGGGATATGGGATGATTTGGATGTTGAGTTGGCTGATGCACTGCGTTATGCTGTCGAACATGGGTTTACAACGGCCTATCCACCGGTTGCCGGTGAAGAGATATATCAAGCCGTCGATTCGATTATTAACGAGGGGCGAGATGCGGCCGATGTGTTGGCCGAAGCCCAGCAAAAGTTTGAAGAAGGGATAGAGGCATTTGTTAGTGAGCAGGCTAAAGTAACGCCAATTCCTGAATTTACGGTTGCTGAACCGCCCAGCCAACAAATTGAAGAAGGAGATGTCGTGGTACGCTTTGTCGTTGCCGGCGGCGATCCTTCTGTTTTTCGCGAAGCAGCCAAAAAGTTTCAGGAAAGCCATCCTGGTATCATCATCAAAGTGGAAGAACCCAATTTCTACAATGAGGAGTTTAGTTTACAGGCGATGATTGGGGATGCGGATTGTTTCCAATGGTGGAATGCGATTACCAGTGAAGATGATTTGAAGTTGGTTTTGGCATTACAGCCGTTTCTGGATGCCGATCCTGACTTGTCAGAGGACGATTTCTTCCCCGCAGTTCTGGATCAGTTCCGAGATCAAGGGCAGGTAGTTGGCTTGCCGGGCGAAGTGCAGGTTGCTTTTCTGAATTACAACAAACGCCTGTTTGATGCTGCCGGAGTAGATTATCCCCAGCCGGGATGGACGCTGGATGAGTTTTTGGAAACGGCCGTTGCCCTGACCGATGGCGAAAACGAAGAAACCAAAATCTATGGCTATGTATCCGATCTGTACGAGTTGGGTGACGCGTTGACATTCATGACGAGGCAAGATGTGTCCCTCATCGATGAAAATGTCGATCCGCCTAACGTGAGCTTTTCCCCCCCCAAAAACCATTTCTGCACTGCGTTGGTACACCAATCTCACCACAGAGTACGGCGTCAAACCGGTCTTTGACATGACATCCTTTTCAATTAGCTCCAACCCATATGAAGATCGTCAGGCATTGATTGACAATGATCGCGCCGCCATCTGGAAAAGCGATCAGTATGGTAATTTTGTTTCTTATGATGAGAACGGAGAAATCATAAACGAAGAGAAAGATAGCAGTCACATTGGCGTTGTTCCTTACCCCGTTGGCGAGGGCGGCAAAGGCGGGTTTGATTCAGTCAACGGCTATTATATTGCCGCGCAAACGGAAGTACGCCAGGCGGCCTGGGAATGGCTGAAATATCTGACTGCCCAGGAATCGCTGTCCCAATATGGTCTACCAGCCCGTATCAGCACGGCCGAGTCGGATGAGTATGTCCAGCGTGTAGGGTCTGACCAGGCCAGTGTACTCATTGATAGTGTTAAAAATAGCACGTTAGCCGCTAACACCAACTTATTTTCCGAAGACAACAACTGGCTCAGCCCGGCGTTATCAATCGGGCTGCAAGAAGCGTATAACGCCATTATCAAAGGGGACGCAACCGTTGAAGAGGCGCTGCAAGCAGCTCAAGAAAAAGCTGACACTTACCGCCAATGCATCATTGAAGATGAACTGGTTGGCAGCAACGATTATCAAGCATTTGAATCTTGTATGGAAAAAGCCGATCTCTCATGGGAAAATGGTTAGAAATTTGAGCATGTGTGCCGGGAACTTTGGTTCCCGGCACATTTGAACATCATGGACAATACATCACGCATTCGCACAAAAGGATTGACACGTACCTATCACGTAGGTGATAGAGAGATTCCTGTTTTGCAAGGGATTGATTTGGATATTTCAGCAGGCAAATTGGTGTCACTGCACGGCCGTTCCGGTTCAGGCAAAACCACTCTCTTAAACTGCATCAGCGGCCTGGACACGCCCTCATCGGGGCAGGTTTGGCTGGAGGGACAGGAGATCACCAACCTTGGCGAAAGCGAGCGCATTCGGCTCCGCCGGCACAAACTTGGTTTTGTTTTCCAGTCCCACGCATTGCTGCCCACCTATTCAGCTCGCGAAAACGTAGATTTGATGCTGCGGTTGGCAGGCTGGTCACGGGTCGCGCGCAAGGAGAGGGTGGAACAGGTATTGTCACTGGTTGGGCTAAAAAGCTGGATAGACCACCGGCCGTTTGAGATGTCGGGCGGGCAGCAGCAGCGGGTGGCTATCGCCCGGGCCATTGCTCCCCAGCCGACCATCATCCTGGCCGATGAGCCAACAGGGGAACTGGATGTGGCTACCGGCGCTCAAATTTTGCAAATTTTGCATTACATTGCCCAAAAAGAAGATGCAACAGTCCTGGTTGCCACTCACGACTTTGCCGTAGATGAATTCGCCGATGAGGTCTATTATTTGCAGGACGGCCGTATTGTTCTTCACGAGTCGCCGGCGTTGGAGAAAGTTGGTTGAATAATTTCAGGAAGATGGCAGCAGAGATTGAAAGAACACGGCCGTTTCCGCCGCAATCTGGTCCCAGGTAAACAAATCTGCAACTTGGGCTGCCCCCTCCCCTAACCTGTTCTGCAGCGACTCGTCAGCCAGCACAATGCGGACAGCCGCAGCCAGGGCCGTTGGCTCATCGGGCGGAACCAGCCACACATTTTCGCCGTGAACCAGCTCCGGTGTAGGGCTGGCAGGTGTGGTTGTGATGAGGGAACGGCCGTGAGCCAAAACGGCCATCAATGTTCCCCGCCGCAGCGAAACACCATCCCGATAGGGCATAACCATCACGTTGGCCGCGTGCAAAAAGGCCGATACGCGTTCATCCGGTACAAAACCGGTCCAATGCACCCGTACATCCAACCCCAAAGCAGTGATGAGTTGGCGCAAACTGGCCAAAAAAGTTTGATTGTTGTCGGGATCGCTGCTCCCCGTTTGCCCGCCAATAAATACAAGATGATGGCGATCATCTAATTGGACCAGCGCTCTCAGCAGGGTGTCGGCCCCTTTACTCTCGTTCAAAAACCCAAAATAACCCAGCAAAAAATCTGTTTTTGCCAATCCCATTTCATCGCGGATTTTGTCGATTTGGTTTTGGTTGGGCGCGTAGGTGGTAATGTTGCTCCCGATAGGGATTTGGCAAACAGGCGTCTGAATGGTTGCGGTTAGCTGTTGGTAGTCGGCCGGATTGGTAGCGATGTTGCCGTTTGCCTGGCGAGCCATGAACTGCACGGCCGTTTCCCGCAATCGCCCTGCCTTCGGAAATAAATAAGGCACCCGCAAATCATGAAACGTGACAACCGTTTTCGCCACCCCTTTCAGCCGCCAGGGGAGCATATTGATGGCCGGACTGCGCATATTGTAAGCCGCTGCCTGATACTGGATATTAACCACATCCAGTTCATGACGCAGGACAATATCGACAATGGGCGCAACAGACGACCAGCGCCAATGACGAATGACGGGGTGCAGTTGGGCAAAATCGAGGCTGACCGGTTCTAGCAAATCACGTACACGCCGCTGACTGGTTAACGGCCGTGCCTGCCGGTCGGTGATAATGTGGATTTCGTGTCCGGTAGCGGACAGCGCTTTAGCCAGTTCTTGCGTGAACGCGCCAACGCCACCTTCCATTGGTGGAAACTCGCCGGTAACAAAACCAATACGCATCGAAGCTGGGGCTAACTCATCAAAGCTTCGTAAGGAGACGGGATGGGATGACCACGCCATTTAAGCAGGCGCAGGGCATAGGTTTGTTGCAGCAGCTTAAAATCGGCCGATTTGGGACCTTTGGGTATGCTTCCGGGCAGTTCACCTTCAACAACACGCAGTAAATCACGATCTCCCAGACTGTTCAAGGTAAGCAGCCCTTCGTGAAATTCCTCAGGCACTTTGCCTAAGGATGGCGGCAAGCCAGCCTTTATTGTTTGCAAAAGCACTTCTTCAAAAGACCAGCCCGACGATTGGGCAATGTCCTGCAATAGTTCATGAATTGATAATGGAATTTCTAACTGCACACTCTTTTTTTTCATCCAACCTCCTAGCCTGGATAAACCAGAAAAGATTCTGACACGAATTTCACAAATTACACTAATTTTTTCTTCATTCGTGAAATTCGTGTCGAAAAATTCTTGTACACCGTGCCAAGAATCTCACTGATAAGGTACTAAAATCAATAGCCGGCTGGCCGCAGACCGGTGCGAATCACCTGCCAGTAAGCCTGAACCCGCTGCCGACGCAACGGCCGTTTATGTCCCAATGCACCCTTCATACCCTCAATCAACAGCTGTCCAACATAGTTCAACAACAAGACGGTTCGGAGAATGGTAACGGCCGTGCCACTGTGAAATTTTTGAAAATAGCGCAGTTTGGCCCGCTGAAAATTGATGTGGCGGGCGGTTACAGCTTGTTCACTGCTTTTGCCTACGTGATGAAGTACCTGCGCTGCCGGATAGTACACAACACGCCAACCAGCATCTTTGATGCGATGGCACCAATCCAGTTCCTCTGAATACATAAAATAGGCTTCATCCAGCCCGCCGATGGTGCTGAATATCTCGTGGCGGGTGAGCATACAGGCCCCGGTCACCCAATCCACGTCAGCTGCCGCATCATCGGGCAAATCTTGCGCATAATAATGGCGTAAAATACGCTGCGGGGCAAACGGTTCCAACCAGGTGCTTTCAAACAGAGCGGTTATCAGCGTTGGGAAGCGGCGGCGCGATGATTGGACGGAACCATCGTTGTTAAGAAGCTGCGGCCCGACCAGGCCTACATCTTGATGCTGTGCCAGATAGTTAACCATCACCGGTAGGGCATCCTCTTTGATTTCGGTATCGGGATTGAGAAGGAGCAGGTAACGGCCGTTCGCCTCCGCCAACCCCAAATTATTCCCCCGTGGAAAGCCAACATTCTCATCGCAAGCAATCAATTGAACCCAGGGGAATGCCTCGCGCACCATCGCCGGGCTGCCATCGGCCGATGCACCATCCACGACAATGACTTCCAATGCCAGCCCGTGGCGCTGGCTGGCAATTGAATGCAAACAGGCTTGCAGCAAATCACGCACATTCCAGCTTACAATAATGATGGATAAATCTGGCGATTGGGTTTGCGAGAGGGTCATTCTGCCTTCTAATTTTTGCTTTCTGCCTTCCAAAACAGCCGCATCGCATTTGCCGTTGTTTGTTGGGCGATAACGGCCGTTGTCACTTGCTTTATTTCAGCCAATTGCGCCGCAATTTGGGCGACGTAAGCAGGTTCATTACGCTTACCGCGATACGGTTCCGGCGTCAAAAATGGGGCATCCGTTTCAATTAATAGACGATCATCCGGCACCTCAGCCGCAATTCGGCGCAAATCAAACGCCTTTTTGAACGTCAGCGGGCCAGTAAATCCAATATAAAAACCCATTTGCAGGGCCGCATATGCCGTTCCCCAATCACCGGAAAAAGAATGTAAAACACCAGCGCCCTCACGGCCGGCCAGTGGGGATTCAGCCAATACCCGAACAATGTCTTCATTTGCGTCTCGATTGTGGATGATAACCGGCAGATTTAACTCGGCGGCTAACTGGAGCTGCGCCCGCAGTGCCCAGCGCTGCGTAGTCTGTGGGGATTTGTCCCAATAATTATCAAGCCCGATTTCGCCAATTGCCACAACTTTTTCATGATTGGCCAATTGGCGCAGTTCATCAATCCAATCATCTTGCCATTTTGCCGTTGAATTGGGGTGGACACCGACTGCGGCATAAACGTTGCCATATTTTTCTGCAAGTTTGAGTACGGCCGTGCAGTTTAACAAATCCAACCCCGGAACGATTATTCGCTGGACACCTGATTGAATGGCCCGCTCAATCACAGCGTCCCGATCTTCATTAAATCTCTCAAAATCCAAATGGCAGTGGGTATCAATTAGCATAAATATTATCTCAAAGTTCTTAATCTTATTTCAGGCGAAGCAGCACGTTTCACTTTCCCTGGTTTGCCCGTAGCTGGGCCATGAACTGCTCCGGAACCTGCACAGCCACCACTTCGCCGCGCGCACAAACTTCGCCTTTGGCGGATAAGGTTGTGGTCACGACGACTTTGCGCCCCTTAAATTCCGTCACCTGCGACCGCAGTTCCAGAGGGCCATCAATCGGTGTTGGCTTCAAATAATCAACATGCAGCGATGCTGTTAGATAGCGCAGTGCCGGTTCGGTATCCATTGCCCGATTTTCGGCCCGGAAAGCAGCGGCAGCCGCCGTTCCCGTGCTGTGACAATCAATCAACGATGCAATCAGCCCGCCATACACATAACCAGGAACGGCCGTATGATACGGTTCTGGAACAAAGGTCGCCACCGACTCTTCACCATCCCAATAGCTCTTTATCTGATGGCCATGCACATTTAAACGGCCGCAGCCATAACAATGTGCCACATCATCAGGGTAATAATCCTGAAAAGCCAATTCTGCCATACGTCATCCTTACCTACTTATATAAAACAAACCACCTGCGACTCCTGCAAGTGATTCGTAATACCCTCCCCTCAGAACAAGTTTGTAGTGGCAGCTTTAGCTGTCCTCCCCGCTAAAGCAGGTACTACAAACAACTCTTCATTACAACGCAGTGTCGCCATCTCTAAGCAGTTTCAAATCCGCATCGACCATCATTTTTACCAATTCGGAAAAAGTAACGACAGGTTCCCATCCTAAATCGCGGCCCGCTTTTGATGGATCGCCGACCAACAAATCAACTTCAGCCGGACGCATGAAGCGTGGGTCTTGAACCACATAATCGTGCCAATCCAAATCAACACAACCAAACGCCTCATTCAAAAATTCCTCGACTGAATGTGTTTCTCCGGTAGCAACAACGTAATCATCCGGATTGTCCTGTTGCAGCATCAGCCACATTGCTTTGACGTAATCACCGGCAAATCCCCAATCACGCCGCGAGTCCAGGTTGCCTAACCGCAGTTCATTCGTCAGGCCCAGCTTTATTTTGGCCACATGGTGCGTAATTTTCCGCGTCACAAACTCCAAACCGCGTCGGGGCGATTCATGGTTAAACAAAATACCCGATGTGGCGTGCATGTCATAGCTTTCCCGATAATTAATGGTAATCCAATGGCCGTAAACTTTAGCCACCCCATACGGGCTGCGCGGATAAAGTGGGGTCGATTCTTTTTGGGGAACTTCGACAACTTTACCAAACATTTCACTGGAACTGGCCTGATAAAAGCGAGTTTTGGGATTAACAGTACGGATCGCATCCAGCAAACGTGTAACGCCCAAAGCGGTCACTTCACCGGTGAACACAGGCTGATTCCAGGATGTCTGGACGAATGATTGAGCGGCTAAGTTGTAGACTTCATCGGGCCGATGCTCCTCCAGAATATGAATCATTGAAACCTGGTCGAGCAAATCGCCGGATACCAGTTCGATTTTGTTTTGAATATGGGCAATTCGGTGAAAGTTGATGGTGCTGGTGCGCCGCACCATACCCACCACGTCATAGCCTTGAGATAATAAGAAGTCGGCCAGATAGGAGCCGTCTTGTCCGGTTACACCGGTTATGAGTGCTTTAGGCATAGCTTTTTTCCCTTTTTTTCGTGTCTTTTCATTAACGAGGCCTAATCTTACGCTGAAACCTTGTCGAAAGCCGTTCGTTTAGACAAGCTCAACCAACTCCGCCACAATTTATTAAGATGTCACCTCTTGTCAATGTTTGGCGCGTTGAACAGCGCGTTTTAATCGGTGGCTAGATTATAGCTCAGGCCAGATATTCGCCAAACAGGCGGCTGATGCAGTTGGGGTCATTTACTTGTGACATTACGCCAGGGTGTCATTTGCTTCCAGGGATCGGGCGGGGAAACGGCCGTTTCCCTGCCCCCAAGCTTTCTCCGTTCTCCCCCACCCTGCAGCATTTCCAGCGCCGCCAACGCCAGCCAATCACTTTCACTGATTTTAACCGGCGGCTGCCAGGCCGTAAAATGTTCCGCCAGGTAACTTGTGCTTGTTTGTCCAGCAAGAAACGTTGGCTCCTGCAAGATAGCTAACAAATAAGGAATGTTGGTCGTCACGCCCAGGATAATCGTATCACGCAGCGCCCTGACCATCTTTGCTATTGCCTCCTGCCGAGAATTCCCCCAGGTGATCACTTTCGCCAACATGGGATCGTAATAAGGCGTCACCTGCGATCCCGACTCAATGCCGTCATCAACCCGTACACCAGGGCCAAACGGTGGTTGATAATAGCTAATCTCTCCAATTGACGGCAAAAATTGATTGGCCGGATCTTCGGCATAAATGCGGCATTCAATGGCGTGCCCGCGTTGTGAAATCGCTTTTTGTGGTGTTGGTATTTTGTCGTTATTGGCTATGCGAATTTGCCAAATTGTTAAATCAAGCCCGGTAACCAGTTCTGTTACCGGATGTTCTACCTGGAGCCGCGTATTCATTTCTAAAAAGTAAAAGTGGCCCGATTCGTCCACAATAAATTCGACTGTACCGGCATTTACATAGTTAGCCGCCCTGGCCAGAGCAACGGCCGCTTCCGCCATCCGCCGCCGCAAATCTCCATCTTGAATCACAGGCGCCGGACTTTCTTCAATAATCTTCTGATGTCGGCGCTGCACCGAGCATTCCCGCTCAAATAAGTGGCGCACATTGCCATGTTGATCGGCTAAAATTTGGATTTCAACGTGATGAATCTTAGTGAAATATTTTTCCACGATGACATGCTCATCACCAAAAGCCGAACGGGCTTCACGGCGCGCCGCTTGTAACGCCCCTGCCATCTCCGCCGCCGACCCAACAACGCGCATCCCTTTGCCGCCGCCGCCGGCACTGGCTTTAATCAGCACCGGATAACCAATTTCAGCGGCCGCGGCCAATAATTCGGCATCTGTTTTACCGGCCCCGTCCAACCCCGGAACCACCGGCACCCCGGCAGCCTGCGCCAGTTGCCGCGCCGATGCTTTACTGCCCATCAAACGCATTGCATCCGGGTTTGGACCAATGAAGACCAAGTTGTTTTCAGCACAGGCCTGGGCAAAACTGGCATTTTCGCTTAAAAAGCCGTAGCCAGGATGAATCGCCTCGGCCCCACAAATGTGGGCAATTTGGAAGATGGCCGCCTGATTAAGATAGGTGTCAACGGCCGTCACCCCTGGCAGCGGGTAACTTTCATCAGCCAGACGCACCCAGGGGGCATCCCGGTCGGCGTCGGAATAAATAGCGACAGCCCGAACGCCCAATTCGCGGCAGGCTAACAAGATTCTACGGGCGATTTCACCCCGATTGGCAACAAGGATTTTCTTAAACATACTTGGTCATTGGCGGCTGATGAATGAGCCAGTTAGTGACAAAATCGACGCCAGACTTTTGCCGGAAAAAACGACAAGTGGCTGAACCGACTTGACCAATCACGACTATATCTGTCTGGGCCTCCATCTCGGCCCCGATTTGAGGAAACAATTCCTCGTTGAATTCGATATCATTGTACGTCGTCCACTGATGACGGCCGTTCCGTATCATAGGCCCCCCGGCCGTAAACGGTTTATTCTTACCTGCACGATATTCTGCCAAATGAAACGACGTATTGCTGTCATAGCCCACGCCCAACAGCAGGACGTAACCGTCCAGATCATACACGCGAGCCAACGGCGAACCTTCTCCCAGGGCGTTAGCCAGCTCGTGATTGGCCGTGACAAATTCAGCCTGCTTGCCCCAGGCGGCGAATGACAACTGCGGATGAAAGCTGCGCCGCACGCCGGGCCAGGTTCTGAACAGTTCGGCGATGCGCCCCATGCCCCGTGTCGGCGTCAGACGCGGATCAAACACCGGCATTGTTTCCCGTACCAAATCATGCCAGGATGGCGGAATCGGCGGATTTTGCCAATAGGCCGGATCGGATAAATCACCGGTATGGGCCGGCATCACCAGCGTTCCGGCCGGTGTCAGCACATCTTGCAGCGCCTGAATCGCTGCGACCGGCCCGCCATTCACCCATCCCAGCGATTTTAATGAGGAATGAACCAGGACTGTCATGCCCTCGGCCAACCCCAGCCGCCGCAAATCAGCAGTCAGGCTGTTTCGTGTTCGCGGACCGTCAATGTTTTGAATCGCTTCAGCTTCACTCATGCTGTCTTATCTCCAATTAGGTATTCGCTTTTCTAGAAAGGCGCTCAACCCTTCGCGGCCTTCATCACTGGCACGGCGGCGGGCAATCATGTCGGCCGTAAAATCACGCATTTCAACGGCAGGCTGATGGGCCGCCACAAGCTGCGGGGCAACTGTGCGGATTAATTCCTTGGCGGCAGCCTGTGCACCGGGCGCGGCCAGGAGAAGCTGCTCAATTCGTTCGGCAACGGCCGTATCCAATTCATCCTCCGCCACCACGTGCTGCACCAGCCCGATTTGCTGCGCTTTGAAGGCGTCGAACCGCTCACCGGTCAGGAACAGTTCACGGCCGTTTCCCACCCCAATTTTGGCCAGCACAAACGGTGAAATAACCGCCGGTACAATTCCCAGCCGGGCCTCGCTAAACGCAAACTTGGCCCGGTTCACAGCGACAACGATGTCACATGCGCTTACCAGCCCAACGCCGCCGCCAATCGCCGCCCCGTTTACACGGCCAACTACCGGCTTGGGGCAGTTGTCGATGGCTTGCATCAGGTCAAAAATCGCTTGCCCGTCGGCCACATTCGCCGCAAAATCGGTATCAGCCGCGGCCCGCATCATGTTGATATCCGCTCCGGCGCAGAAGGAACGGCCGTTGCCTGTCAACACAATCACGCGAACGTCATCAGCGACAGTATCTTGGTGGAATACGGCCGTTAACCGTTCGATCAGTTCCGGAGTCAGCGCGTTATGCTGCTCCGGCCGATTCAACACCACCGTCAACACCACTCCGTCCAGCCTCAATTCCACAACATCAGCCATGCCATTCTCCAATTGCCCAGGGCAAAGCAGTAACAAAAAGCCCTCCCGTTGGCTTTATGCTAACGGGAGGGCCTATTTTAACAACAAAAACAAAATCAATCAGGCTTAGGCGTCTACAGTTACTTCTCCGGGAATAGAATCGGCCGTATCCATTGTGGAATTCATCAACTCCTCAAACGCCGCCCGATCTAATGTTTCCACTTCCATGAGCTTGTTCGCCAAAGCCACCAGCTTGTCACGATTTTCTCGAATAATGCTCAAGGCACGGTCATAATTACCCTGCAAAATGGCTTTCACTTCTTCATCAATCGCCCGCGCCGCTTGTTCGCTGTAATCACGTCCGCCCGTACCATACCCCCACTCGCGGCCCAGGAATGGACTACTTTGACTGTCGCCATACGTCGGCAGTCCTAACAAGTCGGACATACCATATTGCATTACCATAGCCCGCGCCATACGGGTCGCCTGCTGCAAATCACTGGACGCGCCTGTCGTAATTCGGCCAAAGAAAATTTCTTCGGAAGCCCGGCCACCCAACGCCATCGTAATTTGATCATTAAAGTATTCACGACTGTGGACAAACCGATCTTCCGGCAGCGGCATCACATACCCACCGGCTCGACCGCGCGGCACAATTGTAATCTTCTGCACCGGATCGGTTTGCAGCAAATTAAAGCTGACAACCGCATGACCTGCTTCGTGGTAAGCAACTGTTTCCCTGTCCTCTTCACTCATAACCCGGCTTTTCCGTTCCGGCCCCATGACAATGCGATCAAACGCATCCTGAAACTCCAGCAGACCAATGGTACGCTGATTGCGCCGGGCTGCGTAAATTGCGGCTTCGTTAAGCAGATTCTCCAGGTCGGCCCCGGAAAAACCGGCCGTCAAACGGGCCACATCAGAAAACGAAACTTCCGAAGAGACAGGCTTACCCCGGGCATGGACCGCCAAAATCGCTTCCCGGCCTTTCACATCCGGCAAATCGACAAAAACTTTGCGGTCAAATCGGCCAGGACGCAGCAGGGCCGGGTCCAGGATGTCGGCCCGATTGGTCGCCGCCATGACGATCACGTTGGTTTCGTTATCAAAACCATCCATTTCCACCAAAATCTGATTCAGGGTTTGTTCCCGTTCATCATGACCGCCACCCAAACCAGCGCCACGCTGGCGGCCAACCGCATCAATTTCATCCACAAAAACGATGGATGGAGCCGCCTGTTTCGCTTTATCAAACAGATCGCGCACCCGGCTGGCGCCAACACCCACAAACATTTCCACAAATTCCGAACCGGAAATGTGGAAAAAGGGCACACCAGCCTCGCCGGCCACAGCACGGGCCAGGAGTGTTTTACCCGTTCCTGGTGGGCCAACCATGAGGACACCTTTGGGGATTCTTGCACCTACCTGAACAAATTTCTCCGGCTCACGCAGGAATTGAACCACTTCCTCAAGTTCTTGCTTGCCTTCTTCAACGCCGGCCACATCATCAAAGGTAACAGTAGGACGATCCGCATCATTCAAATTTTTGGCCTTACTGCGACCAAAGCCAAATATGCTGTTACCGCCGCCGCCTTGCATCTGGCGGAATCCCCGGCTAAAAATCCAAATAAGCAGCAATACCGGTCCTACTCCCAAGAATATGCTGATGAAAGTATTCCAACCCGATTGATCGTTAACAATCAGTTCGACTCCATTGTCAGCTAAAACATCTTGCGTAACACCAAAATAGCTCAGGCTTTCTTCGACGCTGCTGCTGGGGTCAATTGTGGTAGACAGCTCAGAACCATCGCTCATATTCAGGCGCAGTCGGCTGCCGGTGAGCATGATTTGATCCACCTGACCCGACTTTACACGATCCATGGCGTCGGGTAAGCTGATTTGCTCGGGGCCATTGAAACGGCCGCTAAGCCATAATTGTAAGCCCAAAATCAGGGCAAATACACCTAAAATCCAAACCCAGGTCGGGACATTTGGGCGATTTTCATTAGGTTGTTCATCCATATGGTTTCTTTCGCTCCTAAGATGGAAACTATGCCAAAGTTATCTGGTCAATTTTTGTTCGCTTTGGCTGACGATGTCACAGTTTTTCATTGCTAGAATTTAATGAAGCTGATTGACACCGTTGTTCCAATTTATTAGTTATATCAAATTAGTATTGGATTATTATAAACCTTTGCTTAAAATTAAGTAAATCGAATGTGTGCTACGGCCGTTTCCCGACCCAATTGCACAAAAATTCAACGATTCATTAATTGGACGTGGTCATATACTTGAAATTGTACGCAATTATGAGAACGATTCAACATAATACCACTTCCTTTTATTGACAACTCATGTAAAATATAGACATAATGCAACCGCAGCGCAGTGATTCCGCCTGGCAAACTAACTCCTCCTTCTGGCTTCGCTTCATTCGCCACAATATCCCCTTACTTATTTATCTCTTTTTGGCATTTGCCGGCATGTTGACCGTTTACTGGTATTTCAACCCATCCGGCGGTGATACGGAAGCAATTGCCTCCGTTGTCTCCGGCCCACAGTTGTCAGCGCCGTTGGTCAAGAATGTCCCGGCCAAACCCGTGGAACAACGGCTGGCGCAAAGTCCTGGCCCACGTCGAATTGGTATCATTGCCGGACATAAAGGGTTTGATAGTGGCGCCGTTTGTGCCGATGGATTGACGGAAGCGGCCGTTAACGCAGCCTTGGCTGAAAAGTTGGTCGCCAACCTACAAGCAAGCGGGATACGCGCCGAAATTCTGGAAGAATTCGACGCCAAACTAGCCGGATACAGCGCCACCGCCCTCATTTCCATTCATGCCGATTCTTGCCAATATGTCAACGATCTGGCCACCGGCTTCAAGATTTCCGGTTCCAGCTTTACCGATTCCAGTCAATTGTCGATTTGCATGGAAAATGCTTATGCAGCAGCCACCCAATTATCCTACCACGCCAACACGATTACCGCCGATATGGCCAATTACCATGCTTTCCGTGAAATTGGTCCCGGAACCCCGGCGATTATTATTGAAGTTGGCTTTTTGTACCTCGACCGCGACCTGCTAACAACGCACAGCGACCCTGTTGTCACCGGGTTGATCAACGGGGTCAACTGCTTCCTGGAGCAGCCATAACCGAACGGAGAAAGCCCATGAACAGCGCCAACGCGCATCTCATTCAACGGGCGGGGGAAGCTGTAAAGGCTGGTGACAAGCGGCAGGCGCGTGCTTTGCTGCTGCAAGCCATCAAACAGGATGCCGGTGATTATGTCGCCTGGATGGGGTTGGCCAGGGTTGCCCCCACCCCGCAGGCCAGCCTCGATTATGCCCGCCGCGCCGCCCGTCTTCAGCCGGATGATCCCTTGGTGAAGAAGGTTCTGGCCTGGGCTGAGAAGCAAGCAGCCAGCCAGCCAGTCAGCCAGTCAGAACCGCCGCCGGTTAGAGAAAAACGTGAACAGCCAACGGCCGTCGATACACAACAATCAGATCGACATTGGGGTACGGCCGTTTCCTATATTGGTATCGCTGTTCTAATTATTTTACTGGGAGCCGCCGGGGTGTGGGCCTGGCGCAGTGCTGTCGGGCAGGCAGCCACAGCCGAAAATGCGGTCCCCACAGCGACCAGTTCCGCTGTGTTAGCCCAAATCGATCGCAATTTGCCAGAGTCTGCTGGCGATGATGAGAATGGGATGGCAACGGCCGTTCCCGCCACCGCAAGACCGGCTTCCACTCCAAACCCCATCCAACCCAAAAACCTGCTCAGCAGCAAAGGCGAGCCACGAGCGACCTGGACATTGACCCCCACCCCAACCAATACACCCACGCCCACAGTCACACCTGTTCCCACCTTTGTCAGCCCCAACAACAGCCAGCCGGCGAATCGGCCGTTTGGCGTTGATACAAATGAGCACTGGATTGACGTCAATTTAAGCAGTCAGACCTTGACCGCTTTTGAAGGGGATTTTGCCGTCATGAGCACCCTCATTTCCAGTGGTCTACCGTCATGGCCAACCGTCACCGGCCAATTCCGTATTTACCTTAGATATGAAAGTCAGACAATGGATGGCTCACGCCTGGGTTATGATTATTATCTACCCGGCGTGCCCTTCGTCATGTACTTTTACCAGGATTACGCACTGCATGGCACCTACTGGCACAACAACTTCGGTTATCCAATGAGCCACGGCTGCGTCAACCTGGAAACTGGCGATGCTGAATGGATTTTCAATTTCACCAGCATCGGCACCGTCGTCAACGTACATTATTAATATCGCGGGGGAAGGAGCAATCCCGTTCAGCCTTTATCCTTCCGCCCTTTGTCTTTTATGGAGGAATATATGTCATTTAATATCATCATCGGCGCTCAATGGGGCGACGAAGGAAAAGGCCGCTACACAGACTTGTTGGCGGCCCAAGCAGACGTAGTCGGTCGCTACAGCGGCGGCGATAACGCCGGTCATACCGTCACTGTCAATGGGGAAATTTTCAAATTACACCTCATTCCATCGGGTATTGTTCATGAAAGACCCGTTTGCCTCATCGGCAGCGGCGTCGTCGTCAATCCGGCCGTTTTGCTGCGTGAAATGGCGGCGCTGGCCGAACGCGGCGTTAATGTTGGGCCAGACCGCCTTAAAATCAGCAAAAAAGCCCACCTCATTACCCCTGCCCATATCGCTCTGGACAAGGCATTGGAAGCGCAAAAAGGCAAAGGAGCGATTGGCACGACCTTGCGCGGCATCGGCCCGGCCTACACCGATAAAGCCAGCCGCACCGGTTTGCGTGCCGGTCTCTTTGCCAACCTGGAAGCCACGGCCGTTGCCATCAAAAACCATATCACCAGCAAGAACGATCTGTTGAGTAAAATCTATGGTGCGCAGCCGCTCAATGTGGCTGAGGTTATGGATCAGTATATTGACTACGCGAAATTATTAGCGCCACATCTGGTTGATGACATGGTTGTGGTACATGATGCTTTGGAACACGGCCGTTTCGTCCTCGCCGAAGGGGCGCAAGGTACATTCTTAGACATCGATCATGGCACGTATCCGTTTGTCACCAGTTCACACCCCACTGCGGCTGGGGCATTAACTGGATTAGGCGTCGGCCCCAAAGCGGTAGATCGCGTCATTGGGGTGGCCAAAGCGTTCACCAGCCGCGTCGGCAGCGGCCCGTTTCCTTGCGAATTGAGCGGCGCTGAAGCCGCCCGCCTGCGCGGCACCGGCGAGCAGCCCTGGGACGAGTACGGCACAACAACCGGCCGCCCGCGTCGCGTCGGCTGGCTGGATTTGGTCATGCTGCGCCAGGCCCACCGCATTAACAGCCTGACCGAGTTGGCCATCACCAAACTGGATGTTCTCAGCGGCCTGCCTGAAATTCCGGTGTGTATCGGCTATGAATTGGCTGGAGAACGGATTGATTACGTGCCGTCTGATTTGGACCAATTAGGCCAATGCACGGCCGTTTACAAAACCCTCCCCGGCTGGCAAGAAGATGTAACCGGCATACGCCACTTTGCCGATTTACCCGTCAACGCCCAAACCTACATTAACTTCATCGCCGACCAGGTCCACGTCCCCATCACCTACATCTCCGTCGGCCCGGCACGGGATCAAGTCATCACAATTAACGCTTAGTTTTCTACAAAAAGCCTTTCAAGACCAAAAGTTCAACTTTTTTCGGTGGACTCATTAGTTTTTGGTATGTTGGTGTACTGAACTCGACTAATATACCAATACACCAACATACCAGTAAAAAATACCTGGTGCATAGCTATGGTTTGCGTTGAGTAAGTATAATGTTGATTGTGCCTGTGGCCTGGAGCAGTCGGCCGTGGGCATTGCCCTTTCTGACCCTGAATGCCCCTAGCGAAGCGACAAACAAAGCCAACGGCAAACGGCACAAGACAAGTATTGATTGGATTCAGCAAATGGTTTGTCTAGTCCGTCGTTGGTTACGGGGTTGGAGTTCCCCCGAAAAAGTGGACGTGCGCCGATTGCGGGGGCATTGTATCTTTGCATGATCGGGTTTGTTCAGAATACGGGCAAGAGAGGTAAGACTTGTGATACAAAATTGGAAAAGATATCTAAACAGCGATTCGCTTCCCTGGCTGCTTGAACCGGGAAATCCATCTGTTCGCTTCTGGACCTTGATCGATATTCTCGAACAGCCTATTAGCAACTTCGAAGTACAAGAAACCAGAACAGCCATTGCCGAACAAAAGTTGGTGAAGGAACTGTTTTCTATTCAACATCCTGAGGGTTATTGGGGAGATGATGAAACTAAACCTTACACCGCTCAAGGAGCCGTAACTGCGCTCTCCTTGCTGTACATGCTGGGCGTGTCTCCAGACGAACGTACAGCAGCAGGATGTGATTCTTTCCTGAAATTCTGCCAAAATGAAAATGGTGGTTTTTCAATGACCAAGAAACAGCGAAGCGGGATATTCCCCTGTACGACCGGTGAGCATCTTCCATTTCTCGTGTACTTTGGCTTGCAGGACGACCCTCGTGTCCAGGCTGCCTTTGCGTTTTTGATCGAAGATATGGCCACTGAGGATGCTCTGGATTGCGGACGATACCAGCATCAAGATTGTCTATGGGGTGCCATCTCAACACTCAATGGTTTGGCAGTGCTTCCGGCTAAAAGGAAATCAACGCAATCCAGGCAAGTCGTGACCAAATTAGCGAATGCGCTCCTGAATGCCAGGTATGATTTTGAAGGTGAGCACAAGCGCTGGTTAAGTTTCGGCGTGCCTCGTTCATGGGACTTACTCAGTGCACTAAAGGCGCTTGCTGCACATGGTTATTCCAGAGACAAGCGGTTTGAGCCTTTGTTAGCATTGTTTCTGCAACATCAAGATAACCAGGGAAGATGGATGTGCGGGTCTAGCTCTCGCACCTGGCCAATCGAGAAACGTAATCACCCCAGTAAATGGGTGACACTTGATGCCCTTCGGGTGTTAAAATATGTAGGATAAGGCCCTGTTGTGGCAAGGTCTTCTTCATGCGATGTGGTCGGCGTCCCCGCCGGCGTCCCCGCCCCACCATTTCCCTGGTTGTGTTTGGGATTGACCAGGTGGTAATTGATGCTCGCGTCAGCGGTATTCAGTCGAATAACTTCAAGGGAGAACCATTATGAGCGATGTTTTTGGCTCTTTAAGGCGTCTGGCCGTTATTTTCAGCATTGTGGTACTGATCGCCGTCGCCCACATCTTGAGAATTGGCAGCTATTTACACGGGGAGTGGTACAACTTCTACTACAGCTATTTTTCAGATTTTATCATTCCTTTTGGGTTCTACTTTCTATTGTGTGCCAACGAACCGAATATACCTTTTCTCAGACGGTGGCCAGTAAAATGGGCCATTGTATTTTTGACGCCCTCAATCGCCGAAACTGGCCAGTATTTGGGGATACCCGTTCTGGGTTCTACTTTCGACCTGCTTGACTATGTCATGTATGGACTTGGAGCGATAACGGCCGTTATCGTCGACACACAACTGTTCTCTCGCATATTTGATTTTTGGACGATGGCGAAGGCTGAAAAATAGTGTTACTTCCTCCGCTGTGGCAAGGTCTTCCTCGTAAAAGGCACACAAGGAGATGCAAACTCAATGACTTTCTGGCAAACATTCATTGAGGTCATCATCGAGCGCTTTGCCGTCGTATTTGCCCAAGTGAGCCTGACGACAACGGTTCCATTTGCGTTGACGACAATGGTGGTGGAGTTGGTCATAGCCATACTGGTATTAGCCAGATTTTTCCAGCCACAAGAGATAGAGATACTGGGTTGGTTAACAGGGAAAGGCACATTGTTCGCGAACGCATATCAGTTTGCGGGAATATTATGGGTTATCGGGCTGCTGGCCATCACAGCTAAACTAAGTGTCGGGGTAAGGTGGTGGCTTGGCATTGTGTTGGGAGTGATATTGGTAATCATCTATGGGGCGCCGATTGGGTTGTTCATCCGATAACAGAGCCGCTGACAGCGCACGCTGTATTGTCAGTGCCAACGCGGGATGAGTTTTGAGCTTCCGTAATTCATGGAAGTCTCAATCTAAAATAGGAAAAAAGTACCAGGTAAAAAATAAATCCACATAAACCCCCTTTATTCTGTTATACTGAAAGAAATCAGCCTACGTAGTTCAACACAATGCTTATTGGAATATGTAATTGGGATATGGAGCGCCCAGTTCTGTTCTTTCTCTTTTACTGTCCACTTTTACTGTCCATAGGTCAAGTAATTACTAAAGCGCAGCCACCATACCGATCATTTCGCTGGCTTTATAAACCTCATCCTCTCTTGTAACAATCATAAGCCAGGCGCACCTGTTCAATTTGAGGAGGTTTGCTCATGATGCTTTCACCCGACCTGGCCGTTTTTTGTATTCTGTCTTTTGAAGGGCCAGATTGTTATTCACAAGCCGGGGGATTGGGAGTCCGAGTCACCCACCTGGCGGAAACGCTGGCTCAACGTGGCTTCGAAACACATCTGTTATTTGTTGGCGATCCTTCCGCACCAGGCAGGGAAACGCAGGTGAACGGCCGTCTCATTCTGCATCGTTGGTGTCAATGGATCAGCGCCCACCACCGGGCCGGCGTTTATGCAGCGGAAGAAGAAAAGCTGTGGGATTTCAACAGTTCGGTCCCGTGGTTTGTTTTAGAAGAAATTATAAGGCCAGCGGTGGCGAACGGCCGTTTACCGATCATCCTGGCTGAAGAATGGCACACCGCCGAAGCCCTCATTCATCTCCATAATCAACTGGTTCAAGCCGATTTGCGGCAAAAGACTGTTTTGTTTTGGAATGCCAACAACACCATGTCATTCCACCGCGTTGACTGGACCCGCCTGAACGAAGTAGCCCAACTCACAACTGTCAGCCGCTACATGAAACACCTGATGTGGCGCAATGGCCTGAACCCATTGGTTATTCCCAACGGGATTCCGGCCGATTTACTGGAGCCGGTAGACGGCGAACGGATAGGCGATTTACGCGGAACGCTGGCATTCGATTCGGAAACAGTGATGCTTTTCAAAGTCGGCCGTTTTGATCCCGCCAAACGATGGCTCATGGCGATTGAAGCAGCGGCACAGCTTAAGGCACAAGGATATAAAGTCGTTTTCCCGCTGCGGGGCGGCATCGAATCGCATGGGGCTGAGGTGCTGCACCGGGCGCGGCAGTTGGGTCTCTCTGTTGTCGATGTGACAGCACCAGCAGATCATAGCGAACATCCTTTGACATGGCCTGAAATGTTGGCGGTGTTGGAAGCCGCACCACCGGCCGATATTTACAATTTGCGCTTTTTTTTGACCCAGGATTTGTTACGACCGTTCTATGCTGCCGCCGATGCTGTCCTGGCTAACAGCGGGCATGAGCCATTTGGACTAGTCGGATTGGAAGCCATGGCTGCCAGCGGCTTGGTCTTTACCGGTGCGACCGGCGAGGAATACAGCCTGAACGGCGATTCGGCCATGGTCATGGACACCGACTCCCCGGAAGAAATTGTCGCCCAGACAGTGATTCTCAAGCGGAATCCGCAGCGGGCGGCGGCCATGCGCCAGGCGGCCCACCGGCAGGCCGCCGCCTACACCTGGGAGCGAGTGACTGACGTTCTGTTAGATAAAGTGCAGTTTGTGGCCCAATCCAATGGGGCGCTGCCCCGATTAGGCAACCAGGGCCAGGTAGTTGGCCAAACAACAGTGCAGGACGTGGTTATTTACACGGTTGTCCATCAACCCCGCCGCTTGCGGCTTCCGGCTCAACCGCTAGCGCCTGGTTCCTCCCCCCAGGCGCTAGCTGATGCCTTGTTTGACGAGCCGGTCAATGAAAAATATTTCCGCAAAGTCGCCGCCACCTGCTACTATCCGGCAACTGAAAGATTTCAACTACTCGTTAAACAGGGCCTCAAGCTGGCCATCGGCTTCTCACTTTCCTTCATTGAACAGGCGCAGTGCTGGGACCCGGAACTACTGGACCGCTTCCGCCAGCTTGTCAGCCACGAAAATGTGGAATTGGTAGCTGTGGAACCGACGCACAGTTTCCTGCTTTTGTGGGACATTCCCCGCTTTATGGAACGAATGCAATACGCGGCCGATCAGTTGGAACTGATTTTTGGCGTGCGCCCAGTTGTGGCCGATACAACGGAATTGATGATGTCGGACACGATTTACCACGCGCTGGACTTGGCCGGGTTTAAGGGTGGGTTTATTGACGGCCGTCCCTGGGTCATGGAGTGGCGCGAATCGACCCATCCTTACCATCACGGCGGCGGGCGGTTAAAACTGCTGCCCCGCCACTACCAATTGAGCGATGACGTAGGCTACCGCTTCTCCGACCGGAGCTGGGGCGGCTGGCCGCTGATGGCGGACCGATACGCCCAGTGGCTGGCGGAAACGCCGGGCGAGGTGGTCGTTTTGGGCTGGGATTTTGAAACGTTTGGCGAACACCATCATCCGGACAGCGGCATCTTTGGCTTTTTGCAGGCGCTGCCGGGCGAAGTGCAGTATGCCGGGTTATCATTCCTCACCCCCAGCGAGGCGATTGATCGCTATGGCGGACACAGCCATGATTTGCCACTGCCGGCATTTGCCAGCACCTGGGCCGGCAGCGGCGGCCTGGAGTTTTTCCTGGGCAATGAAGCGCAGAAGGCCGTGTACCAGTTGATGATTCAGGCTTATAACAAAGCCCGCCTGACCGGGGAACCGGCGATGATTGATCTGGCGTTGTGGCTGGCTCAGTCGGATAACTTGCACTTGATCCAGTGGTACGGCCGTTCCGGTTCCGATGCCGAGGTAAGCGCCTATTTCACGCCGCAAGAGTGGTGGTCGTTAGGAGCGGATGGCATCATCTGGGAAATTCAGCAGGTTTATAAAAACTTCATCGCCGCTCTGGATCCGCACGTCCTCACCAACCCGGATTTCAACCGGGCGCCCCTTCGTAAGAAAAAGTCTAAAAATGGCGCAAAACTCGATTATTCGTTGATGGAAATCGTGGCTGCGGATAAAGCATCCAAGATACCTGTTTCTGCTTGAAATGGGAAGCCCTTTGCTCTGGCAAGGGGCTTCCTGACACCCTACCACTATACTCGCTGCGGCCAGCGTCCACGCCGGGCTACTTAACATGGCTGAGGCAGGCGTTGGAAAAGTAAACGGCCGTTTCCTTCCTCCCAGGTTAATAGAAAAAAAGGTCAAATGAAAGACCTATCTCCCCATCGTCACCTGATTAGGGTCAACGTATACTATCATCAGTGGACGGCTTGCAGCCCTCTCCCCAACCAATACAGAAGCGCCGGACACATTATCTTCTTTGCAAAATAAATAATAGAGCTAAAAGAAATGTCTGACATCAATCATCTCGAATCAACCGCTTATTGGACAGCCAGCGTCAGGGCACTGGAAAGCCAGCGGGCCGACCGTCTATTTGATGACCCCTGGGCGGCCACTCTTGCCGGACCGGAAGGCGCGGCCTGGATGGAAAACCGCTCGCCCGACAGCGTCATTCCCATCATTCTGCGCACCCGCTTTTTCGATGATTTCCTGGAACGCATCACCCGGCAAGAAAACATCCGGCAGGTCGTCTTGTTGGCTGCCGGACTGGACACCCGCGCCTTCCGCCTGAATTGGCCGGAACAAACCCGCCTCTTCGAGCTAGACCAACCGGATGTTTTGGCTCACAAAGAAGCGGCTCTCCAATCAATTAGAGGCGAGGCGTGCTGCCAACGGCAAACCATCGCCGTCGATTTGACCGCCAATTGGCCAGAAGCTTTGCTCAAGAACGGCTTTGATTCACAAACCGCTTCGCTTTGGCTGCTTGAAGGCTTTCTCTTTTATCTGACCAATGAAGCCATCACGCTGCTGCTTGATACGGTAACGCGGCTAGCGGCTCCCACCAGTTGGTTGGGCTTTGACATCGTCAACTCGGTCACCCTAACCTCGCCTCTGACGCAAAAATGGATAGCGAGGCAAGCGGCGGCCGGCGCACCCTGGGAGGGGACGATGGATGATCCGGTGGCATTCCTGGCGGCGCGCGGCTGGCAGGCCAGCCTCACCCAGGCCGGGGCCGAGGATGCCCATTACGGCCGTTGGCCCTTCCCCATCATCCCCGTCACCATGCCTAACATGCCCCACAACTGGTACGTAACGGCGCAAAAAATCACATGAAGACATTTACCGTCTTCGTGGATGACAATTTTCATTACATGGATGAAAGCGAGCGGTACAAACTGGGCAGCTTCCCCACGCTGGCCGCCGCCATCGACGCTGCCCACCGCCTGATTGACGATAATTTAACCGCTGCCCACCGCCCCGGCATGACCGCCGAAGCGCTGTTCCAAAGTTACATGTCCTTCGGCGAAGACCCGTTCATCATTGCTGCCGATGGCGAAAAAACCGACTTTTCCGCCCAAACTTATGCCCGGCAGCGCTGTGAGGAAATGTGTACCGTTCAAGCAGGATTGTGGTGGGTGGGAAACGGCCGTTGCTAGGAGCTTGCCGGAGAAAGAAATTTTAGCCACGAATTGACACGAATTTGGTTATGTTTTCCGTGCAAATCCGTGTTAATCAGTGGCAAAACATTCCTGTTCTGGACTTTTCCGACAAGCTGCTAGAGAAATAATTTTCTCTTTCATTTGAACACAGACTTGTCCTGAGCAGCGCCGAATGATTAACACTGATAAACGCTGATTTGGGTTCTTTATCTGTGTAAATCTGTGAAATCAGTGTCCTGTTTTCCTTTTTCCGACACACTGCTGGTCTCAAAAGCTATTTGTGAACGATTCTAAATGAGATCATCCAACAAAACCCGCTGAGAACAAACCGGGCACTCAAACCAACCCTGCTCCCATTCCACATCATCCAATTCAACGTCATTGTCACAGTGCGGGCAGGTCACAATGTCAGCTTCATCCGGTTCCGCTTCCACGTCCAGGAGCAGCCGGGCCTCTTCGAGGTATTGAACCGGAACCTTGACATAGGCCATACTCATGGGACCGGTGGTAAATGCAAACGTCCGGCCCACACTTTCTTGCTCAGCATATGCGGGAATTTCGGCCGCCTTCAAACGCTGTACCAGCATTTCTGCAATAGTCAGACCATTGGTTTCGGTTACGGTCGCCCACTTTGTCTCTTCCATATTTAACTCCTATTTCGTTTCGTCCAAACAAACCCGTCAATCAAGTATCTACCGCTTTCGCCGTCGAAACAGAAGCGGTAGGAGCAGCATCGTCGCCACCGGCCAGATCCAGGCCAATTCACCAGGGCCGCCGGGGCCGGTGCGCGCCTGCGTGCGGCGGATGTGAATGAGGCGGTAGTCAGCGCTTACTGCAGCCAGTTCTTCATCGGTCATTTTCCTGGGGTCTACACCGAAAGCATAAGCAGCAAAGCCGCTGCCAATCATAACTTCCCGCATTAAAAAGTCCCGGTTTTCAGCATCAGAAATATCCTCGGCGACGCCTTCCCACCAGCCATCAGGCAGCCAAATCTCTACATTGGGATTAGCCATCATGTTTTTGTACCAATGGGCGACTTGGCCGAATCCAGCCGTGCAATAAATCTCGCCAAACACATGGGCATAATTAACCGGTGTACGCCGGCGCAGCCCCGATTTCCAACCGGTGTGGGTTATGACCATGATTTGGCCGAATCCGGCCGGCCAGATGTTCATCATCCAGCCCAACCCCAGCCGCCACATGAGCAGCATAAATTTGTTCAACTGCTTGAACCAAACATGACGTAATTGTTGTTCTAACTGTGGATCGAGACTCATTACTCCCTCCGAAGGTGGCGGGGATTAGGGGATTAGAGGATTTAATTGATTTTTATTCCCCAATCCTCAAATCCCCGCTTATCAATTATCAATAGATGCCTTTATTGTAAATCTTTTCGCGGTACCAATCCATCTCGGCGCGTAGGCCGTCTTCCAGGCAGGTTTTCGGCTCGTAACCCAGCAGACGGCCAGCTTTTTCGATGTTGGCGCAGGTTCGGAGTTGGTCGCCAGGACGCCGGGGCATGATTTTTATGTTGGCTTTTTGCCCCATGATGTCTTCGATGATCCGGATGCCCTGGCCGGTTGTCATCTCTATATCGGAGCCGATGTTGAAGATTTGGCCTACGGCCGTTTCCGGCTGCTGCAAAACTGTCACAAAGCCATCGATAATATCGTTGACGAACGTGTAACTGCGCGAATGGTGTTCGCTGCCCTCGTGTAAAGGAAAGGGTTCGCCGGTCAGGATGCTGCGGATCAGTTTGGGATACAACTTTTCCGGCCGTTCCCGCGGGCCGTAGACGGAGAAGATGCGCAAAGAGCAAGCCGGGAAACCCTGCTCGCGCCGGGCAGCCAGGGCCAACTGCTCGGACGCCAGCTTGGTGACACCATAGTTGGAGGTAGGCTTGGGCGGCGTTTCTTCACTGTCGGTGGCGTGACGGCCGTACACCGACGAGGTCGAGATATTGATAAAACATTTGAGGTCTGGCAGTCGGCGGCTGGCAGTTAGCAGTTGATTTGTAGCCACGATGTTATTGCGGATATAGGTTTCCAACGGTGTGGAGGCCGAGATGCCAGGCTGACCGGCCAAATGGAAAATGAAGTCGGCATCGGCGAGAACGGCCGTTAAATCGTCCACCGCCAAATCCAATCGGGCCAACTTCACTCCCTTGCTTTTTATGTCGGCCGCATTCGACTCCTTCCAGGCCAGCGAATAATAATCGGTAAAGGCATCAATGCCCGCCACCTCATGCCCCAACGCCGCAAACCGCTCGGCGGCGTGGGAGCCAATGAATCCGGCCGCACCGGTAACAATGATTTTCATTCTCCCTTCCTTCAAAAAACGGCGGGGATTAAAGGGTAATGGTTTAGAAAAATCCCCCAATCTCCAAATCCCCGCTTTTCATTCCTCAAAATAGTAAACGAAATTGGCCATCAACGGCCGTTCCTCCCAACCCAACTTCTCATAAAACTGGCGTTGGTAGGATTCGCGGTGACGGCCGTTCAGCAGCGACAATCGGGTACAACCACGCTCCTGAGCTTCGGCCCGGACCGCCGCTAAAAGCTGGCCACCCACACCCTGCCCCCGCGCCGCCGGACTGACAAATAACTCAGACACGAACCCTTCCGGTCCGGTCATGAAGAAGTAAGGCAGCCAGTGAACGGCCGTATACCCCACCACTTCTGCCTCATCTAATTCAGCCACGTAAACCGAATGGTGGGCAACGGCCGTCCCGTCTGGCAGAAGTTGCTCAGTTCGTACTGCTGTTTGCACCAACGATTCTGCTTCCAGCCCGGAAAACCAGCCCATTTCGTGCAAAATTTGGGCAATGGCTGCGGCGTCACCTTTTACAGCGTGTCTGATCTTTATTGATTTTGTTCCCATAACTGACGCATAAGTTGAATGTGACCGGTGTGAACGGCTGTATGCTCCAACGCATGAACCAACGCCCAACCGGCCGTAAAATCCTTGTCATGGCGCGAAGAAAAGCGCGGCTGAGCCAGGTCATCCAGCGACAAAGCGGCCAGTACCCCCTGTGAATGGGCCAGAGCTGCTTGCAGCTTCTCTCGCAGCATGACTTCCGTCCAACCGGTCGTCTCAAACTCCCGCACCCGCACCCGGCCTGACGAATCCTGTCCGACTATGTCGCCAATCCAGTAACGCTCTGCCCCGGCTGTGTGGACAACGAGCACCGCCATCGAATTCATCTCCGGCCCCGGCGACCAGTCCAACGCCTCTGGCGGCAGCCCGGCAATGGCCTTCTCCATCTCACCGTGCATCGTCGTCAACCTATCCAAACAATCAGCAAAAAAGGAAACCATAATCATCCTCCAAACAGATCAGCATGAGAACCGGTTCTGATCAAGATCAATTCATCCTCTGTCAATTCATAGATGAGCAGCCAATCCGGTTCGATGTGACATTCACGAGTTCCTTTGTAGCCGCCTGCCAGTACATGGTCACGATACCTGGCAGACAGGGGCTGTCCGAGCGCCAACTGCTCAATGACCAACTTAAAATCGACGAATTGTTTACCACGCCTCTTGGCAAGTTTGACATCCTTCTTAAATTGCGATGTTCGCTTGATTGTCCGCATCAAATGTCTAAGTCGTCAAAAAGGGTATCGGTGTCATCAAAACTTTTCAGATTGTAACGAGCTTTCGCTTCGGCCAGCGCTTGCTGCGTCTCCTCGTTCGGTAGTTTAACGGCAAAGGGTAATCCGTGTTGCAGCGCTACCTGCTTGTAAAAAAGCGTAATTGCCTGAGTGGTAGTCAGACCAAGCTCTTGAAATATCTGCTCGGTATTCTTTTTAAGCTCCGGATCAATTCTTGCTGAAATAACGGCCGCTTTCGTCATAATTCTGCCTCCAAACGCTAAATATGTATTGCCAATGTATAGCTATTGTACAGCAAATCAAAACGGCCGTATACCTCTAAATTTCTTTGCATTATTAGCAGCAAACATCACACGCCATTCAATTGGGCCAGCAGTGCCTCCGGCTCTGTGACCGGCTGCTGGCAGACAAAGCGGCGACAAACGTACGCGGTTGCCTGGCCATCGACAAATTGGCGGTCGGCCAGCAAGGGAACCGTCTTGCCATTGTCGCCTGCGGCCACAACCAGATTGGG
>JBNKZT010000009.1:0-39695 GCA_050301775.1 Promineifilaceae bacterium (SeqCode)
GACTTCCGCGCTGCGGCAAATGGCGGCCAATCTGCTGCCACTGGACGAGGGCACGACCCTGGTCACCGCCGAAGCCGAGTCGCTGGCCCGGCAGTTGCGGTCGCACGGGCAACGCGTGCTGCAGACGCCATTCTCCGGCGTCGCCTGGCTACGCACCTCATTCTCCATGGCCTTGGCCCACAGGCGCACAGCTGCACGCAGTTGTGCCTGGCGCGACTGGCTCAGCCCGGCCGCAAACTCAGCCAGCGCCAGGGCATTCGTCAACCGCTCTCCCGTTGCCAGATAAGCAGCCAAGACGCGACGATATTTCACCCTGGTCGTCAGGGTCAAATGAGTTGCGGCGTCGATGATGGCCAGCGGATCGCGTCGCTGGCCAGTGGCCTGAATGAGTTCCGTCATGATGTTGTTAGGTTACGGAAATGAGCCTTTTCATAGTCTACCGGCAGTATAAATGGCTGCCCTCTCCGCTTCGATGGTTGGTTTGACCTACAAAAAAGAAAAGAATGTTCGACGTTGACGCCTTGCTTGAGTATACGCAGGTTGCGCAAGGTACTTCTGGGCTAGAACACCTACTTCTGGGCTAGAACACCTACTTCTGGGCTAGAACACATCGCTTCTGGGCTAGAACACATCACTTCTGGGCTAGAACACATCACTTCTGGACCAGAAGTGGAACAATCCTAAATAACAATCCTAAATAACCTTCCTTAATGACAGACCAAAAGAAGCAGAAGTAAGGCTGGCCAAAAGTCGCTGCTTCGGCTAGGTTGGGGGTTAATTGCTGCTCCTGCTGCTTTTCCCTTTTTTTAGAACGGAAAGAGATCGGCCGGGAACCCCCCTCTTTGTCAGTGGGCGCGTAAGCGCCGTCTTGTCTTACCCCAAGCGTCAAACTCACTACGCGAAAGGATGCAGGGGCGGCGCTACGCGCCCGCCCTGTCGGGCTACGGAAATCCAAAGATGTGACAAACTGTACCTTGACAGGTGTTGATGTAAATGCTACTATGGTCGCACAGTTTGCGTAGTACGCAAACGAACTTGTTAAATGACTTTGTAAGATAAGAAATGGACAATACGGCAATGAAAGGAAATGAAGAGTGGCTGGGAGCAGCTGAAATTTCCAAAAGATTAAGCATTCCGCGGCGAACAATTCAGGACTGGTTAGCTAACCGCCCAGACATATTTCCCAACGCCAGAAAAACAGGGGTTTCAATCACTTCCCCCCGGGTAACACACGTAAACGATGTAATTGCCTACGAGGAGGCTTTTTCCAAAGATAAATGGGAAGTGAAGCCATCGCCCTTAACAGAAAGTAAGTAAACAAAAAGGCCGCCAGTCCTAGCTAGATGGGCGGCCTATTTGCTACCTGCACCTTTACAATTTAGCATTGCAAGGTATCAGATAAGGATGCTACCTGCATCTGTGGGCCATAGAGGACTCGAACCTCTGACCAATTGATTAAAAGTCAACTGCTCTGCCAGCTGAGCTAATGGCCCATAACGAATTGAATTATAGCCCTGCCCCTACTGGTTTGCAAACGCAAATCGCGCAGAGCTATCATTCGGCAGCATTTGCCGTCAGACAAACGTCTCCGCGTAAATATTGCGCACATTCCTCGCTGGTCAACGGCCGTGCCATACGTGTCAACCCGCGCTCAAACAACTCGCCGATCGCTGTTAGTTCAATAATTCGTGCCGTACGATCAATACTGGATGTCGCCAGCCGTAAGCCATCAGGGCTGAAAGCAACACCGGTTACTGTGGACGTATGCCCTAACAACGTGCGTAAAGCCTGTCCGGTTTCGGTGTTCCAGATTTTTGCCGTCCTATCAACACTAGCCGTCGCCAGCCGGGAACCATCCGGGGTGACAGCCACGCTTAAAACCGGGCCGTTATGACCGGTAAATGTACGCAATACATTCCCGGTCGCCGCATCCCATATTTTGGCCGTACCATCACCACCGGCCGTAATCAGACGTGTACCGTCAGGGCTGTAGATCACGTCATTAACCGGCCCTTCATGGCCAGACAAGATTAAAACGGGCGTTTCCGTGCTGATATCCCAAACAATAACCCGGCCATCCTCAACGGCCGTTGCCAAAAACAAACTATCGGGACTGAAGGCAACTCCGGTTACCGCCAGGCCTACATCAAGTCGCTGCCGGAATTGTGGGGTAGTCATGTCCCAAATTCGGGCTATGCCATCACCGCTGGCCGTCGCCAAAAGAGTCCCGTCAAAATTATAAACGACCTTATTAACCGGCCCACGATGAGTCAGTAATGGCAGTTGCAATCGGCCCGTTGTTAAATCCCAGATGCGCGCATTAAAATCATCGCTGGTCGTGATGGCGAAACGGCCGTTCGGCGCAAATACCACATCCGTTACCGGTGCATTCTGATCTGTAAACGTCATCATGAGTTTCCCGGTGGCGGCGTCCCATACACTGGCCGTGGTATCTTCGCTGGTCGTAGCTACCAATTCACCTGTGTCATTGAAAGCAATGCTTTGCATAGGGCCATTATTGCCAGAAATGATCAACACTTCGAGGCCTGGTTCAGCCAACCACACTTTGGCCGTGCCATCCTGGCTGGCCGTCATAATGAGTTGACTGTCTGGGCTGAAGGTAACAGCATTAACCCCACTGCTGTGGCCGGACAAAGAGTAGAGTATCTGCCCTGAATCAGCCTGCCACACTTTGATAGTGCCATCACCCCCAGCCGTCGCCAATCGCTCCCCATCCAGGCTGTAGGCCACATCCAAGACCCGGCTCGTATGCCCGAAAACGGCCAGCAGTAGTTGGCCAGTTTTATAATCCCAAACTTGGGTCGTGCCGTCTTCTTTCCCGGTTACAATACGCGATCCATCCGGACTAAAAGCAATAGCATTGATAGCAACCGGTTCACTACCGGCGGGATTAATCGGGTAAACGGGCGAACCCGTTTCCATGTCCCACACAATCACACGACCATCTTTGGCCGAGGTGGCAAAATAAACGCCATCCGGGCTAAAGGCGACGTCAGTCAGAGGGCCTTCATGACCAAATAACCGGTACAATGAACGGCGCGTGATTGTATTCCAGATACGCACTGTAAAATCTTCATAAGCGGCTGCCAGATGGATATTATCCGGGCTAAAGGCCAGTCCTTGAATAACACCGTTCTCATCTTTAAACACGCCCAGCCGTGTGCCTGTTTCGGTATTCCAGATGATGATGAAGCCATCGTCACCGGCCGTTGCCAAACGAGCGCCGTCAGGACTAAACGCAACTGTTCTCACCCCCCGGCTGTGATCGTCCAGGGTAAACAATACCTGACCTGATTGAGCATCCCAAATCTTAACCGTATTATCCAAGCTGGCCGTTGCCAGTCGTGTACCATCGGGGCTAAAAGCAACATCAGTTACCCAATCTGTGTGACCGGACAAGGTAAATTGTAACTGGGACGCTTGCAGTGCCCGGTACAGTGCATCTTCAGCTTCAGCGGAAGCGGTTTGGTTGACAGCATATGTTTTGTTGACCGCTTCCAGGGCGAGCAGCAAGCTAAGTTGGGGTTCGCTGTTGAGCTGATCAACGGCAGCAGCAGCCAGTTCACGCGAGGTAGCCAGTCGATTTTGTGCTTCGGCTTCCTGGGCATTGGTCTCAGCAATGGCCTGAGCGGCGGCGGCTTCGGCAGCACTGGCAACGGCCGTTGCCCGGGCATTATTAGCTTCAATTGCATTTTGTTCGGCAGCATCTCGCTGCTGCTGAGCTTCGGCTTCGGCTGTGGCTCGCAAATTAGCATCAGCCAATGCCGCATTTTGCGCAGCCCTTGCTTCAGCCGCACTCGATTCGGCCGTTACCCGCAGCTGCTCGGCGACAATTTGGTTTTCAACGGCCGTTTCCGCATTCGCCTCAGCAATCCCCCCATTACGTGCCGCCGTTAAAGCCGCCACCACAGCCAAAACAAAAATAACAGCCAGCGCCGCTGTCAGCCAACTCAACCGCTGGACAAAACGGGCGCTTTCTTCAGCACGCTGCCGCTGTTCCTCAGCCAGGGCCTGCGCCTGTTCAAGCTGCCGCTGCTGAGCCGCTTCCCGCTCCCGCTCCGCTCGATGCGCTGCGGATACACTGGCATCGACAAATCGCGTTTCCACCTGATTCAAATCTTCATAACGCAGCGCTTCTTCCAAAAGCAAACCACGCAGCAAGGCACTTTCATCCTCACCCCACGACTGCCATTGTTCGGCAGTCGTGGCCAGTCGCAGCCGCCGCCGCTGGGTAACGCGTTCCTCTTCCAGCCAGCCAGCCAGCCGCGGCCAGATACGTACCAGCGATTCATGCGCCAGTCCCACCATGTCATCGGCCGGTGTCGTGCCATCAATTAATCGCAGCAATCCGCCATCAATGAGTTGATCCAGGACCCGATCCACCCAATCGTGGGCCAGTCCAATATCATACAACATGGAACGCAGGACCCGATCTCGCGTAATTTCCATTTCCACACTAGGCCGTACAATCCGCAAAAAAATGCGCCGCACCGACACTTTATCTTCCGGGGGGAGGCCTTCATAGAAGGCATCGGCCGTATTGGCCAACGTTTGCCGTCCGCCGCCCAATCGGCGATAAGCTTCAATGGTAATTCGGTTGTGCTCTCGATTTTCCCACAATTTGAGCAGGGTAAACTGCAGAAGCGGCAACGCTTCAGGCTTGCCCAGCACCTCTCGAATCATCTGATCAACCAGCGTTTCCTCGAACTTCAACCCCACCAATTCGGCCGGTTTTTCAATGACTTCGCGCAGTTCTGATGATTTCATCGCCGCCATGCGCACTTGTGATTTCTCATAAAACGCCAGCAAAGAGGGCCACTGCACCACATTGCTTTCCAGGTCAGTGCGCATGGTGATGATAACCGTGTGACGTTTGTTGGGCATTTGGATCAGTTCCAACAGTGTATTGATAAAAGCACGGCGCTTGTCATCGTCATAACAAAAGGTAAATATCTCTTCAAACTGATCCACCACAATAACCGCCGGCCGCTCGTCGGCCAAATCGATCATATTGGCTAAATACGTGGGATCAAGCTGGCTGCGTTCGGCTGTCTCTTGCACCCAATCCAAATCTGCCGCTTTTTCTGGATTGATAATACGAGCCAGATTGGCTTGTGGGTCAGCGCCAGGAATCATGGGGACGTAATATCGCCATTGACGGCTGCCGTGCAGCGCCCCTTTTTGCATCTGGGGTATAAGTCCGGCCAGGGCAACAGATGATTTCCCGCTGCCGGAAGGTCCGGCAATGGCCAGAAAACGATTATATTTGAGCTTTTCGACCATAGTGGCAACTAACAATTCACGGCCGAAAAAGAAAAGGTGTTTGTTGGGACCAAATGTCTTCAGACCCAGATAAGGGCACAGTTCCTCATCTATTACCGGGGCTGAGGCTGGATTGAATTCGGCAAGTGTCGTGTCGGGGGCGTCATGGCGGGCCTGGTACAACTCATTAGCCCAGTAATCTAACAGGTTTTGCGCCTGCCAACGATCACTGCGTGTATCAAGAAGTGTCCCCGTGAGTGTGCCGCATTGAATAAAACTGCTGATTTCGGCCAGATATTCGGTCGTATCGCCGTTTTCGGCACGGCGCTCAAGCAGCTTTTTGTGCGCGGAGCGTAAAGATGTAAGTGATGTAAAAGGCTTAAGTTCTACCTTATTCATTTAAGTCGCCTTTCACAAGATTTCAAGGGTTTTCTTCGCAAAAAAACTTCCATAATTTGTGGCAAAGATAATACGGTATTCCCCCACAAACATCAACCGCTATTAGTCCTATTGTAATATTTTTTGTAATGTTTAATTATTATGATGGTAGGAAATGTGGCGCCGTATTTCCCCAAGACCGGTGGAAGCCTGTACTGCACAAGTCAACGTACGAATACGGCGTCACGACTAATTCTTGTAGATTGATATAACCTGTACTCGTTTATCCCCGAGTGACCTCCCCTTGTTGGCCAGCCAGCAAGGGGGGTGTTTTTATTACAAGCTTATTCGTATTTAAAAGAGACGGCAACGCGGGCACGGAAGGCTATGAACTTACCGTCTTCAAGCTTCATATCCAGTTTAGTGATTTCGGCGACGCGCAAGCCGCGCAATGTTTCATCTGCTTTTTCAACAGCTTGCTTGGCGGCATCTTCCCAGGAAACCTGGCTAGTACCGACTAATTCAATAATTTTGTAAACGCTCATTGTTTTTCTCCTTATGGATTAAGGCGACTTCCGAAAAATGATTGAGGGGGATTTTATCATTTTTCGGAAGTCGCTAGAGGCATTTTCGGATTGAATGCTTATTAATATTTCTTCCAAAAATGCCTAAACAGAACTGATAAACAGGCAGCAGTGCAGCAGAGATGTGAACCTACGCTACATAGTACACAATTATTTAGGATATGGTCAACATTGATAAACGCTGCAATGCTGCGCCGCTGCGTCGCTTTCTACGATTTTTCATCGGTATCAGGTGGGGAGATGGGCGTGCAAAATGCCGGGACTGAACTGAATGTAGACTTCACGGCCGTTCCCTTTCACCACTACATTCCCCAACTCGCCATCTGGTTCATAAGATAACGCTTCGGTTAGATTGATGGTTTGACCGGCAGCCTGGAGGGGATACGGCAGTGCATATTCGGCCGTACCGCGCATGAAGTTGAAAGCCCGCTGCGCTGGCCAATTGGTATCCAGGCTGAAATCGGCCGGCTGCGGCAGGGGCTGCCTGCTGCCACCTGCAGGCTGTGGTTGGCGCAGCAGCGTATTCGCTGCCAGTTGTTCCAGGGCTGTCAGCATCAAATCTGCGCCGGCTTCGGCACACAAACTGTCAATTTGGCTGCGTGAAATGCCGTCGGGGAGGGAAACGGCCGTTTGCCCCACAATATCCCCTGTATCCAGCCCCTCATCCATCCAATGCAGCGTCACTCCCACCGGATTTATCCCATCACGTAACTGCCAGAAAATCGGTTCCGGGCCACGGTAGGCAGACAGCCGCGATGGGTGCAGATTGAGAAAGCCGTGCCGGGGCAGCGTCAGCAGGCTGGCTGGAATAATCCGCGAGAAGCAAGCCACCAGCGCCACATCGGGCTGCAACTCAGCTAATGCTGCCCGTGTTTCCAGGCCGCCGGGTTGGCTCAGTTCATAAGCCGGGATATGATGTTCCCACGCCAGATGAACGATGTTCAACGCCCGGTAAGGTGTGAGTAAGGGTAAACGCGTCACCGGGTTTTGCGGAGGCAGCAGACTGATAGACGGGCCGCCGGTCGATTTTTCGCCGGGCACAACCACAGCACACACGTTCACACCGGCCGCCAGTAAGCTGGTCAGCGGCAGCCGAGAAAACTCACCCATCATCCCCAAATACAAAACTCGCATGGGAATTCTCTCGTTCTAACGGAATTTATGGTTAACATAAAAATGACGCGAAATTGACCGCAAACCCATTAGCCAGCAATCATTGAAATCTGAGCGATCATGTTTCCATGATACCATCAATTATGTATTTACTACCACCAGTTTTTCAATCCCAAAATGTATCTTCTCAATAAATTGCGGCGGAGTTGGTTGGCCTGTCGAAACCAACGGCCTTCGACAAGCTCAGGTTTCGTTCGCCCCGGAATTTTGGAAGATACCCCCCAATCTACTCCCTCCATTAACGTTGTGATGTCGCCAGGGCCGCGTTAACCTTGTCGATGTCGAATACATCAGGTTCGTAAGGTAGACGAACCCAGCCTTTGTCCGTCAGGCGCATGGGACGGGTGCGCTCCCGCAGCGACTCCAGGAACCGGGTGTAACCGCGGCTGCCGCCGCTGCCTTCCGGCGGGCAGGCACGTTCACCTTCCAGACAGAGGGGATACGGCCGTGTCTCCCCCGCCACCCACCTCTCCACCTCAACCTCATGCTCCCAGCGATCACCAAAATCATACTCATACCGGAATCGTATTGGCCCATCATGCAGCAGATCTTTCAGAAAGATTTGTTCGGCATTTCTCGTACCCAATTCCAACGTCGTGGCCGGATCACTCAATTCAGTTCCGTTTACGTTAAACAGGTACAAATGATAATTACGCCAGCCCATTACGATTTGCAGGGCGCGGTGCAACTCATAAAACGTCATCTCGCTGCCAACCAAAAAGCGCCGCCAGACAGGCGGCGCAACGCCAATAAGCGTGATTTTCATCTGGTACACAGCCGGGTGGTTTCGTTGTGACCTTGTTTCGTCACCGGCCATTTCACAGCTCCTGGACGTAATATCTTGAGGGTTCGTTCAATTTTAACTTTGAAATTTCTAAGATTGAGAGATTGGGAGATTTGCTTCAATCTCCCAGTCGCCAAATTCGAGTGTTGTTCTTGATCGTTCCCTGAAGGTCTTACCTAACTAATTACCTACTGGTAAACCGGAGACGGGTACACTCGTTGCTACGTAATAAGCGTTAACCCATCCCTGTGTCCCATTGGCTAAAACAATCTTCACCCAGGTTCCGGCGCTGTTGCGGACACCGGCCAGCGCATAAACCTGATTCAGACTCACTGTCGTGATGACTGAATACGTGACAGCCGGTCCCTGGCGCACATTCAGATAGAAAGCGGTCACACGGGCTGTCGCTCCGGTGGGCGCAGGCGCGGGCGCCGGTGTGGTCGGTGTCGGATTATTGTCAACAGTCAAATTAACGATTGGTACCGAAGTGATGACGTAAATCGCACTGACCCAACCTTGTGTTCCATTGGGCAGGACAATCTTGATCCAGGTTGCGGCCGCATTACGATAACCAGCAAGGGGCAATACATCGCCACGGTTCAGCGTGGTAATAATCCCAAAATTCGTGCCCGGTCCCTGACGCACGTTCAGACGGTAGATATTGATCGTGGCCGTTCCGGCCGTTACCGGGATGGGCGTAGGCGCCGGAGTCGTCCCGATTTGAGTGCGAGTCAGACGAGCACGGGCACCACCAGTGTTTTCGTAGTATTCCATCCTGACGACGGCATTGCCACCCGGCAGGTCGATTTCGGCGTTAATGTCCTGTGGCTGATGGTCACTCCAGGCATTAATGATCTGTTGATCGTTGACCCAGAGGCGCACACCATCATCTGTGTTAGCTGTAAAGCGGTAGCGGCCAGGGCTAAAGTAGATGCTTCGTGTCCAACGCACAGAAAAGTTGTCGGCGTTGATGCCTGAAGCTGGTGAACCATTCCCCCAGTTGAAGTCAATGTGGGCATCGTTGCGGACGAGAGCTGGTGTACCCGATAGGTTTTTATTGTTGTAATATTCACCACGCCACTCGGTCGTAGTCCCGCCACCGGAAATGTTGGTACGGGAAAGGTGAGCTTCTGCACCACCAACACGTTCGTAATATTCCATACGAATGGGGACGACGCCACCGGGCAAGTCGATTTCAGCACTGTAAGTAGTGGTTGCTTGATCGATCCATTTGTCAATCAATAACCGGTTGTTAACCCATAAGCGCACACCATCATCGGTGGTGGTTGTGAAGCGGTAGCGGCCAGCATCCAGGCTGATGTCACGACTCCAGCGCACGGAGAAGTTGTCGGCGGCGACACCGCTGCCGGGCGAACCACCACCCCAGTTAAAGTCAATCTGGTTGTCGTTACGGGTGAAGGCGGGCGAGCCGGTCAGGGTAGTGTTGTTGAAATATTCGCCGCGCCATTGGGCAACGGCCGTTGACACAGTCGTGATCGTCATTTTGGCAACGGCCGCACCCCCGGCATCATAATATTCCACTTTAACCACATGGTCGCCGCTGCTGATATTCACTGTAGCACTCACTGAATGAACCTGGCTGTCAGTCCAGGAATCGAGGATGAGATTACCGTCTAAATAAATGCGCATTCCATCATCCATCGTGGCATCAAACCGATAGGCGCCTTCAGCAAAGTTGATCGTTTTTTTCCAGCGGGCGGAAAAATCACTATGATTAACGCCTTCAGGCGAGCCTGTACCCCAATCGTGATCAATATTATTTTCTTGACGAACGAGGACCGGATCACCTGACAGGTTTACATTGTTCCAGTATTTGGCTGTCCAGGATGAATCGGCGGCTAAAGAGGGACGTGCCTGCACCAATAAAATTGAAACTGCCAGCAGAAAGGCCACCCCCAGACCAATCTGCCATTCCCTTTTTTGCTTAACTTGTTTGTTGTACATGACCTGTCTCCTTGGAGAAATACAAATTACACGGAAAACGCATAGCTATGTGCCGAGAAAGTAAATTGACTGCATTCTCCATTGCTTACACGCTAATCGCCCAAGTAAAACTCAGGCCTGGAAATATGATAGCGGGGAACGGCCGTAACCACATCGGTCTAAAGGTAGATCAAAAAGACTGCCATTTGTGGCAGTCGGTATAAGTCAAATGTTGTAGATAGCTGGGTTTACGGTTCGTCGAGGCTGGTCAGACCGTGGCGCAAGGCATATAGAGCAGCCTGGGTGCGGTTTTCCAGGCTGAGTTTATCGAGGATATGACTGATATGGGTGCGCACGGTCCGTTCGCTGATTATCAGTAAATCGGCGATGTCCTGGTTTGAAAGACCACGGGCAACGTGGCGCAGGATGTCGTGTTCGCGCTCAGTGAGCGGCTCTTCTTCGGGCATGGTGGACGGCCGTTTCACGGCCTGCATAAATTTGAAGGCAACAGACGACTGGAGAAAAGGACGGCCGTTATGGACAGCATGGATCGCTTCCACCAACTCTTCCGGCGATGAATCTTTCAACAAGTAACCCATTGCGCCATTTTGCACGGCCGTGAACACCGCTTCTTCATCGCTGGAACTGGTCAGCACCAAGATGTGCACCTCCGGGAAATCCTCCTTCAGTTCTGTGATGACCTCCAGCCCGCCGCGACGCGGCATTTGCAAATCCAGCAGCAAGACATCCGGCAGCAAAGTGCGGTAAAGCGCGGCGGCTTCCACACCATCTGCCGCTTCACCAACAACCACCAGACCCGGCTCGGTTAGCAGCAGCGTGTGAATACCTTTGCGGACCACAGTATGATCATCGGCGATGAGTATACGAATAGGCTGGGTCATCGTTCACCTCCCAGATGAACCTGAACCGTAATGGTTGTACCCTGGTCAGGCAAGGAGTCGATGGCCAGTTTTCCGCCCTGGCTCTCGGCGCGCTGGCGCATGTTGGCCAGGCCCATCCCACCTTGCACCACTGCCTCGGCTAAATTGAAACCATGGCCGTTATCCATCACCACCAATTGGATGATACCATCAGCTTCCTGAGTTAACTGTACCGTAACGGCCGTTGCGTCGGCATGTTTGAGCGCATTATTCAGCGCTTCCTGAGCAATATGATACAGCGTTTCTTCGATATTTGGCAGCAGCGGCGGCAGTTCATGATTGATGATGAGCCGGGCATTAATGCCGGCCCGTTTTTCGACGGCATCCAACCGATATTGCAGCGTTTCGGCCAATCCGTCATGCTGTAGGGCTAACGGCCGTAACCGGTGCAGCAGCAGCCGCATCTCCTTTAACGCCTGCTGCGATGTCGTTCCCAATTCCACCAGCGTTTCATCCAGCAATGCTTGATTGCTGCCCGATTGGGCCAGGCGTCGGCCGGCGGTGGCCAGTAAGCTCATACTGTACAGCGCCTGAGAGACAGAATCATGCAAATCGCGGGCCAGCCGGTTGCGTTCTTCCATCACGGCCAACTGTTCGGCCTTTTGGCGCAGGCGGTGACTTTCGATAGCCACGGCCATCTGGTCGGCAGCCGAGTCAAGCAGTTCAACGTTTTCCAGGTATAACAGCCGTTGCCCTTCCCAAAACGCACTCAAAACGCCAATAACGCGCCCTTTCGCCCGCATCCTGACCCCAACGAAAGCTTTTAAGTTAGATTGGCGGAAGATTGGCCGTGTGTTTTCATCAACCCGGATGTCGGCGACCACAATTGGTAATTTTTTCTTCAGCACCTGCCCGACCAACCCGACATCAACCGGAACGGTTGCCAACTCCCTTTGCATTGCTTCGGTCAGACCAAAATGACCCGCAAGCTGCAACTGTTGGCCAGCTTCATCCAACAAATGAACGATTCCTACGGCTGCTTGCACGACCGTCAAAACCCGCCGCAGCGCACGCATGACCATGGTAGTCAAATCAAGTGATTCGCCAGCCACCTGCATAACATCATACAACGCCTTGAGCTTGCGCATCCGGTCGGCCATTTGCCGTTCTAATCCCTGATAGGTCAAGATGTAGTTCGTCACATCATACATCGTGAGGACAAACTGAGGCGGGACGGCGGGGATGGGATACGGCCGTACCAACACATCCCAATATGTTTCTACCCCGCCCTGACGAATATTGATCGTTTCGGCAGGCATCGGTTCACCCGCTTGCAGCCGTTGTAAGTGTAACTCCAAAATGTGGCGGGCGTCGGGCCATAAAGCCAGCAAGTCGGCGCCAGAAAGTGGTACGGCCGGCTTATCTGAATGAAACTGCGATACAAAATGGGCAAAGCCATGATTATGCCAAATTAGATTGAAATCCGAATCAAAAATGGCTATGTTTGTGGCAAACGAATTCAATAATTCGGCGGAAAAATCAGGGTTGGCGTCACTCATCGGATTGTATTCATTGGCAGATTCATGCCGGACTTGCTATAACCACTTCTTGCGACGGAAATAGATGATCATGGTAACGGCCGTAACCAACACCACCCCCCAGACGCCCCAATATCCCCAGCGCCAATGCAGTTCTGGCATGTCATCAAAATTCATGCCGTACAGGCTGGTGACAAAGGTGATGGGGATGAAAATTGTCGAAATGACTGTCAGAACTTTCATGACCTCATTTAACTTATTACTCAAACCGGAAAGGTAAATGTCCAGCAAGCCGGAGACGATGTCCCGGTAAGTTTCCAGCGTGTCAATCACCTGGATGGTGTGCTCATACACGTCGCGCAGGTAAATCAATGTGCCCTGGTCAAAAAGTTCTGAATCACCACGCTGCAAAGCGCCAATCACTTCCCGCAGCGGCCACACAGTACGGCGCAAATGAAGAAGTTCCCGCTTAAGATGTTGTATTTCTTCTAAGGTGTCACGGTTGGCATTTCTGATCAAATCATCTTCTAAATCTTCAATCCGATCTCCCAGGTTTTCCAGGATGAGAAAGTAATTATCAACGATCACGTCCAGCAGCGAGTATGCCAAAAAATCTGCGCCCTGCCGGCGTAAACGGCCCTGCTCATTTTCTAATCGCTGGCGCAGGCCCTGGAACGTATCGTCTTCCTGTTCTTCAAAGGTGAGGACAAATGTTTTGCCCAGGACAATGCTGATTTGTTCGGTTTGGATACGGCCGTTTTCACCCAACGAGAGCGCTTTTAATATTAAGTAAACATAATCATTGTACTGTTCCATCTTGGGCCGCTGATCTGTATTCAAAATATCTTCCAGCAGCAGCGGATGAAGGCCAAAAAACTGGCCGACAGTGTCAATGACAGCAACGTCATGGAGTCCGGCGATTGTTATCCAGGTATTCGTATGGACATCCTTGGCCATCGCCAAATCTGCCACACCATCGATTAGCCGGTTACTGCAATATTCCTCGTTATAATCAACGGCCGCAACCAACACTTCTTCCATCTTTTTTTCACCCAGATGAATAAGAGAGCCTGGCAAAGAACCTGCTTTATCAGATCGACTGTGGACATTTTTAGCCATAAACCCCTCAACTACCTCAATCAAACAAAGATAAGTCTGCCCCGGCAAACCGTTCGTGAACAAGCGCCAGCAAGCGCGGCAGCATATCGGCCGCTTTGCCGAATTTTGTTTTAGTGACAAGAGTCAGTTCAGCTTGCTGGCCGATGGTGCCCGATTCGCTGATGACCTGCCAGGGTTCCAATAAGTTGGGTAAAAGCACGACAGCTTCTTTACCTAATTCTTCCAGCAAAGTCAGAGCCTGAGGCAAATCATCGGCCGACGTTTTAAGTTTGATATGAGCCATTGAAAAACGGCCGCGGCTAAAATTGCGCACAACCCGCACTTCGCCATTGGGCACGGTGAACAGTTCTCCGGTGGGCGCGCGCATATGGGTTGTCCGCAAATTGACGGCTTCAATCACGCCTTCCACCGGGCCGCCGCTCATGCCCATCAGTTCTACTTTTTCGCCGACGTCGAAGGTATCCTCAAACATAAAGCTGATGCCGGTGAGAAAGTCGCTGAGTAACGGCCGTGCTCCCAAACCAAACGCCGCACTAAACAAACCCACCATCCAAATCAACGTATCCGTCTCCACCGCCAGAGAAAGGCTGGCAAATGTCGCAATGGCAAAAGCCAGAAAAGTAATGGCGCTGGCCACCAGGCCGCGCAGCGTCGCCAATCGCTCCGGGCGCGAACGGCGTTGCTCCGGCGAGAAACGATCCAGGTAAACCAGCCGGGCAATGCGTCCGGAAAAACGGTGAACAACCCAGGCCGCCAGGTAAAAAACGGCGACACGCAGGGCATAACTCCACCAAATCGATGTAGAAAATGCCAGTTGAATACGCTCAATCATCTCGCTGCTCAATCTTAATTACTCCAGTTTGTTCCAGCCGCTGCCGCTGGCGGGTCATAGCCGGTTTACCCTCGCGCCAATTGTTGTATTCGCGGAAGGTTTCGTAAGCAAAGTCGATATCGTCGTGTTGGGCGAAGGCGCGCAGAATCGCTTCCCAAATTTGCTGCTCGCTGTTGCGGCGCTGGCGCGGGTTAACCAGATAACGCATGGTGAGCAGGACGCCGCTGCCTTCGACTTTGGTGTAAACGGCAGGGGACACATTGCCATACGAGATAACGAATCGTTTGCCAGCTTTACGGCCGTAGGCTTGGGCCTCTTCGCCTACCTCTGGTGCGTACTGATTCACGACCTGGGTAATGATGGCTTTTGCTTTTTCCCAATTGCTCTCAAACGTTACCAGCACCGGGATTTCGTTCCAAATGTAAGGCAGGCCGTGGCTAAAATTGGCCACCGTTTCACGAAACACCGTGCCGTTGGGAATGTGGACGACGCGGCCTGTGCTTTGTTCCGCGTCGATACGCGCCCCAATTTCTAACAGGCTGAAGGCGAAAATACGGATGTCGATCACGTCTCCGGCCTGGCCCTTAATTTCGATGCGATCACCGACGGTAAACGGCCGTCGCCAGATAATAAACCCCCATCCGGCAAAATTAACAATCAAATCTTGCAGGGCAATTGCGATACCGGCTGACACCAGCCCTAAATAGGTTGCCAGCGACTGCACTCCTTCCAGCCATAATCGTCCGATCAAGAGAATGCCTAAAAAGACAACAAAATATTCCACGGCCTTGCGCCAATTGTAGAGCGCCCGCGTATCCTGCCGCAGTTGGCGATTCACTACCCATAGCAAAATCAGGCGCAAAATCGCCAGGACAAAAATGATGACCAGCGAATTTAGCAGTCTGGTTTGCATCTCCGGGTGCAGATTCAGGTAAAGTTGTAATGTGTCGCGAACAGTTTCAATCATAATCAACTATCCAAACGAGGAATGCGTGTTAAATATCCCGCTTCCTCAGGTCGAATCACTTCAACCTGAATGCCCGTGTCTGTTTGAATTGTTCTAGCAAACTGCTCGATGGCATCATCGCCAAATACCGTCGCCGTTGTCCCCCGCGGCGCACCCAGCAGCAGCAACTCAGCCTGTGATTCCTGTAAAAATTGTTCGATCTCTTCACGGACCTGGCCAACTCTAACCTTTAAGCGCACATCGATATCCCGTGCGCCGGCTCGCAGCTTGGCAATTTGCAGCATTACATTGCCCATCCAGATTAGTTCATTGCGAACGGCCGTATGCAATGTTTCCTCAACCCGTTCCTGCATCGCTGAATCGGCCACAAACAAGAATACCAAATCTTTCCCCGACTGCTTGGCCCGCTCAATCGCCGCCAGTTGAACTGCACGGCTGCCTTCCCCACCGCGTGTTGCACAAACAATACAGCCCATTTTATCCTTCCTCTTTTTCGACTTTTGCGGGCAGCGATTCCACCCGCCACCGCTGATTTTCCTTAATCAATTCCAGCGCTGCCAGCCGCTTGTCTGCTTTCTCGATCAATTCCTCATACATCTCATCCGAAATAAAACCACGCCGGGCCGCATCCCCATACGCATTCCGTTCCGACTTGATCACATCAGCGCGCGCCTGCAAATACATATCTTGTTCTAACTCCGGGTACGATTGTAAATGCTCTCGCAGCGCCGCTTTATGGTGGGCAATTTCGGCATCATACACGGCATCCATCGCCTCTGACACGTCGCGGAATAAAATGCCTTCATCCCGCATCCGCTCCAGCTCTTTTTGTCCTGTCATTTTGGCGTACAGCATCGCCTGGCGTCGCTGCAGTTCCATTTTTTGCGGTGGTTTTTCGGCCAGTTTCAAATGACGAATCAATTTCTCAATAGTTGTGCCCTGAACTAACAGGGTAAACAACACCACACCAAAGGTCATTACTCGCAGTTCCTGGTCAATTCGGGCGCTAAACACGTCGCCGGTCAGCGTCAAGGCCAGCGCCAGACTGATAGCGCCGCGCAGACCGCCCCAATACATCACATGCCGGTATGATTGCGGGATACGTCCTTCACGATTGATACGGCTGTGCAGCCAAGTCAAACTGTACACTACCACGGCCCGACTCAACAAAATCGCCACCACCGCCACAATGATAGGCACCACCCAGACAAATAACTGCTCGATCACAATTTCCAGGCCAATGACCAAAAAGACCAGCGAGTTCACCGCAAATGCCAGAAATTCCCAAAAGTTTTCCAATGTTAACTTGGTCGTAGGCGACGTGTTTTGCATACCAATATTGCCCACCATCAAGCCAGCGGCCACGACAGCCAAAATACCGCTCAAATGTAATTCTTCAGCAATCACAAACGCGCCAAAAGCCAGGGCCACACTGGTCGCCGTTTCGATCATGGCATTATCCACATTTTTGAGGATGAGGTAAGAAACAGCAAAACCCAACCCCAAACCAATGCCCAATCCGCCCAAAGCCACGCGAAGGAACTCAACAACCGCATCACTCAAAACAAACCCATCAGCGGCACCCCCGACAGACGCGGCCGTAATTGCCAGGCCAAACAACACAATGGCGACACCATCGTTAAACAAGCTTTCCCCTTCGACCAATATTGAAAGCCGCTTGCTAACGCCCAGACTGCGAAAAAAAGCAATGACAGCCACCGGGTCTGTCGCCGAAATAAGTGCCCCAAACGCGATTGCGGCCGTAAACGGAATATCCAACACCTGCACCGCAATCCCACCAACAATAAATGTACTAATCAACGTGCCGCCAACAGCCAGCAGCAAAATCGGAACCAGATCGGCTTTTAATCCCTCCCACTTAATCTGCAATGTGGCTTCAAATAATAAAGGCGGTACCAAAATAGCCAGAATCAAGTCGCTGCTAACACTGAAATGGAGAAAGTTAGGGAAGAAGGAAAGGAGCAAGCCGACAACAACCAGCGCTACCGTATACGGCATGCGGATACGCTGATTGATAATCGCTACAACCGCAGCAATCGATAGCAGGATGACGAACCCTAATTCCAGATCAATCAAACTTGTGGTTTCTTGAGCCAGACGGATGAATTCCATAAGTGAAAGTCCTTGTCAAATGTGTCACGTTTCATGGTTCACGTTTCACGCATCATTTGGTAAATAATCGTCCAGATTCACGGAGCCGTACTGCCCTTTCTCAAATTTGCTTTTATCTGCGCCCCGGGGGATGGTGCAGTCGAAGCCGGCTTTGGCAGTCAGGCTTTTTTGGCCGGGGGCGTGTATACCGGATGGATCCAGGGAACTGCCGGGCATTTGTTCCATGATAACCATATCTTTGTCGGCCTGAAAGCGGGTGGCGAAGGCCCATTCGACCTGGGTCGGATCGTGAATATCCACGTCGGTATCGACGACCCAGACGTGTTTAAGGGAACCGTGTCCTTTGAAGGCGGCCTCGATGGCTAAACGGCCGTCACCTTCCCCCTGCTTTTCAATCTGCACCACCGCGTGCAGCCAGGACGCGCCCCCAGGGGTAATGATGGCTCCCGTACAGTGAGTGACTTTGTTCACCTCGGCAAAAATAGTCGGTTCGCGCGGCATGCCCATGAGCAGCTTGTGCTCCAGGCCGCCGGGCAGCAGGGCATGGAAGATGGGGTTGCGGCGATGGGTCATCAGGTCGATCTCGATGACCGGCTGGTCGCGCACGATGTCCATCGTTTCCGTCAAATCCATGAACGGCCCTTCGCTGGTCGTGCGCCGGGTGATGCGCCCTTCCAGGACAATTTCGGCGTCGGCCGGTACTTCCAGGTCGTTGGTGCGGCACTTGACCAACGGCGTCGGTTTGAGAGCGTGGGCCACGGACAGCTCATCCACGCCCGGCGGCGGCGACATGGAGGCGGCCAGATGGGTCGCCAGTGACACGCCGATGCAGATGGCGATGGGCAGATCGCCGTCTACTTTTTGCATGGCGTTGTAGGTACCGCGCCGTTCAATGATGCGGGCGGCGAAGTGGGTTTTGTCCAGGCGAAGGAGGCGATGGTAGCACATGTTACGGCCGTATTCTACATCCTTCGTAATCACCACCGCGCTGGCAATGTAATGGCCAGCATCCTGCGGCAAATGGAGCAAAATCGGCAGTTGGGTTAAATTCACATCTTCAACCACCACTTCCTGACATGGCCCACTTTCAACAATGGGCGGCAGCTGCGGATTGTCCAGTGCTTGAGCCAGATGCTGCGTCAAATCGGCCAATGGCACGTCTAAATCCATACTGAAATACTTACGATCCGAGCACGGCCCGGCACAAATCCGCCAGCCTGGATAATCTTTAATCTGGTTGAACAAAACCGGCCGCCCCTCCAGCGCATGGGCGACGTTGGCCAGTTCAAACGTCGTGTCTACCATCTTATCAATCGTTACCAGGTCGCCGCTGGCGGCTACCTGTTGTAAAAACCGTCGAAAGCTCATAAGACCTCAAAGTGGCAAGTTTGCCGGTTTGCAAGTTTGCCGGTTTGTTCATAATTCAGTTTATAATGGAGGTGAACGGAGGCGACCCGTAGGGGATGTGTCCACTTTTCATCCCGCAGGCCGTGCCGTTTATGATTAGTCTATTTTATAATCAAACATCATTTGCAGGCAGTGGGCGGATTATCCAGATTTATGACCCAATCACTCGTTTAACCCTGCATGTTATCATCTTCCCAGGAGGGAATATGTCCCGTCAACGAATCTTTTGGTTTGCCATTTCAGTTCTTATTCTATCATCTTTGGCTTGCAACGCCTTTGCCGGCAGCCCGGAACCGGGCCTGACCCTGCCCCCGCCACCGGTTTCAGTGACTGATGGCACACCACCGCCCCCGATCGTATTAGACATCGCCCCAACCGCCACGTTACCCGGCGGGGCCACTGCTATTCCGTTGGTAGATGCAAACGGCAGCCCACTGCTGGAAGCGTTGGTGGATGTGAATATCCGTACCGGCCCCAGCGTGCAGTACAACCGGGATGGCTTCCTCTTTGGCGGCGAGACGGCGCAGGTGCTGGGGCGCGATCCGGCAAGCGGCTGGTGGAAGATTACGTGTCCAGGCCGCTCTGATGGGATATCGTGTTGGGTGTCCGGCGGGACACAATATACGAAAGTGACAAATGGGGCGGGTGTGCCGGTAGCGGCCGTTCCCCCCACACCGACGCCCATTCCTTCCCCCACGACGCCGGTCGATTTGCCTGAAGCCGGGACCAGTATCGTCGCCAATGGATGGCTCACTTACGCCGACGATGATGGTTTGTGGCTGGTCACGCTGGATATGAGCCAGGAACCACCGGAGGCTGAAGAAGCGGTGCAGTTGGTAGAAGGGGCTAACGTGGAACGGCCGTTAATTTCACCCGACGGCCGTAAAATCGCCTACATCGCCGGCGGCAGCGGAGCCAATACGCTGCACGTCGTCACCCTGGCCGACGGCGAAGACCAATTACTGGTAGACGCCGCCGAACTGCCGGTGACGGTTGAAGCGGACACGGCCGTTCTCATCGGTCAAGTCGAATGGCTCAACAACAGCCTGGGACTGGTCTTCAACACCTATTTCCTCAACCTGGCCGGGCCGGGCGCAGGGGAACGAGTCGATTTGTGGACGGTGGGGCTGGACGGCACGGTGATAGAACGGTTTGAAGCGGGGCAAGGGGGCGGCACATTTGCGCTGTCGGCCGGCAATCAGGTCATTCTGAGCCAGCAAGACGCCATTGTGCGCGCCAATCTGGACGGAACCGAAGCAGAGACCGTTGTTGAGTTTGACTTCATCAACACGGCCAGCGAGTACATCTATTACCCTCAGGCCCAGTGGTCAGCCGATGGCAGCGCTTACGTCGCCATCCCCGACGCCAATCCCTGGAGCACGGAATCGGAAACAGCGCTGTGGCGCATTCCGGCCAGCGGCGAAGCGGAGGGAATGGCGGCACTGCCCGGTAACACCCTCTTCGATCCGGTGCAGTGGTCACCGGACGGTAGTCAACTGGCTTACGTACAGCGGGTGATGGATCCGGCCAACCCGCCGCCGGTGCTGGTTTTGGCCGATGGCAACGGCCGTAACGCCGCCCCCTACACCAGCAATGCTCAACTTGCTCTCTACGGCTGGAGCCCCGATGGCAAACATTTCCTCTACGCTGGTGCTGCCAGCGTGGGAATCGGCCAGGTGGACGTGCCGCCGGTAAAATTGGAGATTGAGGGGGGAACGGCCGTGATGCAGTGGCTCAACCCGTCAACCTTCATCACCGCCGCCAACAGCGGCGACGACTGGAACCTAACCGGCAATAACCTGGATGGCGAGACCAGGCTGCTGGCCACAGCCAACAACATGCTACCGCAGTTTGATGTCTGGTTGCCCTAAAATTAACGACGACACGCAAAACGCTTTGAAGCACGTCGTTGAGCAGGCGGCTGGACAGAATACGGCCCAAATTTCTGTCCGGCCGCCGCTCACGTTCCAGAGTAACCGGTTGTATGACGTGTGGGTAAACGGCCGTCACCTCATCGCCAAAGAGTTCCTTAAACCAGAGGAGGAGCCGGATGCGCCCGCCCGCGAATTTCGGGCTTTGCAACTGCTGGAGCCGCTGGACATCGCGCCCCGCCCTGTTTTTTACGATTCGGAAATCGGGCCTATCGTCGTTTATGAGTTCATGGATGGGGAGATGTGGGATCGGAAACGGCCGTTGCCCCACGAACTGGCCCAGTTAGCCCAACTCTTTGCCAAAATGCACGCCATTCCCACCGAAAGTGTGGGGTTGGCCCGCGACGTGCCGCTGACAGCGCTCGAATCCCGGTTTCGTGACAGTTTTGTGAGGTATGCAGCGTGGACGGCCGCAGCCTTCCCCGCCGGGCAGTACGCCGCCGCCGCCTGCTTCGATTTACTGGCCCAGTTTCGGACGGCAGCCCAGGAATTAACCGAATATCCCTCCATCCGCAGCTTTTGCCGGTTGGATAATCGTTTTGCCAACGTTATCCGGCGGCCGGATGGCCGGCTGGGATTAGTCGATTGGGAGGACAGCGGCCTGCATGATCCGGCCCGCGATCTGGCCGATTTAATCACTCACGTCAATCAGGAAGATCTATTGGAGATGGACGGCTGGCAGCCATTTTTTACACCCTTTCTGGCAGCGCGCACTCCGCTTGACCCTACAATTCAGGAGCGCTGCCATTTGTATCTGGCAATTCTTCCCGTCTTTTGGCTGGCGATTCTTTTGGATGCCGGTGTGCGGAAAGCCAACGGGCAGGACATCACCGGCTGGCACATCAACGGCCTGCCGGCTAACGAACGCCTGCGGCGGTATCTGGCCCGCGCCCTGGCCTGGCCGGACATGGCGTTTCACAAGCAATTGGCGGCATTGGAGAAGGTGGATTTCTTTCCTACAGGGATTAGGTGAACGGCCGTCGCCACTTCAGGCCAGGGAAACGGGCGAAATCGCCATCCGTCGTTATCCATTCACTGCCCGATTCGATTGCCAATGCGGCTAAATACGCATCGGGAACCAGGTTACCCTTTACACCTGCTATTTGGCACAGTCGTGTAAATATTTCCCAATGTCTGGCTCCTGGCGCAATGATGGTGCAATTAGGCTGATGGCGAACTTCCTGCGTAAAAGCAAGCGCCGCTTTCATCTCGCTAGGCGGGTTAAAAACGCGAGGATGCGTCACAATTCGTAAAAAGCCGCTCAACACAATATCGGCCATGCCGTATGCCTGGTCACTATTGATAACATTCTCCAACCATTGGCGATAAGCGGTGTGATTGGGCGCATCGGCACGATGGGCATAAACCAGGATATTGACATCAAAGAGTATCATCGGCTTCCATTAGTTCAAGCAGTGCGACGGAATCATCCAGATCAACGCCTGGCTGGAGGCCATTGCCATCAACCGTTGTCAAGTAAACTGGTGAGCGTTCGGCCAATTGCTTTTGCTTGTTTAACATTTGACGTAACGCATCTTCAATAACGGCCGTCATTGACTGCCCCGTCGCCACAGCATATTTTTTGGTTTCAGTTAACAACTGTTCATTAAGTCGAATTGTCGTTCTCATACATCAAAGCATATAACTGTGACATAAATATGTCAAGACTCGATTTTAACCCAGACATCAGCCTGTTTTTCGTATTGCAGCACCCCATCCACTTCCGCCAAAACTGTTTCGATAGGCACTAAACGGCCCACAGTGACGTAGGATTCGCCGCCGACTGGCGTGCTGGTGCGGCGCTCTTCAAAGCGGTCCATGTTTTCATGAAACCAGGGTCGGATTTTATCCATCGGCAGGCAGTAGAGACGGCCGTTGCCCACAAAGTAATAAAACAGCCACTTGGCCCCCGTGTACATAAAACAGCCCGGCGTCCCCTTGGCCTCGTTACTAATCGTTTCAAAAAAGAAATTGCCGGTGTTGTGGTAACGGTCGCCTTTGATTTCGATGGGAATGGTGCGGAGACGGCCGTGTCCATCCGCCACCGTCCACAACAAATCCACATCATACGGTTGGAACGCTTTATCCGCTTCCACATTATGCACCGCCACCGTTTGCCGCCAGAATGTTTCCAGAAAATGCGTCACATCGGTCGCCGCCGCTTTGGCCACTTCGGCCGTGTAAACCATCTTATGCTCTTTCAGTTTGCGAGACATGGAGAAAGTGTATCACGTGATACATGAAACGTGACACATGAAACATAAAAAAACTGCTCCCCCTATTCTCATGGAATAGGGGGAGCGGGCAGAGGGGATGTCGCCATGAGCAAAGGAGTCACTCATGACTAAAACAAAGCAGGTGTTAGGTGAAAGCAGGAAAGTTCTTTGAATTAATGAAACAATGGTTCTCCCGCTTTCCCTGAGTAAAACGCAGAGAAGCGGCGCATTTTTCGTAAAAAAACTCTCCGCGGTTTACCTAGCGGCGGCGTAAAAATGCAGGTATATCTAAATTATTCGGCGCGAATTTGGGCTGAACCGTTTCGCGTTCACGTACCGGGTCGCCCTGAGGCGTCCCCATTGATTGCGCCGGCGGTGCAGTCGGTACGGCATCAACTGAAACGGACGGCCGTTCCGGGCGCTGATTCAGCATCTGGCGGCGCGCCGGCGTGCGTTCAAAACCCGTGGCCACCACGGTAATTCGCATCTCATCACCCATCGTCTCATCCACAACCGCACCAAAGATGAGGTTGGCGTCGGGATGGGCCGTTTCGCGGATAATGGCCGCGGCTTGATTGACCTCGTACAGGCTCATGTTCGGCCCGCCGGTCACATTAAACAAAATGCCGCGCGCGCCGTCAATCGTCACGTCCAGCAGGCGAGAACTAATGGCTTGTTCGGCGGCAATGCGGGCGCGGTCATCGCCTTCACCCCGGCCCACGGCCATCAAAGCCGCGCCGCCTTGCGACATAATGGTTTTTACATCGGCAAAATCCAGGTTGATGAGGCCGGGCACGGTGATAAGTTCGCTGATGCCCTGAATGCCCTGACGCAGCACGTCGTCGGCCATGCTGAATGATTCGGTTAACGATACGCGCCGGTCGGTTATCTCCAACAGGCGGTCATTGGGAATGACGATAAGGGTATCGACTTGTTCCTTGAGTTTTTCAATGCCATCTTCGGCGGAACGGGTACGTTGACTGCCTTCGAACATGAACGGCCGTGTTACCACACCAATCGTCAACGCCCCTTCTTCGCGAGCAACATGAGCCACAATTGGCGCCGCGCCGGTACCGGTGCCGCCGCCCATTCCGGCGGTAATAAACACCATATCCGAACCGTTTAACACCTCATGCAAATCTTCCAGCGATTCCGTCGCCGCTTTTTCGCCATACTCCGGATTACCGCCAGCGCCCAGGCCACGGGTCAGTTTTTCGCCGATGCGCACACGAGTGGGGGCATCCGACAGCAATAATGCCTGGTTATCCGTATTGACGGCAATAAAATCGACGCCGTTCACGCCCTCTTTAATCATGCGGTTCACGGCGTTACAGCCGCCACCACCGACTCCAGCGACGCGAATACAAGCAATATTTTCTAACTCAGGCGCTCTTTGCATATCTCTACCCTCTTACAATTAGGACTGAGGATTGAGTGAAAAGTGATGAGGCGTTAATACTCAGCCCTCATCACTCAAACCTCATCCCTTACAAAAGTGTTGCTTTGTTCCCTGGACGTGGATCATAACGGCTTGCATATTGATCCAGTGTGGCTTTTTCGACCAGCCACTTGTTGCCAAACTTAATCGCCGGCAGTTTACCCTGACGAATGAGTCGCCGCACCGACTCCGGGTGAATATTCAGGCGTTTGCTGATTTCGGCAACACCAGCGTAATTTTCTAACAAATCGACTTTGGTCATAAATTCGAGACACAATACTATAATGCGGGATACTACAACATTTATATTTGTTGTAACAATACAACAAAACATAAGCAATGTCAAGGGTTTTGTTGTAATTGGTCAACAAAGGGAGGGGAGATTGAAGATTCACGATTGAAGATTTACGATTGAAATCGGTAGATATTCAATCGTAAATCGTTAATCACAAATCGTAAATCATTCGAGCAGCAGGCCGCAGATAGAAACGAGGGATGTGTCTTGCGGATCGGCGGGGCAATGGTCGTAGGCAATTTGACGGCCGTTTACCGGCCCCAAAAAACGCAGCATGGTGTGGATGGAGGAGAAGCCACAAATACGGTTGCGATCCTGGATGGCGGCAATTTGGTCATAAAAATCGGCCGCATCTCCCTGCAAAACCGCCTGGATGAGTTGGTCGTCTTCCTGCCGCAGCTTTTTACGCCGGGGGTTGTTCATCAAAAATTCGTCGCCAAAGTTGGGGCCAACGTGGGCCAGATCGACGGAAGCAACGGCCAATACTTTTTTACCGGCGGTGGCACGGCGCAGGGTGGACACGGCCGTATTCAACAAATCATCCTCATCCGGGTGGCGGCCATTGGTCACAAAATGATGGAAGGAGCCGCACAGGATGGGAACCATCGGTTTAGGGGCCACGCCGGCCTGATGGTAGATGTGATGCAGCCAGACGGCAGACAGCTCCACCGAATGCTCGGTGCGGTGGTGCAGTTCTTCGCCATAGGCATTTTCTGGCCCAATCGCCGCCGCCAATTCATCAATGAGTGCCAAATCGGTGGGCAAAACGCCGTAAGGCGTGGCGTAGGGCTGACGGGTGAGAGTTACTGTGCCGTAGCCACCGTTGTGATCGGTGCCAAAAATGAGAACGAGGTCGGCTTCGAGCACGGCCGTTTCCGCCCGCCGCCACACTTTGGCATATACCGGCCCACCCCGCTGGTAGTCGATATGAGGCGAAATGAGGGCACGGCCGTGCCACGGCGGCCAGCCGTTCAAATCATCACCATCGCCATAGGTCTGAAAAAGTTGGGCCAACTCCGCCGGATCGCCGGGATAACTTAAATCGGCCAGGGCTGGCGGGCGGTTTGGCTGGGCACGGTACGCGTTCAAAAGCGCCTGCTGGGCCGCTTGTGAGTGCTGATTATCCAATAAAAGCGCATCATCCAACTGATCGAGCGCATTGTTGACAATCTCAAACTCCAACGGCTCACCAACGAGGTGGCAAAACGCATCGTGAATCTGCTGCCGGGTACGGCAGCCATCCAGAAACATGAGCATTTGCGCCAGCCCTTGGGGTACGATAAGCTGCTGGGGCGATAACTGCAAAGGATCGCGCAGCAGCCACATTTGTTGCCCCATATGGCTAACTGGTTGAAAATCTAATGGACGCAGGATAGGCTTGTCGGACAAAATCGCTCCTTTGATAGCGGGGATTGGGGGAATAAGAATCTGGGAAAACCCCAAAATCCGCTCATCTCCGCTTTTTAATCATGATCGTGTTCATCATCGGTGACGGATGGCTGATGACGAACAATGAATAGTATCGTTTTTTGAGGGATAGAATGCAAGCGTTCAAAGCAAAAATTCATCTGATTGGGCTGATTGTCTTATTGGCGGCCTGCGCTGGGGCGGAAACGGCCGTACCGCCCACCCCAATTGTACCCGACGAAAACACACTTTTGACCGCGCCAACCCCCACGCTGGCTGCCGCTGCCGCCGCCCCTCAGCCCCAACCCATCACCGCTGTCGAAGCCGCCGCCAGCCCGTCGCTGGGCGATCCCTACATTCCTGAACTGGGCAGCACCGGCTACGACGTGCAGCAGTACATTCTGCAGTTGACGCTTGATCCAGCTTCGCCGCGAGCGCAGGGGACGACACGCATTCAGGCACTGGCAACCATTAACCAACTGGCCCGGCTTTCACTCGATTTTATCGGTTTTGAGATTGGACAAGTCAGTGTAAACGGCACGGCCGTTCCCCACCAACGCGATAATGGCAAACTATTCATCACTCTGCCCCAGCCGCTGGATGCCGGAACTGCTTTTGAAATGAGTATCAGTTACAGCGGTTCACCCGTGCGCGAGCAATCGCCTTACGTGGGGTTTTCGGAATCGTTGGGACTGCAATTCGTGGACGGCCGTTCCCTCTATGCAATTTCCGAGCCGGATGGGGCGCGCTACTGGTTTCCGGCCAACGACCATCCACGGGACAAGGCCCTGTTTCGCTTTGAACTGACGGTTCCGGCTGGGTTAACGGCCGTCGCCAATGGCCATCTCCTTACCACCGAAACCAACGACACAACCAGCACCTTCATCTGGGAACACAATTACCCGATGGCCACCTATTTGGCGCTGGTTGCTGTGGGGCCATATGAGCGCATCGACGCCGTTTCGTCCGGCGGTATTCCCCTGCGCCATTATACTTTTGCCGAATCGCGGGAAGAATTTGAAACGGCAGTGGCCGTTACCGGCGAAGCAATTGACTGGATGAGCCAGCTTTTTGGCCCGTACCCGTTTGAGGAATTTGGCTACGTTGCCGCCGATGTGCCCGGCGCATCCATGGAGACACAAACGATGGTGCTGCTCTCTTCAGGCATGACGGGACAGCGAACGGCCGTTCACGAGATGGCCCACATGTGGTTTGGTAACTGGGTCAGCCTCGATTCCTGGCAGGAAATGTGGCGCAAAGAGGGCTTCGCTACCTACGTGACCATGATGTGGGAGAATCGTGGTGATCCGGAAGGGCTGGATTTGGAAGTGGCCGGGGCGTTGGCGGCCGCTGCCGAAAACGATCCCCAATATCCATTGGGCAATCCTCCGCCCGAATATCTCCTGGGCTTCAACACGTATTTTGAAGGGGCGGCCCTGGTTCATGCGCTGCGTCAGGAAATGGGGGATGAGGCTTTTTTTGCCGGACTGCGCAGCTATTTTCAACAATTTGGCGGCGGCACAGCCAGCGACAGCGAGTTCCAAAGCGTTATGGAACAGGCCGCCGGTCAATCGTTGGATACATTTTTCGCTGAATGGCTAAATTGAAGTTTGCTGTTCAATAACTTGCTTTTTTCAAGCGCTGAATCTCTTGTTTGACAACCCGCCCTAAACGTGGCCCAACCTCAGGTGGGAAAGCCGCTAACCGGTTTTCCGGCTCCGCCAGCCAAAACGCATTGGCTAACTCCAGGCAAAAGTCACAAACAGCCAGATGGCGCAGGACCAATTCTGAACCAGCCGAACTTAAACGGCCGTTGGCAAAATGTCTCAATAATTCAGGTGCGATGTGGTTTGTAATTGCCATCACAAATGTGTCCTTATGGGTGTTTAGACACCGCATATACAGGGGGGTCACAAATTGTGGGCACACTTTATGATTTTCAGGTACAGGCCGGATTGAAACCGAAAGGACCGAGGATGAGTTCCCAGAACGGCCGTAAACCGCCGCAATACAACAATCGACCTTGCTGATACCCATCGAGGAAAATTACCCCCCCCAGGCACAAACAAATGAGGAGCACAAAACCCGCCCCACAGCCAATGATGATACGCCGCCGCCTTGCGGCCGACTGCGCCGCGTATGCTTCAGCCGTTAATGGCGGCAGTTCGGGCGAAGCGTCAACAACTGGTTCGGCCAATGCGGATGATAGCTGTGGCGGGCGGGCGGCAATCGGCCTGGGCGCAGGCGAGGCTGCCGGGCGCTGTTCCCGAATAACAGGTGGCGGTATTGGCTGGCTGTCCGTTGCCGATTCATCCCAATAAGCAACAGCAACCGCATCGCCAAAGGCAATGACATCACCATGGCCCAGCATCACCAGACCGGTCACACGCTGATAATTGACAAAGGTGCCGTTGGTGCTGCCCAAATCCTGAATCGCGTATCCGTCGGGCTGGCGCACTAACTGGGCATGCTGCCGCGACATTTCGGGAACCCCAATAACAATATCGTTATCGGCCGTACGGCCGATTCGGATAGCATCTTCTGTCAATTCAAACGACGCACCCGGTTCTGGCCCACGCTGGACCACCAGTCGTGCTATTACTTCGCTCATGGAGATATTCCTTGCCTTTGGCTCAAAGTTGGTTCAGTATAGAAATAAGAAAACGGTTTGTCAATTGAAGCCCATCATAGACGAGCCGCTTTTACCGATTTCTCCACAATTTAGTTTATAATCCTGTCAGATTTACCATTTTGCCAGCCAAAAAGCTTTATAATAATCTGGTATTTGCCGTATTATGTTAACAACTTATTACTCGGTTGAACCTGTGGAGGTATTCGTTCGATCATGATTCAATCATTCGTTAGCTGGTTAAACGGCCGTGCCCAAAACAGTGATGAAAAATTTGGTACATTTGCTGGCGTATTTGTTCCAACAGTCTTAACCATTTTAGGCGCAATCATGTATTTGCGCCTGGGATGGGTTGTGGGCAATGCTGGCTTGGGCGGCGCCATCGCCATCATCCTGTTAGCCCATGTTATAACTATCACCACTGGGTTGGCCGTCTCCTCCATAGTCACCAATACCCGCGTCGGCGCTGGCGGGGCATTCGCCATCATCTCCCAATCGCTGGGATTAGAAGTTGGGGGGAGTGTCGGCGTCCCCTTGTTCCTGGCTCAGGGCATCTCTGTAGCTCTATACATTTTGGCCTTTGCCGAAGGCTGGCTGCGCATCTTTCCCAATCACTCATACTTTCTCGTTTCAATCATTGCTTTCATGTTGGTATTTGCCATTGCTTATATCAGTGCCCAATTTGCAGCGCGCATTCAATTCGTAATTTTAGCCATTGTCGGGTTTTCATTATTTGCCATATTTTTGGGCAGCTTTCCTATTGCCGACCGGCCGGGGCTGACCCAAGCGCCTGTTTTCTGGGGTAACTTTACCGAACACAACTTCTGGCAAACATTTGCCATCTTTTTCCCGGCCGTTACCGGCATCATGGCCGGCATCAGTTTGAGCGGGGCGTTACGTGAACCACGCCAAAGCATTCCCACCGGTATGCTGACCGCTATCGGTCTGACGCTGGCCATTTACTTGCTCCTGGCTTACTGGTTGTCGCGGGTGGCTTCCGTGGATGAGCTTATAAATAACACGACTATCATGGTGGACAAAGCATTCTTTGGCTGGTCAATTTTAGCCGGCATGTTGGGCGCTACCTTTTCCTCAGCGCTGGGTTCTTTGGTGGCCGCACCGCGGGTCATGCAAGCGTTAGCTGTCCACCACGTCTTGCCCATGAGCCGTATCTTTGCCCGTGAAACAGAAGCGGGAGAGCCGCGCCCGGCGATGATTGCGACGAGCTTCATTGCCTTGCTGGCCTTGTTGATTGCCTTGTCTAGCGGTGGTTTGGATGCAGTAGCCGGTATCATCACCATGTTTTTTTTGATTACTTACGCCATGTTGAATGTGGTTGTCCTCATCGAACAATCTTTGGGAATCGTTAGTTTCCGGCCGACATTTAAGGTGCCTCGTATTGTCCCATTTATTGGACTGGTGGGGTCTATCTTTGTCATGTTCCTGGTAAACCCAGCTTTCACGATTGTGGCCGTCATTGTGGTGCTGTCGCTTTACGGATACCTGGTACGCCGTCATCTTGATACACTGCAAAGCGATGTACGCAGCGGCTTGTTCATCTCTATCGCCGGTTGGGCCGCCAACAAAGCCAGCCGGATGCCGGATGCTTCAGAACGCACCTGGAAACCGATGGTGTTGGCGCCCATCGATTCTGTAGGCACTTTAACGGGGAGTTATCGTTTTTTGTGGGCTTTAACTGCACCACAGGGAGCTGTGCAAACGCTGGGAATTTACCCTTCGGGTGAACGGAATCGTTTTCATGATCTCGACTTGTTAACCAAAGCATTTTTAGATGATGGTATTTATGCCCAGACAACGCTGCTGGAAGAGGGTAATTTTGTGGATGGTGTCCGTTCGGCGACACAAATATTGCGCAGTACCTTTTTTCGACCTAATATCTTGTTTTTACACTTGCGCCCTGACAGCGATCTGGAGCAGATGCAGGCGTTGGTAGACAAAACGGCCGCTTACAATATGGGTATTGTTTTGCTGGCCCGCCATCCTGTTTTAGAATTGGGGCGGGAACAGATTATCAATGTCTGGGTATCTGATCAAGGTCCAGATTGGACTCATGACCTGCGGCAGAGCAACCTCGATCTGGCTATTTTAGCGGCTTTTCAGTTAGCCCAAAACTGGAAAGGACGTCTCAACTTGTGCATGGCGGTTGGCGATGCGGAAACGCTCATGAAGGCCGAGATTTATTTACATGGACTCGCCAGTTTATCCCGGCTGCCTAAAGATACAGGGGTGTTTGTGCAGCAACGGCAGTTCACAGAAGCGTTAACGCAAGCGCCACGGGCTGATTTGAATATATTTGGTCTGCCTCTAAATTCGGACCTGACTTTTTACCGGAAAATTATTGATTTGATTAATACGTCGTGTGTTTTCGTACGCGATTCGGGCGACGAAAGCGCTTTGGCATAAATCGCAAGGTTAGTGCAGGAGTATGATACTCTGGCTAACAAAGGAAGGAAGAACATGGATGAGGAAATGGCGAAAATTGACATTAATCGGGCCGATGTTGATACATTAGCCCAAATTCCGGGCATTGCCGAAAATCTGGCCCGGCGCATTATTGAGTACCGGGAGACGGTACACCCATTTGAGGAAGTGATTGAGTTAGCGGCCGTACCCGGCATTTCTGAACGCATGGTGCGCGAATTTGCTGAGTGGGTCACGGTTGAACCGGTCGAGGTGATGGAGCGAACCGCCAGCGTACCCAACATCACGCTGCAACCCAAAGCTGAACCTGTTGTTACAGAAGAAGCCGTCGCTGAAGAGGACCTGTTCGAATTTGTGACGGATGCTGAAGAAGAACCGGACGCAGCGGAAGAAACAAGTGAGGAACGCGTCGAATCTGTAATGGAAGAAGTTGTCGAAGAGATTGAGGAATCGGAAGCAGAAGATACGGCCGTGCCCGAACCAATCACATGGGAGGCAGAATCCAAATCTGACGAAGACGACACAGCCGACCTGCCACCGCTGTACGAACCCATGAAAGTTGAACCTGCGCCTGAACCACAACCACAGCCGGTTCTCCAACCGGCGGTTCCCCAACCGGCCGCCCAGCCATCCCAGGGTCGTGTTTTAGGGCAGATTTTACTCGGTTCGATATTGGGCGCATTTGTGGGGGCCTTGCTGACACTGGCAATCCTGGCCGCGCTCAACAACGGTACACTCTCCTTTAACCAGGCCGACACGCGCTTGCAAAGTGAAATCCAAGATACCCAACGATCACAAAGCGATTTAGAACAAACCGTTGACAATCTCGACAGCGAACTCAATACCAATCTGGGTTACGTTGCCACCCGCACCGGTGACTTGTTCCTCCAACAGCAGGAAATCGACTCGTCCTTACAAGACATCATGTCCGGGATGCGGCAGACCAACACTAACGTCGCCGAGTTGCAGGCCATCACAAACGCGCTGGATGAGCGGCTGACGACGGTCGCCGCCGCCGCCGAAACGTTTGACGCCTTTCTGGATGGTCTAAGAGGTTTGTTGATTGATTTGGATGGCGGGACAGCAACGGCCGTGCCCGAAACGGCCACACCCGAAGCTACCCTGGAAGCCACGCCTACCGCATCCACCGACACGGGAACCGCAGCAACGGCCGTGCCCACCAGCCGACCCACCCGCACACCACGCCCCACAGCCACACCCATCCCCCTGCCAACCAGCACACCGGGGCAGCAGCCATAAATAATTAAAATCCACAGATTGCGCCGATTACACAGATTATGAAGCTTTTGAAAAAAGCCCATCTGCGAAATCTGTGTAATCTGTGGATTATTTTCACAGGAGTAGAATGATGACAAACATACAAACCAAGCGCAGTTTTGGCGGCCGGATTTGGTGGATTTTTCGCACCGCTTTTATTTCCCTGCTGATCGTCGCCATCTTGGGCGGGGTAGGCTGGGCTGTTTATTATGGCACAACCGAATTACAGCGTAACTTTAACAGTTTGGGCGAGCGCATTGACGCCAACAAGCAGCGCATCGAACTGCTAAACGATGATGTGACCAGTGTAAAAGCCGAAGACGCGGCCGGCAGCATCGCCGCTCTGCAAGCGACGATCACTGATCTGGAAAGCCAGTTGGCGACGATGGAAGAGAACGGCACGGACGCATTGAACCGCCACTCTGAACAGTTGGCTACGCTGGAAACAGATATGGCTGCGGCGGCCACCAGCGCCGAAACCAGTGCCCTGAGTGATGCCGTTGTTGCTTTACAAAACGACATCAATGACAGTAACGGCCGTTTAGACGGCCTGGGTGGTGAAATCGACGACATCCGCGCCGAAGCCGAAAAAGCCAATGCGGCTGCTGACGCCGCCATTTCCGATGCCGAACTGGCCGAGATGCGCCAGACGGTCGCCCTTTTCCAACTATGGGAGCATATCGCCCGCGCCCGGCTCCATCTGGCGGAAGACAATGTCGGGCTGGCCACGACAGAAGTGGAACAAACCTTGCGGATCATGGATCTGATTTTGGCCGCTGCCGCCGAGGAAGATGCTGCCGTCCTGGACTTGATGCAGACCCGGTTATCGCTGGCCTTTAACAGCTTGCCCGATGACCCGGAAACGGCCGTGCTCGATCTGGAAAACGCCTGGAGCCAACTGGATGCCTTCCTGACCGTCCGCCTCTACCCTGGTGTGGATGTAGAAGCGGTGTTGGGGGAAACGGCCGTGGATGAAGCCGCTGCCGCGACCACCGAAGAAGCCGCAGCAACGCCAGAAGCAACACCGGAAGCAACGCCAGCGCCAACGGCAACACCTTCCAGCTAATCTATATCTTTACATGATGCGTGAAACGCGAGGCATTTTCCCTCACGTTTCACGTACCACGTTTCACGCCCTCCCAGGAAACCAGCCCATGAAAGGAAAACCCGTCATCACCCCTGTCCATTTAACCGCCACTTACGACTTTGAAACCTCAGACGACCTCATCGACGTGGTACAAAAACACAGCGGCTACATCTACTCTCGTTGGGACAACCCCTCCGTCGTTGCCGTAGAAGCGGCGCTGGCCAGCCTGGAAGGCTACGAACATGCACTTGGCTTTAGCTCCGGTATGGCCGCCATAACCACCGCCATCCTGGCCAACATCACCGCCGGCAGCCGCATTGTCGCTACCCGGCAGCTTTACGGCGGCACTTTTGAGTTCCTTAACGACACACTGCCAAAATTACAAATCGAAACAACCTTCATCGACTGTTGGGACACCGGGCAGCTTCTGCAAGAAATCAATCAGGGCTGTGACATTCTCTATCTGGAATCGCCCACCAATCCCATGCTGCGCGTTGTTGACATGGCGCCGTTAGTTCAGGCCGGGCACGCGCAAGGGGCCGTCGTCATGCTGGATTCGACATTCGCCTCACCCATCAACCAGCATCCGGCCGATTGGGACGTGGACGTGGTCATTCACAGCGCCACCAAATACATCGGCGGCCATCACGACATCACGGCTGGCATCGTCTGCTGCCATCAAACGCAGTACGACAAAATCTGGCATTACCGCAAAATTTTGGGCGGCGTGATGGATCCGATGAGCGCTTTCCTGGCGCAGCGCGGGCTGCAAACATTGGACTTACGCATCCAAAAACACAATGAAAATGCGTTGAAAGTAGCTGAATATTTAGCTGCTCATCCCAAAATCAAATCGGTCAACTATCCCGGACTGCCTGACCATCCCGACCACGCCATCGCCCGACGGCAAATGTCCGGCTTTGGCGGGATGCTTAGTTTTGAAGTAGACGGTGATTTTGACCAGACCAAGTTATTCATGGACAACCTGAAAACGATTAAACTGGCCACCAGCCTGGGCGGCGTCACCAGTCTGGCCAATCAGCCCATCACCAACACCCATGTCGGCCTCAGCCCGGAGAATCGGGCCAAAGCCGGGGTCAGCGAGAGCCTGGTACGGCTGTCGGTGGGGATTGAGGATGTGCGATTGTTGATTGAGGACTTAAAGCAGGCACTGGCAGCGTTTTGAGGCTAGAGATTGGAGACTAAAAAGTTATACCTCGTCTTAGTCTTCATTTATGCTTTACGTTTTTCACGGGCGGCGTGGAGGATGGTATCGCGTACGGCCGTTTCATCCCCCTCGTTCGCAAAATGAAGATAAATCGTGCGTCGTTTTGATTCACGATTCTCGTCATCTGTTCCCTGGTACAGTTCGCGCAAGCTTAATGGGTTATTCCCCCAAGCTGAATAAAAGGTGACAGCCAAAACGGACCTGGGGACCAAACCACAAATGAGCCAGCCAGTTTGCAGGTTTTGTAGATTTGTCGCATTAAAAAACTGGTACAGAAAACGGCCGGGTTCCGGCTGAACCATAACGGTATGTTCACCCAGAGGAACCCGCCAATATTCGGCCGGCCGCATCAATATTTGTTCCTCGCGGTCGGAAACGCCGAAGATGCCGGATGCTTTGAGTGGGACATGTTGGTTGGGTGTGATAGGGGTGAGGTCGGTTGTGGAGGTAACGGCCGTATCCCCTACCACAAATCGTTTATAGCCCACACGCCGCGCCCGCCAATACAACCACAACACCCACAACCCCAGGAGCAGCGCCAATCCCAGGACAGGTACGCTCCGGTTTTGCCGCCAAACAATCATCAGCGGCCCAAAAGCCAGCAACTTCACCCAGGTGCTGAGGCGAAAAATAAAAACATGATGGCTGGTCCAATAAGTAAACCCATAAACCAGGCCCAGCCAGCGGTAATAAAGCCGTTTGTGAAAAGGGAAATGATGCATGATGTTATTTTAGACAATGTTTCCAATACTGTGTACTTTCGGTGTATCATTGAGAATAAAAAGAGACTGGAGACTAGAGACTGCGCCAATCTCCGGTCTCCAATCTCAATTTGTGTCCCAAACCTCAGGCAGTAAAGGATACCCATGAGCAGCGATGAATTCGTCTACAAACCACAAGACGTCAATTACCTGGGCTTTTTGGAAGCCCAACTGCGCGACCTGGGCGGCATTGCCACGCTGGCCTATGAACTGATTCAAAACGGGGACGACGCGCAGGTTGGCGATAAACCGGCCACGACGCTCACCTTCGACGTCACCGATGAGGCCCTCATTGTGGAAAACGATGGCGTCTTTCGCCCGGTTGATTTTGAGCGGCTGCAAAACATTGCCAGCGGCGGCAAACGGAAAGAAACAGGTGTCACCGGGGCGTTTGGACTGGGCTTCATCGCCGTTTATCAGGTGACCGACGCGCCGGAAATATTCTCTGGTGGGCATCATTGGACCATCCGCCCCGACGCCCCGCCCGACCAGCGTATTCAAGAACGCCAGACTGAAATCAGCGGTACACTTTTCCGCCTGCCCTGGGCCTTTGACGGCCGTTCCCCCATTCGCCGCGCCCTCAGAATCGAAGCCATCCAACCCGGCCAGCTTGACGATTTCGCCGCCGAGATGGCGGCAGCCATTGAACGAGCCGCCCTCTTTTTGCAGCGATTGGTACGATTGGAAGTGTGGCGGAACGGCCGTCCCCTCAAACGCATCGAACGCATCACATCCGACACTCATCTCCTCCTGCGCGACGAAACAGGGCAGGAAACCGTCTGGCTGCTGCTGGACAGCGATTTTGCCGCCGCTGAAGAATTACGTACCCGCTATCCCTGGCAAATCGAAGCCAAACGACACAGCCGCGTGCAACTGGCGCTGCCGCTGGCTCCGCTTGGTGAACCGGGGCGGCTGTACGCCGTTCTGCCCACCAGCTCGACGACCCCGCTGCCTTTCCACATCAGCGCTGATTTCTTCCCTACCACCGACCGCAAACGGATCCATTTTGCCAGCGGCTACCAGGCCGAATGGAATCAAGCCATCATTCGAGGCGCTGCCGCCATCATCGCCCGCCATTTCGATCAACTGCCCGCTCAACTGGGTGCGGCCGACCTGTGGCATCTGCTGCAAAAACTGGCCGACACCCGCCATTTGGCCGGACGGGGCGAACTACCGGCCGTTTTTGCCACTTTTTGGGATGCTGTCGCACCGCAATTTGTCGCCAAACCGATCCTCTTCACTGCCCAAAATCAATGGGTTTTACCGGCCGAAGGACGGTTGTTGGGACGGACGGCAGAGGACGAAGCAAGCGCCACTCTCCTGACATCTCTGGACATCCCCATCATCCACCCCGATCTGATCCCGTACCAAAACCTGATGCGCCAACCGGAAATCGCCACGCCGCCGCTGGCCGTTGGCGACATCGCCGCCGCGCTCATTCGACTGGGCCTCACCCGCCCCACGCCGCTGTTTGAAGCGCCGCCGATTTTGCGCCGCCTGGAGGACTGGCAAAAAGTGTGGTCGCTGCTGGACAAGCTCTTTAACCGGCTGCATCATCCGGCCGAAAAAGAAGCGGCGCTGGCTGCTCTGGCTCCCTGCGCCCTTGTTCTGACCCGCACGATGGCTCTCGCTCGCCTCAATCGCGTGTATCGCGGTCAGCCGGAAGCCCAGGCCCTTTTCCCCGATGTGGATTGGCTCCACGACGCCATCGCCGCCGACCGCTTTCCCGGCAACGCTGTGCCCCGCTTTAACGTGCGCCAGGCCGTCGAACGGCTGGCCGAGACGCCGCCCGACCAGTTAGAAACAGATTGGCGGCTGGGGCAGCTCGATTTAGCCGCGCTTTTCCGCTGGTTCGAGTCCCAGCAAATCGAAATTTTCGCCGATGATCCGGCATTGCAGCGCGACATTGGCCGGCTGCCGCTTGGCCCGGTGGGAGGGGAGTTACGGCCGTTAACCGACCTATACATTCCCGGCGGCTTTACTGACCCCTTACAGCTAACCGGCCTGGTGGATGTGGCCGCGCTGGGCGGCCGCCCCCAATTTTTGCACGACTTGGGCGTGCGCGAACTCGACTTTGACGCCTATGTGCGGACCGAACTCCCCCGCGTCCTGGCCCAGCACCCCGATTTGCCGTCCGATGCCCGCCACCAGTTGGTGCAGCTTCTGGCCCAACGGCTGGGCGAGTTCCGGGATGATGAGGAACTGCAAGAGCAGTTGAGCCGCCTGCCGCTCGTTGCCTGCCTGGATGGATCATTTCGTCCCGCTGGCGAGGTTTATGCTTCGCGGGAAGTGATGGCCCTCTTGGGCGAACGGGTTCATATTGCCGAACCGACAGAGAGCCAATCCGTCCGGGCGCTGCACCGCTGGCTGGGTGTGCGCGACGAACCGGCGGCCGCCGACATCGTACAGTCCCTGACCAACATCAGCCAGCAATGGCGCGACCGGCCGCTGGACGGGCCGACTCAAGCCATCGTGCGCCACTGCCTGCTGCACTTGAACGCGGGCCTGGCTCAGGGCAAAATCAAACCGCAAACATTGGCCCCGCTGCGCAGTTTGCCGATTATCCCCAATCCGCGCCGCATTTTGCTGGAACCAACCCATCTTTTTCAGGCCGATCAGCCAGATTTAGCAGCTCAATTGGCCGGGATTGAAGCATACTTGCTGCCGCCGGATAACGATTTGGTGCAGGTTTGGACTGTTCTTGGTGTACGGCCGTTGTCGCAGGCAGTCGAATTACAAATCGTTACCGGCCAGAAATCCTCGTCCCCCGAACTCCAGAAACGAATCACCGGCCGCCGTTCTTTGATTGATCGTCTCCTGCAAGCTGAAGGGTTGGCCAACCAATCGGCCGCCTTTTTAAGCAAACTGCGCGTCGTCAAAACGGCCCATTTGCAAGTCCAATACCGCTTGTTCGTCGGCGACAAAACGCTGCTGACGCCGCCGGAAGCGGCCATCGTGAAGCTGGACAGCCGCGCCAACGTGTTGTACGTACCCGAATCGGACGCTGATTTCCCGTGGACGGCCGTTGCCCGTGAATTGGCGCTGGCTGTGAAACCCGGTCAGCCAGTTGGCGGGTTGGCGATGGGGATAAGGGAAGTGTTGACGGCCGTTACCTTTGCCGCCGCCACCCAAATTCTGGATGAGTTGGGGTATCCTTAAAAAAATTTACAAACGCTATTTTTGCCACAGATTTACACGAATTAGCACTGATTGAGAGTCCAAATCCGTGACAATCCGTGACAATTCGTAGCAAGAATAAAAGGCGATGGAAACGATTTTGTAGCAATGTTCATCCCTGAAAAATTTGCCCAAACCATACGTGAAGGTTACGGCGAGAGGGGTACGGACTGGTTGAAGAACCTGCCCAACCTCATCGCCGACTGCGAAAAGCGGTGGTCGCTGACCGTTGGCGCACCATTTGCCAATTTGTCCTACAACTTCGTGGTCCCGGCCAGCCGCGCTGACGGCAGCGATTGCGTCCTCAAGCTGGGCGTCGTCAACCCGGAACTGCTGTGTGAAATCGAGGCGCTGCGGTTGTACGATGGGCGCGGCATCGCCCGCCTGCTGGAAGCCGATCCGGAGTGCGGCGCTTTGCTGCTGGAACGATTACAGCCGGGCATTCCCCTGCGCCTGGTCGCCGAAGACGAAATCGCTACAGCGATTGCCGCTGGGGTCATGCGGCAGTTGTGGCGGCCGGTCTCACCCAATCACCCCTTCCCCACTGTCGCCGATTGGGCCAGGGGGATGGAGCGGCTGCGCCAGGAATTTGACGGCGGGACTGGTCCCTTTCCCCGGAATTTGGTGGAAACGGCCGTATCCCTCTTCAACGACCTTCTGCCCAGCCAGGATGAACCGGTGCTGCTGCACGGCGACCTGCATCATTGGAATATTTTGCGGGCTAAACGCGCCCCTTGGCTGGCGCTGGACCCCAAAGGCGTCGTTAGCGAACCGGCTTACGAG
>JBNKZT010000010.1:0-36353 GCA_050301775.1 Promineifilaceae bacterium (SeqCode)
TATGGCAAAGATCGATGGTGGCCGTTTGCCCAGGGCGGCGGAGTGACGATTGCAGTGTTTACGATTGTGTGGGGCACGGCCGTTACCCTCTGGCTCCTCTGGCAAAACTGGGCGACAGGCATCTTCCTGTTTCTAACGACGGCCTTGTGGCTGCTCATCCTCTACTTCTTCCGCGATCCGAATCGGAAAGTGGTCGATGAACCCGGCCTCGTCGTCGGCCCCGGCGATGGTGAAGTGGTGGAAATCATACACGAATACGAAGATTATTACCTGAAAGAAGACATTATCCGCATCAGCATGTTCCTCTCTGTCACCGACGTGCATGTACAGCGCGTCCCGCTGGGCGGTGAGGTAACAGTTATCGATCATCAGCCCGGCCAATATTTGCAAGCGTTTAAGCCAGAAGCTTCTGATGTGAATGAATATATTGCGATGGTGACGGAATCGGTGTACGGCCGTGTCCTCATCAAACAAATTGCCGGCATCCTGGCCCGCCGCTGCGTCAACTACGCCCAACCCGGCGACACCCTGCAAACCGGGCAGCGCTTTGGTCTCATCCGCTTTAGTTCCCGACTGGACTTATTTCTCCCCCCAAATGCGCAACTTTTGGTCAAGATTGGTGATAAAATAGAAGGTGGATTAACACCCATCGCTCAACTAGAAGTTAACGGTAATCAGTAATCGGCATCCGGTTGACTGATTACTGCCCACCGATTACCGAAAAAACGGAGGCTGACATGAACAGCAAATATCGTTACCTTGTTCCCAACGGCATTACCTTTGCCTCACTCACCTGCGGCATCATCTCAATTCTACTCTCAGCCACTGGTTCCTTAGAGGTTGCCGGTGGCCTTATCCTGGCCAGTTATATTCTGGATTTGTTTGATGGGGCAATGGCCCGCAAACTAAAGGCCGGTTCAGAGTTTGGCTTACAATTAGACTCATTAGTCGATATGGTCAGTTTGGGAACGGCGCCGGCCGTGTTGGTTTTTATGCATTTACAGGCGGAAGGGTTAACGGCCGTATGGACATGGCCCTTTATCATCCTCATCCCATTAGCCGGTGCGTTCCGGTTGGCTCGGTTCAACCTACTACCGCCAAAAAAAACCGGTGACACTGATTCTGTCGGCCTCACCATTTCAACTGGCGGCGCTACCATGGCTCTGGCCGTTCTCTCCGATCTGGCCCTGACCGGTGAATATTTGCCCAGCTACAGTTTCGTCATTCTGGCTGTTTTCGTCAGCCTTCTCATGGTCAGCACCATCGCCTTCCCCTCCATCCACTGGGTCTTTTCCGGCCGAAAAAAGAGTGCCCTTGTCCTTTCCATGCTTGGCCTTTCTCTCATCGTCACCCCCTTCTTCACCGCCTGGTTCTTCTGGAACAATACCTACCTGGGTCTAGCACTCGGTCGAGCCGGCTACCGGCGGTTGAGCTAGAGGATAGAGGGGATATCCTTCCTCTAGCTCTTCAATCATGACTGCCTACCGCGATAAATTAAACGGCCGTTCCCTCTACTGGCTGTCCCAAATCGTCCGCAAAACCTGCCGTTATCAAGTCAGCGGATTGGAACAATTGCAAGCCGCCCAAGCTAACAACCAGCCGCTGGTTTTAGCCACCTGGCATGGGATGACCATGATGCTGGTCGGCTTTTTCGCCAATCATTACAACCTGGAAAACATCGTCCTGCTCATGCCTGATGATTGGCGCGGCGAAGCCTTGCAGATATTCGCCAATCATTTGGGAACCGAACCGTTCCCGATGGATTTGAAAGGCGAGGCCAACATGGCCACCGCCCGACAATTAGCCACCCTGGTACGCCGGGTCAAACAGGGACGCGACTGTTACATCACACCCGACGGACCAGATGGGCCGGCCTATGTGATCAAACCGGGCGTGGCCTTCATCGCCCAAAAGGCCAAAGCGCCAATTTTGCCGCTGGGCGCGTATGCCCGCAATGGCTACCGGCTCAACCGTTGGGACCACTACACCATTCCTTACCCGTTCAGCCGGGTATCGGTGGCCATTGGGGAGCCGATGTGGGTGGAGAAGGATGAGGATTTAACGGCCGTTACCCACACCCTCACCGACAAACTCCACCGCATCACCGCTCAGGCCGCCGCCAATTACTACGAGAAACCATTATGACCAAATTAGACATAGGTGCCCGCTGGCGTCAATTCGAGGGCAACGCTTTATACGCCTACCATCGCTTCATTACCCGCACCGCTCGCTGGCATTTCATCGGCCAGGCCAACCTGACCCAGGCCCGCGCCAGCGGCCGCCCCGTTTTGTGGACCATGTGGCACGGCCAGGTCATGCCCTTCATCATGTATGGCGACCGGTTTGAGGACGCCAGCCGCTTCAGCATCATCACCGTCGGTGACGAACGCGGCGATTCACTCATGAGTTTAGGTGAACAGATTGGGGCAAAAATGCACGCGGTAGACATGCAAGGCAACCCGGTGGCGGCCGGGCGGGCTGTGCTGCGCGTCATCCGCGCCATGAACAAAGGCTACGACACCATGCTGGCCCCCGACGGCCCCGACGGCCCGGCTTATCAACCCAAACGAGGCGTGGCCGTTTTAGCTCAAAAATCAGCCGCAGCCATTGTGCCCATTGGCGCCTGGACACGGCAGGCTTACCAGCGCAAACGATGGGATGGCTACCTGATCCCCGGCCCTTTTGCTCGAATCCATGTTGCTTTTGGCCGGCCCATCTTCGCCGAAGAGAATTCGCCTGTAGACAGTCTGCTGGCTCGCATCACAGAAGCGCTGCATCAAGCCCGAAATCAAGCCCGAACAGCAGCAGGAGCCGCCGATTAGGTAATCATTCCCCCCCCGCTCCCTGAGCTTGTCAAAGAGGACCGATTTCGGCAAGCTCAACCTACGGGGAGTGAACGGTTACCCGGTTAGCCCGCCTACCCCCCATAAATGCGCAGCAGCACTTGCGGCGTTACAAACGACTCTATCAGCGCGGCAATAAACAACATGGGGACAACAACACCCACAAACAAACGGAAATAATCGGCCGCGGCCCGAATAAACCCCTCGCTTAACGTTCGATCCGGGGGCGGCGAAATGATGGTTGCGTGCCAGCGCAGGGCCGCCGCTGCCGCAATCAGAATGGCCGGCAGTTCGATGATGGCGTGAGGAGCGACTGCCGCCAATATAAAAGTGAGCGAACTTTCACCGGCCAGCGCAAACTGAGCCGCCACGTAACCGATAAGACCCCAGGGCAGCATAAAAATGAACACACCCATCACGCCAAAGGAAAACAGACCCAGCAGCGCTTGCAGGGCCATGACGCGCACGTTATTCAGGAAAATGAAGGTTGGCAAAGCACCGACATACAATTGAAGCTCTGACAAATTGTTTGACAAATTATCGCCGGTCAAGTCGGCCTGCATCTGGGCTGAAAAGGGAAATTTATTGGCGACAACAATGCTGGCAATGATGACAGCAATCATGGCGATCAATTGGACGGCGATGGGCAGTTTCAGGCTGGGCAGGATGGCAAATGTTTGTTTATACCAGGCAAGGGGACGGGGATAGAAACGGCCGTTTCCATCCGCCACTTCACTTCGCCCACTAAAATCCTGCCAAAACTGCCGGGCAATCCGACCCAAATGAATCTGGTCAATCTCATTCCCCATCAACTCTTCCCGGTTAAAAATACTCAACCCCATCCGCATCAAAATCAAGGCAGCAATCAACAAAGCGGCAATGAGCCACCAGAGACCAACATGATTGCCCCAGAACAGCGCCGCCGCCTCAGCCTGAATCAACAACGCCATCGGCACAATAATAAAGCTGGCCAGCAGATTGGCCGCCCGGACACTCGTCGTCTGGCTGGAAACAACCACAGCCGCCGCCACCATGATTACCCCTTGGGCTGTCGTGATCAAAATGGATTGGACGAACAACTGCGGCGTCGGCAGCCAGCCCAGGCTGGAATAAAGGCCGATCATATAAACAGCCATTCCCAGATAGCTGGCCATAAGCGGCGGAACCAATGCCGCCAGCATTTTACCCGCATACAGTTGAAAGTCGGTCAGGGGTGTGGCCAACAGCGGTTCCAGGCTTTTACGCTCCCGCTCGCCGACAAAGGTTTCCAGAGCGATGACCAGCGAGAAGGACATGGGGAAAAAGCCGACAACCAGCAGTAAAAACGGAATGAGCTGGGTGGCGATGATTTCCGCGCCATACTGTTCGACAAAAGCAGTCAACCGGCGGGCGGTAAAGTTCATTAAGGCCGGGAAAAACACAGTCAGCAAAATGATGGGAATAATGATGCGCCAATCACGGAACGAATCACGGATTTCACGCCGGGCGACAACCATGGCCATGCGTAAATCATTTCTACGGGCGGGAAAGAGTTGAGTTAGCGTAGTCATTTAGTCTTTAGTCTCGTAGTCTTTAGTCGCGTAGCCGTTGGGTTCTTCAGCAACAACACGCAAATATACTTCTTCCAGGCTTTGACTGATTTCGCGCAGGGAGACGACGCCCAGCCCCAGGTTGGTGAGGCAGCGTACCAACTGCGGATTGGTCACGGCCGGTTCCTCAGTGCGGTAACGAATGGTGCTGCCCTGTACCAGTTCTACGGTGACAAGGTCATCCAGTTCGCTAATCTGGCCGTTGAGAGATTGGTCCACCTGGACTTCTAGCTGGGGGTGTCCAAGGAGCTGCTGTTTGAGAACGGCCGTTGTTCCATCAGCAACAATCGCACCCTTATTAATAATGGCAATGCGGTCGGCTAACGCTTCTGCTTCGGCCAGATTGTGGGTACAAAGGATGATGGCTCGTTTGTCGCTGCGCATTTCCATGATGGAATCGCGCACCAGCTTGGCGCTGTGCGGATCCATCGCCGAGGTCGGTTCATCGAGCAGCAAAATCGTCGGGCTGTGCAGCATAGCCCGAATGAGGCCCGCTTTTTGCCGCATCCCTTTGGAGTAGGTCCCCAAACGGCGTTCGAACGCTTCACCCATGCCAAACCGTTGGAATAGTTCCCGCCCGTGCTGTTTGGTATAGCTGTCGGTCAGGCCGTAAAGACGGCCGTAGAACAGCAAATATTCCAACCCGCTCATCCGCAGGTACAGGCCGGGCTGCTCGGTCAACATGCCAATCGCATGGCGCACTTTATCCGCTTCACGTACTACGTCATAGCCGTTGACTCTGGCCCAGCCGGTGGTGGGCTTCAAAATGGACCCCAGCATACGGACAGTGGTTGTTTTGCCCGCCCCGTTTGGCCCTAGCAAGGCCAGCAGTTCGCCTTGTCCTACGTGGAGATCAAGATCGCGAACGGCCGTAAAATCATCAAATGTTTTGCCCAATCCCTGAGCTTCAATCATGTTTGTTCTCCGCTAAAATCCACCCCAACTTCTAAACACCGACACGTATTCTATTGTGACACGGCCGTACCGGCTCGTGTCACACATCAGCTTACCAATGACACCACCTATCCGGCTATAGGACTCTGTAACTAACGAGAGATTTTGACGCGATGGGCGACAATGCGCCACACGATCATCACGGCCGCTACGAGAAGAGAAACGAATGTAGCAACGGCCATATTCAACTGCAATCCCCCCAGATTCAGCAGCCGGCTGTCCAGACGGACCGTTTCCAGCAATGTGCGGCCAATGGCGTACATAACCAGATAGAACGCCATCAAATCACCCGTCAACAGTTTAGGCGCATAACGCCGGGCCAGCGTCAACAGAATGAAGAAGGTCAGCAAGCTCCACAGGGATTCGTACAAAAAGGCGGGATGGAAGCGGCTGTATTCGCTGTAAGCCGGCAGCCGGTAGGCCGGTTCGATGATGATACCCCAGGGCACGTTGGTGGGACGGCCGTACAGTTCCTGGTTGAAATAATTACCCCAACGGCCAAAAACCTGCCCCAACGCCATCCCCACCGCGGCCATATCGGCCCAGGCCAGCGACGGCAAGCGATGACGGCGCGTGTAAATCCACAAGCCCAACGCTCCACCGGCGATGCCGCCATAAATACCCAGCCCGCCATTACGCAAGTTGATTAACTGGTAAGGATTGCGAAAATAATCGAGCGGCGTAAAGATACCGACTGCTTCCATGCTGGGTGATGGGGTCAAAACATGGTACAGCCGTGCCCCAATCACGCCCAACACCAATGCCCAACCAACCCCGCCCCACACATGTTCCGGGTTCCAGACGCGCCAGGGCGCGTTTTCCAGCCATTCTGTTTTGATACCCTCGGCAGCGGCTAACTGTTGGCGGACGGTGTCAATACCCTCGGGGTTCAGCCCCAAGATGCGCGGATCGAAGCCCAATTGCAGCAGGAGTTGACCGACGGTATTGATTTTTTGTTTGTCCAGGATTTGGTTGATTTCATCGGGCAGATCGAGGTTAGATAACGGCCGTTGCCGCACTTCTACCGGAACCTGTTGCCGCAAAACCGCCTGGCCCCGATGCAAGGCCAATCGGGTGATAACGTAAGCCCCCAATGCAATCCCGCCGACAATCCAAATGCCGTACCAATACACATCAAAGTTGAGGGCCGGAATACTGATGGCCACCCGGTCTGGGGTTTTGCCGGTCAGCAAGTGGGTGATGAAGAGAACGGCCGTACCCAGCAGCAGGGGCGCAATGAAATACCAATACGGTTCAACCCGGGATAATCGTGATTTCAATTTAGCGGCCATCATCATTTACCGGAAGAGGGATCATTTAACGGTCGTGTCTGTTTCCAAACGTGGTACATCCGCTGAAAAGCAGTGAAATATGTAAAAACCGCCAAAATAATCAACGCGATATGCGGCTGGTTAATCACCAAAAAAAACATCAAAACCGCATAGCGCTCCACGCGGCTCAAAACACCAATCTTGGCATTTAACCCTAACGATTCAGCCCGCGCCCGTGTATAGCTAACCATGATAGAGCCGGTGATGGCCAGGTATGTAATGGCCAGCATCCATTCATTGCCATGATTGGCATAATAAACAATAAAGCCGCCAAACAACACAATTTCAGCCAGTCGATCCAACGTCGAATCAAGAAAAGCGCCAAACCCACCCTGCTCCCGCCCTAATTTTCGGGCCAATGAACCATCCAACGCATCCAGGGGAACCAGGAAAAACATCGATACAGATGCCCAGGCCATCTGGCCATTGGCAATCAACCAGGCATAAAAAAAGTGGAACAACATGCCCAAAACTGTCAATGTGTCGGGCGAGAACCGATACCTGGCCATAAACGTGACAATGGGATCGATGATAAATTTTGTTTTGGCCCGCATGAAATCGGTTAAAGTAGGTTTTTCTTGTATTTCAGCTTGTACTTGTTTCATATATTCTTCTTTTTACGAATAGGCGTTTTCAGTGGAATCTTGATAGATTAATTCTGATTGGTGATGCTATCTAAACTACTCAGGACTGTCAAGCGCAGCCCAACCAGGGTAACGGCCGTTCCTACCCCCTCACCCATCCAAACGAAACCCCAGCCAGGGCACACGCATCTCAGCCTCGGTCATGCCGCCATGACGGCCCTGCATTTTGTCAGCCTTCTCGCGTTCCTGGGGCGTCAACAACACATACCCCTGGCGCATTGTCACAATCACATCCCCTACCCGTTCCGCCGTTTGCACAGCGTGCGGCAGCGGCCCCAGTAATCCATCGGCCAGGGCTGCTTCTGCCGGAAAAGCGACCATCGCATGGCCCAATTCTTCATGGAGGTATTGCAAAATATCGGCTTGACGGCCGTGTTTGGCATACAAATAAGCCGTACGCGGTTCACCCGCCGGACGCATCAACAGCATCTCCTGTAAACGGGGATGTTCATCCAAATGAATGCGCTGTTCCTTTGGCGTTACCACTTGCCCATGATCGGCCATAATGAACACGGCCGTATCCTGCCGCGCCGCTAGACTCAGTTTATTCAACAATTCGGCTTTCAGGAGCAGCAAAATCGCCCGCAGTTCCGCCGCCACCGGCTCTTTGTCCCAACCATAAACATGGCTCAACGTATCCACCATCGGCCAATAGGCATTAACAAACAATCTTTCGCCCGCTTTAGCTTCCAACAACTGCCGCATCTGGACGAACATATCGGCCAACGAGGAAACGCCGTAATCGGCCGTGATACCCCGGTCGTGCATTTTGCTTAAAGCTGATTTGACAATGTCGCGTCCCTTGAACGCATAGGAATCCACACCCGCTGCTGTCAACTGTTCGGCGAAGCCCGGCACTGCCAGGAACGTCTCTGGCTCCAATCCGGCTTCAATCAACGCGTCGGGATATTTGCCAAACGCAGGCGTAAAATGGAGCATCTGAGTGATGACGGCATAATCGGGCATGAACAAGCGCAGCCCCACCATGCCGTGTTGGGCCGGTGCGGCGCCTGTCCACACGCTGCTCAGCGCAGCCACCGTGGTTGAGGGGAAAATGGAGGTGATGGAGGAGGAAACGGCCGTTCCCGCCAACAACTCCGCCAAATTCTCCTGTTCCTGCGCCAGCATATTCCAGCCCCAGGCGTCCACCAGCAAAACAATTACCCGCTTCACACCCGCCAATGGCTGCCATAATTCATCACGCAGCGGCGGCAGACCGGCAAACGGCACACCCAACAGCGCCGCCACCGTCGCCGGAACATTGGCAATGGATCCCCCGTTGTAATCCGGCGGCAAAAATTCATCCGGCAAGTTGAGTTGGTGCGAAGCATTCATATTTCATCTCATCCTTGTTCAAAAATCAGCCGCAAGTATACCCCTACTTCCTATCGCCGGCCTTCCAAATTCGTCTATAATGAATCAACGCTCATTCACATTAGGCGGAAAAGAGAGGGGATTTCATCTTATCCCCCAATCCCTTAATCCCCGCAATCCTTTGGAGGTAAAAATGCATTACGAAATTAAAGGCTCAACCATGCAAACACTGGACATCACGCTAGGCGCTGGTGAATCCGTGTTCACCGAATCGGGCGGGATGGCCTGGATGAAAGGTGACATCGATATGGCCACCAACACCCGTGGCGGACTGCTCAAAGGTCTCGCTCGTTCGTTAGCCGGTGAATCGCTGTTTTTGACCAGTTATGCCTGCAAAAGCGGCAGCGCCATGATCACCTTCACCCCTGAATCACCCGGTTCGATCATACCTGTGGAACTTGGCAGCGGCGAAAGTCGCATTTGTCAAAAAGACGCCTTCATGGTTGCTCAGGAAAGTGTGACGCTGGAAATTCATTTCCGTAAAAAGTTGGGGACCGGCTTGTTTGGCGGCGAAGGTTTCATTTTACAAAAACTCACCGGCCCCGGTGTCGCCTGGGTAGAAATTGCCGGTGAAGTTCGCCAATATACTTTGCAAGCCGGTGAAAAAATGCAGATTGATCCCGGCCACATCGCCATGTATGAACCTTCTATCAATTATGATATTCAACGGGTAAAAGGGGTCAAAAATATGCTTTTCGGCGGCGAAGGACTCTTTTTGGCCACCCTCACCGGCCCAGGAAGGGTTTGGCTGCAAAGTTTGCCGCTTTCCAACCTGGCTTCGAAATTACTGCAATATATGCCTACGAAGAGTGGTTGATTAGGTTTCCACGATCAAAAAAAGGCCAGGGACGGCGTTCCCTGGCCTTTTTTTATTGGTTTTTGATGTATGGCCGTGAGTTACGGCCGTACACCCTTTACACTTCTCTTCTCAACTCTTAACGAGAGCGCGTTAAAACCCGACAGGTTTTAACAATAGTCTTATTTCAACGAATCGCGCATGGCGTTCATTTGACTGGCCACGCTGTTATCCACTACCTGATCACCAGCGCGGACAATCAAGCCCCCCAAAATACTGGGGTTAACCTTGAACTCAACAGCGGCTACCGGCAGTGCTTTCTTAACGTTGGCCTGCTCATCATCGGTCAACGGCAGGGCACTGGTCACAACCGCTTTATCACCACTAAAGCTGGCCAAACCAGCCGGAGCCTTGGCGAAAAAGTCGGCAATCAACGAACGTTGGCGTTTTTCATCCAATGCTTCCCCTACCAGTTTATTGGCTGCCGCAATTGAAATGGAGGCCACCTGACCACGTAGTTCCGACAAAATACGATCCCGTTCGGCCAACGCATCTTCCTGGGCGGCGGCAACGATAGACTTGGCCTCTTCATTGGCTTTAGCTTCGATACCTTTGGCTGTTTCTTCGGCAGAAACGGCCGCATCCGAGCGAATTTTAGCCGCCTCAGCCCGCGCCGCATCCAAAATCTTTTTGGCTTCGGCATCAGCGTTGTCGCGGGCAATAGCTGCCTGACGGGCATCTTCCAACCCTTTGGCAATGCGAGCTTTACGCTCTTCCAGCGTATTGATGATCGGTTTGTAAGCGTAATGGATCATAACCGTCAACAAAATCGCGAAGAGCAATATCTGCATTAACAGGTAGCCCAAATTAATTCCTAATGCTTCCATAGCAATCCTCTCTTATTGATTAGTTAATTCGGTTAATTACACCTGAGCTACGAAGATCAGAATCAAAGCAACCACGAGGGCATAAATAGCCACCGCTTCCGCCAGGGCAACACCCAAAATCATGTTACCTGTAATCGTACCGGCTGCATCGGGGTTCCGGGCGATACCTTGCACCGCACCACCCACAACAATTCCTACACCGGCACCGGCGCCAATGGCCCCGGTCATCGCCAACCCTGCACCCAGGAATTTAAGACCATTTGCTATCAACTCAGCTGCTGCTGCATCCATAATTAAAATCCTCCGAAAGTAAATTTCCTTAAAGAAATATTGTGACAAATCCTAAACCGGCATGAAATCCGGCAATAAAACAAATTTAGTGGTGTTCCTCGGCATGGTCGCCGTGGCCTTGTGTGGCCATAGACATGAAAGTCAGGGTCAACAGGGCAAACACAACGGCCTGCAAAGCACCTACCGCAAACTCCAGGTGCCAGAAGAGCAAGTTGGCCACCGGAATGAGTGAAGCGATAACGAACAACAGAACCTGTCCGGCAAAGATATTACCCAAAAGTCGGAAGGCGAAAGAAACAATTTTGAAAATTTCGCTGATGAACTCTAAGAGACCAACGGCCGGATCGAGGATCGCCAGCGGGTTTTTGGCAATTTTGTCGCCGTCCCACATAAAGAACTTACCCCAATATTTCAAGCCCTGGGCTTTCATACCATAATACTGGGTCATAATCACTGAAATAATGGCCAATGCCAGCGTAAAATTCAAATCGGTAGCCGCCGCCCGTACATAAGGTACGATTGTCCAATTGTTATCGGCGCCATCTTCGCTGCCTTTTGTGAGGATAAGACCGTTTTTCACGTCCCCGGTTCCTTCATAAGTTTCTTCAATAGCGTGAATTTCTTCTTCAGTGAGGTGTCGGCCTTCTTCTTCGGCCGCTTGTTCTGCCAGGTGAACTTTGTGTTCGGGGATGTTTTCCCATTTGCCGATGGCATCAACGCCGGGAACCAATTCCATCCAGTTGGCGATAATGATCCATAAGATAAACGTCATGAAGAAGGGGAAAAAGGCTTTGGCCCATTTACCGGCCGCATTTTCCACATACCCGTAAGCGAATTCGATGAGCATTTCGAAGAAGTTATAACCACCAGTGGGCACTTCGTCGGCCGTGCGTGATTTTGCTTTAAGGCTAAAGGTGATGACGATCAAGAGAACAAAAGTGATAAGTGTTGCAACAAATGTATTGGTAAGCCCATTGCCAAAAAGCCCTTTCAAAAAACTGCCTTCGGACCACTCAACAAGGATTTCACCGGGCAACTGAATAACGGGCAATACGGGCGGGACAACTATCCCAAACACGATCAGCAACACCAAACTCACATAAACGATATATCGTTTTTTCATGCTTCTGTTTCTTCCTCCGCTTTTTTGGTGTCAAAGGCTTGTTGGGTTCGAGCAACGGCCGTTAAACTCAAACGCACCGTAATGTACAAGGCAACCGGGACGCTGCCTACCATCAAAATAACTGTAAAAATTGCTCGTGTACCCAGGAATCTATCAATCAATACACCCGCACCTAAAGCCAAACCAATAATAATCACAACAAGGCAACCCACCTGCCCAACAACAGTAGCCATCAAAGCAGCCTGATTAATTTGTTTCGGATCTTGATTCACAATCCATTCTTCCAATGTACGGGCTTGCGCATTATATCACAATGAGTTGCATTGGCAACGGCGTTTTGTTGCCAATACACAGGTTAATTCAAACGACTAACCACCGACAAAACTCAAGAACGCTGTGGCCGCTTCACGGGTCCATTCAAATGCCGGCCCGGCAAAAACGCCCAAGAATAAAACGAAGAAAATTGAAATGGCCAGCCCCACCCGCGTACCGCGCGATACGGGGATAGGATCATCCTCGTTTTCAGAACGGTATAGATACATGTATTTCACGGCCGATAAATAGTAGTACAGGGCCACAAAAGCATTCAAAATACCAATCAAAGCCAGCCACCATCGCCCGGCATCAACGGCCGCTCTAAACAAGAAGAACTTGCCGAAAAAGCCGGCCGTCGGCGGGATGCCGCTCAACGATAACAACGCAAACAACATCACCAATGCCAGATACGGTGAACGGCGGCTCAGGCCGGAGAAATCCTTCAGATCGTCCGAACCAATGTGATTGCTAACGACCACAATTACACCAAACGCGGCAATATTGGTGAAGATGTACATGAGCAGATAAAACATCGTCGCCCCGGCGCCATCTGAGGTTAACACGACCAGGCCAATCAAGGCATATCCAGCCTGGGCAATACTGGAATAAGCCAAAAGACGTTTCAAATTGCTTTGGAAAATAGCGACAAAATTACCCAGGGTCATGGTGATAATAGTCATCGCCACCAACATTGCCCACCACATGCTGGTATCCGCCGGAGCGCCTAACGCACCGGATGTAAATACACGGATGAAGACGGCAAAACCGGCCGCTTTTGACGCGGTGGAAACAAATCCGGTGAATGGCGTCGGCGCACCTTCGTAAATATCAGGTGTCCAAAAATGGAAGGGAACGGCCGATATCTTGAAACCAAACCCAACCACAATCATCACCGCCGACAGCAAGAAAACCCCATTAATGCCCTGGACCAGGCTCACTTGCTCAGCCACCATTTGCTGCATATCCGTCGCCGAAGGCAAGCTCATGGCCAACTCGCCAATTTTGTACAAATTGGTTTGTCCGGTAATGCCGTACAACAAGCTCATGCCGTAGAGCATAACGGCCGTTGCAAACGCCCCATAGACAAAATACTTCATACCGGCTTCAGCAGATCGTTTATCGTCGGTCACAAACCCGGCCAGGATGTAAGATGAAATACTGGCCGTTTCCAGGGCCACATAAACCATGATCAGGTCGGTTGAAGCGGCCATCAGGCTAAACCCAATCGTTCCCGTGATAAGCAAGGCGTAATATTCACCTTTTTGCAAACGGGGCACATCCAATGAAATCAGGGATGTCAACAGTAGCGCCGCCAGGAACATGACCCGAAAGACCAGAGTCACCAGGTCAAACCGGATCATACCGCCCCATATCGTTTCGTTAACGGCCGTAAAATTGTTAGGTTGGTCCAATCCCAGCCACAATCCCAGCGTCAACAGCAAGGTGATAAACGCCCCCCAGGCCGTCATCAGGCCGATGCGGCGGCGATCTTCCGGTTTGATCAACCGGTCATAAAACAAAACAACAGCTAACAAAATTAGCAAGCTTAATTCTGGCACAAGGGCCAAGACCCAATCGAGGGTTATAGTTGGGCTCACTTATGCACCTCCCAGCCAGGCAAAAAGATTAACAGCAGCGGTCTGAACCGTGTCCAGGAAAGTAGCTGCCGTTTGGGCATCATGCAGGCGGTCAACAACCGGCGCAACACCTGCGCCAACAATCGGAGCAATCACAGCCGGGAAGACACCAATAACAATTAAAATCAGGGAAAAACTAATCAAAGTGATTTTGTCGACAGCCAGCAGCGGCCGCATATCGTGCCACTTCCCCGCTTCATATTCGCCAAAGAACACCTTGCCGACAGCCCGCAAAATATAGGCAGCCGTAATGATGATGCCCAATGCGGCGACCATCGCGATAATCGGGTAGTAATTGGCCGGATTAAGGCCAAAAATTGTGCCGACCAGGTTCATATTGCCGCCCTGCCACACGCCCAGAAAAATAGGGAACTCCGCCAGGAAACCGGACAATCCAGGCATACCCATAGATACCAGACCGCCGATGATGAAGGGCACAACCAGCCAGGCCAACGGTTTAGACATGCCGTCCAAATCATCCATGTTGCGAGTGTGCGCCCGGTCGTAAATCATACCCACAACCGAGAAGAAAAGAGCCGTCATCACCCCATGACTGACCATTTGGATGCCAGCACCCAGGAAACCGTCAAAATTCATGGCGGCAAAGCCCATGGAAACCAGACCCATGTGACTGACGCTGGAGTAACCAATAAGGTATTTCATATCCCGCTGGCGCATGGCTACCAGTGAACCGTAAACCACGTTGATGATGGTCAACAGGATGACCAGGGGCATCCAGTAAACAGTGCCTTCGGGCAAAATCTGGATGCCGACGCGCATGGAGGCGTAGGCCCCTAATTTCATCAACACACCGGCATGAATCATGGAAACGGCCGTTGGCGCGGCCACATGACCATCAGGCGACCAGTTATGCAAGGGCCAAACACCGGCCAACACCGCAAACCCCAGGAACAACGGCATAAACCAGACCTGTTGAACAGCAAACGGGAAATTCGCTTCCGACCAAATACGCAAATCAAACGTCGGCTGCGTCGCCGCACTGTACTCTGGTAGTTTGATGTAAAGCACCAGAAAAGCGATAAACGAAATAAAGCTGCCAATCAGCAAATAAAGCGTCAGCTTCATAGCCGCGTATTCTCGTGTTTCCTTCCAGCCCCAGATGACGATCATGACATACATGGGCAGCACCGCCAGCTCGTAAAAGAAAAAGAGCAAAAAGCCGTCTACCGCCACAAACACGCCCTGCACGCCGGCCACCAGCAGCATAAAAAAGGCATAAAATTCACGTGGCCGGTCATCAATACTCCAGGAAATAAGTACACCGCCCATCCCGACGACAGAGGTCAGCAGGACCAGCGTGGCACTTAAGCCATCCACGCCCAAGATGTAATTAATACCAATGCTGGGAACCCAGGCATGCTCTTCCAAAAACATGAGTGTGTCGGCCCACAACGTGCCTGGCGCCGGCAAATTCTGGTTGTAAGCCACGTAAACATAGATCGACAAAACCAAACCCAGAATCATCGTCGCCAGGGCCATCATGCGGGCATTTTCACCGCGCTCCTTGGGCAACAACAAGATGATAATTGCCGCCACGATGGGCGACAAAGCTATAATTGACAGAAATGGAAATTCCATATGCGTATTCCAGAGTTTGCGAGTTTGCGAGTTTGCCAGTCTGCAGGACTCTTTTACTTGCCACTCACAGACTTGCCACTTGCAAACTCACCACTTTTAACCAAATATCTTCGTCACCGTATCGTTAATGAACACCAGCAGCCACTGCGGCCAGATACCCAGGCTGAGCATCAAGGCCATCAACGGCCAGATAACAAGGTGTTCCCGTAATGTCATATCTTTCAAGCCCAGCCATTCCTGTTTGGTCTGACCATGCAAAACCGTGCCAATCCCTTTCAGAATGTACGCGCCGGTCATCAGCAAACCAAGCATGGAGAGGGCCAACTGCACGGTGAAAACGTTCCACGTGCCGCGCACTACCATAAATTCGCTGACAAATCCGTTCAAGCCGGGCAAACCCAGGGAGGCCATGCTGGTAAAAATCAAAATCGTGCCGTAAACCGGCAGGATCGTCCAGATGCCGCCAAACCGCTTCAAATCGCGGGTGTGGGCGCGGTCATAGATGACGCCGACCAGGAAAAACATACCGGCCGCCGACAGGCCATGATTGAACATTTGGAAGACCGCACCGTTAGTAGCCATGATGGCATCGTTGGTTAGCTCAGGGCTGCTGCCAGGCAAACCGTAAACGTAGGCGTAAACAGCCAGCCCCAACACCACAAAGCCCATATGGTTAACCGAGGAATAAGCCACCAACCGCTTGAAATCCCATTGGCCAAAGGCGGCGTAACCGCCCAGGACGATACTCAGCATTCCCAGCCAGGCCAGGACAAAAGCGGCCGTATGCGCCTGCTGCGGGAACAACGGGATGACTAATCGCAAGAAGCCGTAAGCGCCCAATTTCAGCAGGACGCCGGCCAAAATCATAGAACCAGCCGTCGGCGCCTGGGTATGGGCGTCGGGCAGCCAGGTGTGGAAAGGCCAGATGGGTATTTTGATAGCAAAAGCCAGCATGAACGCCCAAAAAGCCACATTCTTGACAAGAGTCACCGACAGACCGGTACCGGCCAATTTGCCACCGTCCAACGCTACCCATTTATCCATCAGTTCCACGATGTCGAATGTGCCGGTCGCCAGCCCCATCACCTGAATGGAGAGGAGCAAGCCGAGGCTGCCGGCCATCGTGTAAACGAAGAACTTGAAGGATGCGTAGTCACGATCCGCTCCGCCCCACAGCTTGATGAGGAAATACATGGGAACCAGACCAAATTCCCAAAAGATGAAGAAGATGATCAGGTCCATCGAAGCGAAGAGGCCCAGCATGGCGGTTTCCATCAGCAAAAAAAGGAACATAAACATTTTTACGTTCTTCTCAATGCCGAAGGAGGCCAAAATGGAGAGCGGGGTCAGGATTGTGGTCAGCAAGAACATGGGCAGGCTGATGCCGTCAATGCCGATGTGGAAGCTGGAGCCAATGGCCGGGAACCACTCGGCGACGACTTCAAACTGCAAGTCAGCGGTTACGCGATCATAGTTGAACCACATGACCATAACCAGCACCAGAGGCACAATACTTAAGGCCAATGACAAGCGCCGAACGAGTGTTTTCTCGTCTTCCGGCACCAGGAAAATAAGAAGACCGGCCAGAAGCGGGAAGAAAATAGTTACGGTCAGGAGATTGTTTTGAATAAAGTCCATCCGGATCTCCTAAGAATTACGGAATGATTGTGAATAACTGGTTGAGCCAACCAAAGTTAATTGCTAAAACGACCAGGGTCAATGCCACGGCAATGAGCATGGAAACCAGGGTGTATTCCTGGATTTTACCGGTTTGCAGTTGACGGAACTCTTTGGTCATGGCCAGGAATTGGTCTTTGACCCAATCAACGCCGCCGCTGATGACAGTTTGCTCAAACCATTTGACGTAATCACCGATGGCGTAAACGGTACGGGCCACCAAATGCAGGAAGCCGTCGATCAGACCTTTGTCCATAAATTCATAGACGACGACTTCGGAAAGGTAAACGGTCGGCTTAATGAAGACAACCTGGTACAACTCGTCCCAATACCATTTGTTTTGCAGAAAAACGTGCAAGGGACCCAGTGGAGCAATGAGGGGATCGCGCTGGTCTTTTTTGAGGGGGTTACGGCCGTACAGCCACCACCCCAAAAACAAACCACCCAACGCCACCACCAGCGACGTCCCCAACGGGAACCAGCTAAAAGGCAGCGTCTCCAGCGCATGGTTTACAAGGTGTAATTCATACAGCTCATTCATCGTCTCATAAATCGTCGCGCCAATTGTGTGATGGAACCAGTTAATCTGGCCCCACTCAATCCCCAGGAAATTATCAGGAATGCCCACCCAACCGGCGATAATGGCAAAAATTGACAAGCCCATCAACGGAATTGTCATATAATTATTGCTTTCGTGGGCATGTTCGGCCAACGGCGTGCGCGGCTCGCCCAGGAAGGTCATACTGATTTGACGCATCGTGTAAAACGCCGTCAGGAAAGCGGCCAACGCCAACATGACAAAAACAACGATCGCCAGAACGCTGCCATCATGCTGGAATTGATACCAGGCATCGGCAAAAATCTCGTCCTTCGACCAGAAACCGGCCGTGATGAAAGGCAAGCCGGAGAGCGCCATACCGCCAATCAGGAACGTGGCAAACGTGCGCGGCATTTTCTTACGCAGGCCGCCCATATAGCGCATGTCCTGGGGATCAGTGTGATGGTCGTGAACGTGCGCCGCGCCATGTTCCATGCCGTGAATGACCGAACCGGAAGCCAGGAACAAGAGCGCCTTGAAGAAGCCGTGAGTGATCAGGTGGAACGCACCGGCCACATAAGCGCCAATGCCAATCGCTGCCACCATGAAGCCCAATTGAGAGATGGTTGAGTAAGCCAGGACACCTTTGACGTCGTTTTGGGCTACAGCAATCGTTGCTGCCATAAACGCCGTAAACGCGCCGATTACGGCAATCACAACGCCAACATTCGGGTTGCCCTGTGGCCCCATGCCCACAGCAATGAGGGGGAAGATGCGCACAATCATAAAGACGCCGGCCGAAACCATCGCCGCCGCATGGATCGTGGCGCTAACCGGGGTCGGGCCTTCCATGGCGTCGGGCAGCCAGACGTGCAGCGGAAATTGAGCCGATTTACCGACTGTGCCGGTGAAGAGGAGCAAGGCCATGATGCCTAACGCACCAGCCCCAACAGACATCGCTGCGTGTTCCAGACTGCCGGCCGACAATGCTTCGCTGAAATTGAGTGTGCCAAACACTTTGTAGAAGTAAACAATGCCCAACAGCATGACTACGTCAGCGACACGGGTGGTCATGAAGGCTTTGACGGCGGCTGCCCGCGGCGGAATGTGCGGAATGTCGCCCGGTTTCAAATGATATTCGCGGGCGTACCAGAAACCGATGAGCGAATAAGAACAGAAGCCCATGATTTCCCAGCCAACAAACAATAGCAGTAAGTTGTCGGAAACAACCAACAAAAGCATAGCGCCAGCGAAAAGGCTCATCAAGGCGAAAAAACGGGCGATGAGCGGGTCTTCCTGGCCGTGATTGGGTTCGCCGATGTGGGAACCGCGTGGTTGGCCGTAGTTGTGGTAGCCGACACTGTAAACGAAGATGGCCACGATGGCAAAGGAAACCATGATGAGCATAACGGCCGTTAACGGATCCGCCATTACCCCCATCTTCACCCACGTATTTTGAAAATAATCGCCAAAAGGCAGCCAATCTACCGAACTGGCCACCACGACCGGATGCTCTTCCAAATGATGGGCGCCCTCGGCAAACACATTCAAAGCCACCGTCCAGCCCAGCACCAACGACGTAATCGTCGCTGCCCAGGCCAGCAGCCAGCTCAGTGTGCGATTATGCTTGGTAAACAGCACAATCAAGAAAAAGGTTAACAATGGCCCGGCAGGAATCAGCCAGGTCAATGTTTGGAGCGTTTGTTCAGTCATAGTCTCTCGTCCCTGGTCCTAGTTCTTCAACAGATCCAAGTCTTCAGCAACCACCGAATCCCGGCTGCGATAAATCGAAATAATCAGTGCCAGGCCAACGGCCGCTTCCGCCGCCGCCACGGTCAACACAAAAACCGCCCAGGCCAACCCCATCGGCTGTTCTGGGGAAGTTCGGTTATAACGCCAAAAAGCCACCAAATTAATGTTGACTGCATTCAACATCAACTCTACGCCCATCAAAATTGCCACAGCATTACGACGGGACATAACCCCAAAAAGACCGATAGAAAACAATGCGGCCGCTACCAGCAAATACCATGATAATGGAATCATTTATCATCCTCCGCTTTAGGCCAGGCAACTAAAATTGAGCCAATCAATGCCGCCAGGAGCAAAATCGACGCTAGTTCAAAAGGCAGTACATACGCATCCGGGCTAACAAAAGAACGGCCCAACGCGGCGACACTGTCCAATAAAATGGCATCGTCCAGCGGTGGACGCGAACCAAACGGATGCATTGCATCTGGCTGTAACGGCCAATACTGAGAGATCCGATACAAAACAAAAGCAAGAACGACAAAAACACTCAAGGCCGTTATCCCACTCAACATGGGCTGCGAGTTAAACGGCGTCTCATGGGTTTGCATCATCCGGCGAGTTAACATAATGGCAAAAATAATCAGGATAGAAATCGCGCCAATGTAAACCAGCAATTGTGCTGCAGCCAAAAAGCCGGCATCTAACATCACATACAAGCCGGCCACACCTAAAAACGAGGCCATCAATGCCAACGCGGCGTGGAATAGATTGTGATTTGAAACCACGATCCAGGCCGTCACCAGCGTCAGCAAACTAATCAAAATAAATATTATTTGTTGAGTCATACTCAGGATTTCTCCGTCTACCCTTGGTTACTGCCCTACTAAAGAGGTATTAGTGGGCAACGGCCGTTTCCACCACAGGCGCTTCTGTCTCGTCGCGTACTTCCTGGGCCGCACGCTGCTTCCGTCCCTGCCAGCGCAAAATTTCCAACGTGACAATGGCCAGCAATATATTGCTGAGCAAATGCACACCACCACGTGAAACAGCACTCATGCCCGTCGGCAGCAGTTTATCCAAAACAGCCACAACCAAAACCATCGCCAGGGTCAAGGGAACCATAAATTTCCAATTGAAGTTCAACATCTGGTCGATACGAACACGCGGCAGCGTACCCCGCACCCAGACAAAGACGAAATACATCAGGAACATCTTAAAAAAGAACACCAGCAAGCCAATAAGCCGGCCAAAAGCAATGGCCGACAAATCAATTGGCTCACCACCAAACACCCCTACAATCAAATTGATGATGGGGATATTCCAACCACCCAGATAAACGACAGCAAAGAAACCCGAGAAGAAAAATGTTCCCAAAAACTCAGCCAGGAAAAACATGGCAAATTTCATGCCGCTGTATTCGATGTGAAAACCAGCCACAATTTCGGAATCCGCTTCTAAAAGGTCAAATGGCGTACGGCCTGTTTCCGCCAATGAAGAAATGAAAAAGACAATGGCCGACAAAGGGACAACCAGAATAAATGGTAATGTCTGTGCTTTAATTATGTCTACCGTAGACATGGAACGAGCCAACAAAATCGGTACTAAAATAGACAAAATCATCGGCACTTCATAGCTCACCAATTGGGCCACTGAACGGAAAGCCCCCAGGAGGGCATATTTGTTGTTGGACCCCCAACCGGCCAGCAAAATGGTAACCACCGAAACGGAGCTAATTGCTAATACGTAGAAAAGGCCAATGTTAAGGTCCACACCAACCACGCTGGGGGCAAAAGGTATGACAGCCCACATCATTAAGGAGGCCATGACCACCAAAAAGGGCGCTAAATTGTAGGCCCATTTATCAGCACCAAAGGGGGTGATCAATTCTTTGGTGAGCAGTTTCAGGGCATCGGCTAAGGATTGCAAAAGGCCGTATTTGCCGCCTACGCGGTTAGGACCAATACGGTCTTGAATACGGGCAATCAGCTTTCGTTCCAGCCAAATGAGCACCAAAACAATCAACAGGCAGAAGGTCGATAAAACCAGGACACCGATGATGTCCAAGACCAATTCAACCCAGGGGGCATCACCCCACAACTGCCGCAGGTAATCGAAAAGGGTGAAATCAACAATGCTTCTTAGAAACTTCATAAAGGTGAAGCTCATACGCTTACTCCATTATTAACATTTCAAAATGGTAAATGGTGGGGGGCAACCATAAAAAAAGGATAGAAAATAAGGGATTCTATCCTTTTTACAGTTTCAAGTTTAAACCCACTCGAGGACACCTCTGCCCCAGGCGTACGCCAGTGCGGCCGTGAGAATCGAAATAAAAAGGACGATTTCAACAACCGCGAACAAAGCAACTTGCCCATAAGCAGCGGCTATGGGAAAAAGAAAGACAGCTTCGATATCAAAGATAACGAAGATGAGGGCATAAATGTAGTACTGAACCTTGAATTGAACCCACGTGTCGCCAACTGTTTCAACGCCACATTCATATATTTGTTGTTTGATATAATTGGGTTTTCGCGGTGCAAGTAAGATATTCACCAATACCGGCGCGGCCGGGAAAATAGGTGCTAATATCACAAAGATTGCTATAAATTGCCAGTCACTTAACACGTGACATCCTCCAGATCCTATTCCCGAAATAGGGTGTGTGAAATTTGCCCCATTTATAACACATGCCAGGAAGCACGGCAAAAGTCTGCTACCCATAAGTGTTAACTTAAGCGTCGACCTCGCAGGTTTTGATGCAAAGCTCCAGAGGAACCGTTTGGGAAACCTGCAAGGTCTTAAGTTAACAGTAATGGTCTGCTACCATTAGAAAAGTGGTAGTCAAAACTTTCTTACCTGTGAAAAGCACATTGCTATTGGCAATCGAACCATAGTTTGGTTTAATTAATCTATATTTTTTGGGTGTTCTAGAAATTAATGCTTGACTCATCGTTTGAACCACAACGAATTTTAGCTGTTGACGACAATGCTTTTACGTTGCGCATTGTACAACACACATTGGAACAAGCTGGCTTCCAGGTGGTAACGGCCGTGTCCGGGCAAGACGCACTCAAACTCATCAATCGGCATGGCATCCCCCACCTGGCCCTGGTCGATTTGCATATGCCTGTCATGAGCGGTTTTGAGTTTTGCCATGCCGTGCGTGAATTCAGCGACATGCCCATCATCATGCTCACAGCGGCCAACACCGAAGAAACCATCATCAAAGGACTGGAACAGTACGCCGAAGATTACATCATCAAACCATTCAGCCCCAGCGAACTGGTCGCCAGAGTCAAGCGAGTTCTGCGCCGCATCGACGATTACAGCTACACGAACGAATCAACCACCCGTATAGACGACAACTTAATGGTTGATTTTCCCAAGCGGGAAGCCCTGGTCAACGGTCAGCCCGTCTCTCTAACCCCCACCGAGGCCAAACTGCTCTACATTTTAGTACGCAACGCCGGTCGTATCGTGACAACTGAATTCTTGCTTAACCGCATCTGGCCCATGCAAGATGCCCAGGAAGACCGGTTACACGTACACGTCCATCGGCTGCGGCGTAAAATTGAAACAAATCCCAATGAACCCACTTATATTGTGGCCGAGCGGGGCACCGGTTATCGCTTTGTCCTCAACGAAGAGCCTAGTTATTAGTCTTCCTCTTATCTCACCACGCAAAATCCGACCCATCCGTTATATTTAGTTTTGCTGCCAATGCTGAATTAGACGGCTCTACCAGAACCGAGCCATCGGGAAATATAATGGTAGGCACAACCCGGCGGCCCCCATTTAACTGCTTCACAAATGACATCGCGGCCTCATCCGTTTCCACATCAATATTTATGTAGTCAATACCATTTTCATCCAGAATATATTTAGCCAGGTGGCAATCAGGGCACCAACTGGTGCTGTACATGATGATTTTATCGTTGTTTTCTACCGTCATTTATAGCTAATTCCTTATCGATGATTTCCCAACTATAACAAGCAGCGAAATGCTTTGCCAACCGCAAACTTCTCAACGCCATTGTCCTTTTTTAATCTGCCATCTGTTGTTCTTTCGGTATAATAGATAGGCAATCAACACCAATTTAAGTTTCCCAAAAGGAATCGTTGTGGCAAGACGAACAAACGAACAGTGGCTGCATGATCTGCAATCAACCGGACTGGAACATGACAAGGCGTTATCCGAATTACGAACGATCCTGGTTGCCGGTCTGCGTCGCGGCCTGTTAAATCAGGTCAATACGTCGGCCCCGGAATTCGAATCCCAGGCTGAAGATTTTGCCCAGGAAGCTGTCCTCAAGATTTTAGACAATTTGGACAGTTTTGCCGGTCGCAGCAAATTCACGACCTGGGCACATAAAATTGCGGTGTCGGTAGCCCTGACTGAGCTGCGGCGCAAACGGTGGCAAGACCGCTCGTTGGATGGCATTATGGACGACGCGCAGGGAGACTATACGCCTAGTCTGGCTGCTGATCCGGCCCCCGCCCCAGAGAACAGCACAGAACGGGCCGAAACTATGGCCAAAGTTCAGCGAATGATTGATGAGGTGTTAACCGAGAAGCAGCGTACCGCATTGGTAGCCTCGGCTGTTGAAGGGCTGTCAACCAATGAATTAGCTCGACAACTGGGGATGAAACCAAATGCTATTTATAAGCTGCTGCATGATGCCCGTTTGCGGTTGAAGAAAAGCCTGGCTCAGGATGGGCTGACGCCCAACGACATCTTGAGTGTTTTTGAATAAGGCAGGTAAGATGCGCGGCAAACAGGCCGTCAAAGAAGCAACATGGCAACATTAATTGATAAATTACGACAATTTTTTCGCTCAACGCGCAGTATGGGGATGGAAACGGCCGTATCCCCCCCCACCCGTACCTTCAACGATGCCGCCCTGACCCGACTCATGCAGCAGGTAGCGCAAACCGAAGAAGGACAGTACACCTGCGAAGAAACCTTCGCTCTGCTCGACGAGTACGCCGAACTGGTCGTTTCCGGCACCGAAGCGGCGGCTCTCATGCCCCTGGTGGAGGCCCATTTGCGCGTCTGCCCCGAATGCGGTTCCCGCTTCGATGTCCTGCGTACCATCTTAGAATCAGAAGAACCATAATCTGTCCAGCCATCAACTTTCATCTGAAAGCTGACTAGCTGATTAGCTATAAATCGGAGATTTTTATGGCCAAAGCAATTTGGAACAACACAATTATTGCCGAAAGCAGCGAAACGATTGTCGTGGAAGGCAATCATTATTTCCCACCCACTGCGATCAAATCTGACTATTTCAAAGAAAACAGCCAGCATACGACCTGTCCCTGGAAAGGCGTAGCCAGCTATTACGACATCGTTGTAGCGGGCAAAACCAATCCCGGCAGCGCCTGGTTCTACCCGGAACCCAAAGCCGCTGCCGGCAATATTAAAAATTACGTCGCCTTTTGGCGAGGTGTAAAAGTGGAGCCTTAAATTATGATGCTGTTAGCCGGTGATATTGGCGGTACGAAAACCGTTCTGGCGCTTATTGATACCGAAAAAGGGGTGCGCCATCCTGTCGTCGAAACACGTTTCCCCAGTGATGATTACAACTCGTTGGAAGCTATAGTTGAACAATTTTTAACCGACACGGCCGTACCCGTAGAAACAGCCTCATTTGGCGTAGCCGGTCCGGTCGTCAACAACCGGGCACACATCACCAATTTGCCCTGGGTGATTGACGCCGCTGTGATCGCCCAAACTTTCGCCATTCCCAACGTCTTCTTGCTCAACGACCTGGAAGCCATTGCCAATGTCGTTACTCATTTGGACCCGGATGACCTGACAACGCTGAACCCCGGCCAGGCGGAAAAAGAGGGCGCTATTGCCGTCATCGCGCCCGGCACGGGCCTGGGCGAAGCATTTTTGACCTGGACCGGGACACGCTACCAGGCCCATCCATCCGAAGGCGGTCATACAGCGTTTGGCCCCGGCAATGCCGAACAAATTGAACTGCTGCGCTATTTACACGGCCGTTACCGCCATGTCAGCTACGAACGGGTCTGCTCCGGCATCGGCATCCCCAACCTGTACGACTTCTTGAAGTGGAACGGCCGTCACCCCGAACCCGACTGGCTAACCCAGGCCATTGCCAACGTTGAGGACCGGACACCCGTCATCGTCAACGCGGCTGTCCAGAAAAACGACCCGCTTTGTTTGGCCGTGCTAAACCTGTTTGTAGACATCCTGGGTGACGAGGCTGGCAATTTGGCCCTGAAAACATTGGCCACTGGCGGCGTCTACATCGGCGGCGGCATCCCGCCCCGCATTTTGCCCCAATTACAGCAGCCCCGCTTCCTGCAAGCCTTCCGGCGCAAAGGCCGCTTTGCCGACCTGATGGCGGCCATGCCCATCCACGTCATCCAACATCCGCAGGCCGCTTTGCTCGGCGCGGCCTACTACGGCATGGAATCCTGCTAATCGAAAAATCCCACTGCAACATCGCAACGATTGGTTCAATCTTGGAGATTGAACCAATCCAAATCCGTAACAACACAAATTCAACAACCGCACGTGACGCATGACCCTGATTGGTGTCTTTGATAATGAATGGTTCGTTGCTGACAAAATAAAGTTAGCCGCAGGCATACATTTTCATCAAGGAGCGTCACATGTTCGATAAAATTTTAGGAAAACTCGACGATTTCGACATGGAAAAAGTCATGGAAGTCGTCAATCTGGTCTGGAACAATCGAGAAAAATTCATTGATTTGCTGGAGAATTTACCCAAACTGCTGCAAGAAACGGGGGAAAGCATCGAATCGGCCGGAACCAGCGCCATGAAAGCCAGTGTCTTTTTATCCGGCGATGAAAAAGGCTCGCCCAGCGCCGGCGAAATGTCCGACCTGGCGGCCACCGCACTGGATCGCTGCTACAAGGAAATCAATGCCGCCGCCAAAATCATGGCCAACTTGGGCGATGATTTAGACAAGGTGCGCATCCCCAGCTTTAAGCCCAAGTACATGGAAGTCATGGGCCACCGCGTGATGAGCGGGGTTGATTTTGGAGAAGAAGGACTGCTGGATAATGCAGCCGACAAGTTGAATGACGGTTCCGCACGGTTGGGCAGCATCGGCAAAGATTTGCGGCTGGTCGCGCAAAATCTGCGGGAAATGGGCGCTGTTTTGACCGATACCGGTAAGGATTTGAATGACGTTGGGGTACAATTGAAGCAAAGCGGTGGAACATTACGATCGTTGAGCCATCTAAAATGACGGGATTGCTGTGACAGATATTCGGATATTCAAAACTGAATCGGAACTAAGCCAGGCGGCAGTACGGCTGGTTATTGCGGCTGCTCAGGGTGCGGTGGCGCTAAACGGCCGTTTCCTCATCGCCTTATCCGGGGGTGGTACACCTGTGGGCCTGTTCCGCCTGCTCAGCCAGCCGCCGCACAAAAAGCGTATGCCCTGGGAGCAAACCCACGTTTTCTGGGGCGATGAGCGGCTGGTGCCGCCCGATGATCCCGGCAGCAACTACGGCCAGGCAGCCAATGTCCTGCTCAGCCACGTCCCCATTCCCGCCGCCAACATTCATCGTGTTTTAGGAGAGGCAGATGCTGTTACGGCCGTTGCCGACTACACGGCCCAACTCCACCAACTGGCCGAACCGGGCCGCACCTGGCCCCGCTTCGATCTGGCCATCATGGGATTGGGCAGCGATGGCCACACTGCCTCCCTCTTTCCCGGACCCATCCCTGCCGCCGAAACGACAGACCCGGTGATAGCCGTTACCGCCGATTATGACGGCCGTCCTGCCCATCGGATAACCTTAACGCCCCTGGTGTTTAACGATACCCGCCACCTCCTCTTTATGCTCACCGGAGCGAACAAAGCCGATGCGGTTAATGCCGTCACCCGCGGGCCGCTCCAACTAGAAACATGGCCATCGCAGCGCATCTGCCCCCACGATGGCCAGATTACCTGGCTGCTAGACAAAGCGGCGGCCGCCAGGTTGGGGACACGGCCGTTATCTGGTTAGCAACCGCTAACAAGGTTCGTTTTTAAGAAAACAGCCGTTACGTGTATAATCTTTGACAAAACATCCCATCTGCGCCCAGGAGGAAAAAGAATGACTGAAGACATCCGAGTCCGCTGCACAGCGACCACCAAATCAGGCAGTCAATGCCGTAATTATGCCCAGGCCGGTCAGACAACCTGCCACATCCACGCCAGCCAGGCGTCACCGCAAATCGAACCCGAATCAGACAACGGCGAATTACGCCAGTTAGTCAATGAATTGGACGCGCTGCTGGCCGATTTGAAAAAATCGCTGCCCGAAAGCGGCAGTTCCCCTTATTCACCAGTACACTTCCTGACCGCGCTGCGGCAAAACCTGGGCAATTTGTCACCCGAAACCCGGCTGGGGCTGCTGCAAAACTTTGAAGGCATGACCCGTGAAGATTTACTCGACCTGGAAACCTGGAAAGGCATGGCCTACATGATGAGCTATTCGGCCCGCTTCCAGGCCGATCAGGCCAAAGAAAAGATGAATGAGCATCTACCTACTCCTTTGAAACCGGACACCTGGATCAACTTTTTCAAACAAAGCCTGGATAAAGTTACACCGGACGTGGCAAAGGATATTGCTCAGAATCTTCAGGGGGCGACCAAGGAAGATTTGATGGACCCGGATACCTGGAAAGGGGTCTGGTACATGCTCGATTATTCGCTGCGCTTCCAGGCTGACCAATTCAAACAAAAACTGACCGGCAAAGAAGCCGACGCGTAAAGTCATATGCCGTTTTATGCCAACGACGACCAGGTTTATGCCAGCCTGCGGGTTTTGTTCGACCGCATTGAAGCCGAAAACCCACAGGCAGCTGACGCGATGCTCAAATCCCGCCTGTCGTTCCGCTTTCGCTGTTCTGACCCGGAAGCGGTGCTGGTGATTGATGCCCGGCAACGGCCGTTGCACATCACCTACGGCACAAACAACACCATCAAACCCGACCTGGACGTAAAACTATCCACCGACACCCTGCACCAAATTCTGCTAGGCCACCTGTCGCTCACCAAGGCGCTGGGCAGCAAACAGCTCGTTCCCACCGGCCCGGTATGGAAAACAATGGTCCTGGCCGACCTGTTTCAACATGCCAAGACGATTTACCCCCAGGTTTTACAAGAACAGGGATTGTCGTAGTGCAATCTGGCAGATTGCGTTACGGAAATGGCACTGCCGTTCCCCATTGGCAAACCAAATCGGCTGTGCTATCTTTTAATCATCTAATCATCAATCGTAGTCACCAAAATAAAACCACAGCATCCCCTCTGCGACCGTTGTGACCTCTGTGGCTAATCTAATGGGAGAGAAAGATGGGCATTAAATTTGCAACCGACGAATGGATCAAAGCCTTAATGGCCGAAATCAACCAAAGCGAAGCCTACGCCAAAGCCGCCAAAACCTGGGAGGGCGATTTTTGCTTCATTGTAGATAAAGGCGAAGGCTTCACCGATGAAGTCTACATGTACATGGATTTATGGCATGGCGAATGCCGCGAAGCGTACAAAGTTGACGATCCCAACCAAAAATCGCCAGCCTTCCTCATGAACGCCCCGGTTTCCATCTGGAAGCAAGTGTTCGAGAAGAAAATCGACCCCATTCGCGGCCTCATGTCCGGCAAACTCAAACTCAAGGGCAACATGATGAAAGTCATCAAAGCCCCCAAAGCCGCCATCGAACTGGTTGAATGCTGCACAAAGATTGACACGGATTATCCGAAATAAACTACACGGAGATTCGCAGAGAGAAAAAGAGAGAGATGTCATTTTTCAAGACTAAATTTGTTGCCTGAATTACATCTGTTTTGGCAATTCATCCTCATTTTCTTCCTCTTCTCCGCGAATCTCAGCGCCTTCTCTGCGTGGCTCCGCGTCCCATTTTCGTTTTGGACAATATCTAATGACCCAAACCCGTAAAAAAGTCGGATTAGCCCTGGGGGGCGGTGTCGCTCGCGGACCGGCCCACATTGGCGTTTTATCTGTTTTAGAGGAAGCCAACATTCCCATTGACTGCGTTGCCGGCGCCAGCGCCGGTTCCGTCATCGGCGCTGTCTACTGCGCCGGACTGGGATTGCCCCAAATGCGCAGCCTGGCCCAACAAATGACCTGGCAGCAAATCATCAGCCCGGTCTGGCCGCGGCGCGGGTTGGTCAGTTTCAAGCGAATGGAATCCTGGATTGAGGCCTATATCGGCAACTTGTGCCTGGAAGATTTGTCCATCCCCATGGCCGCTGTCGCTACCGATGTTTATACCGGTGAACCGATGGTCTTGCGCGAAGGGCGTCTGGCAACGGCCGTACGCGCCAGCAGTTCGGTACCTGGTGTGGTAGAACCGGTGGAAATAAACGGCCGTCTCCTCTGCGACGGCGGTATTTCGGCCAACGTCCCCATCGATGCCGCCCGGCTGCTCGGCGCCGATTACGTCATCGGTGTAGACCTCTTTGCCCCCGAATACGACGGGCGGGGCGGGCCGCTGGGCATCGGCTTCACAGCCATCGAAAACCTCATCCGTAACTCCGGCAGCGGCACAAAAAAAGCCGACTGCCTCATCGTACCAGCCATCGACGACCACAGCTACCTGCGCTTTGGCCAGGGTGACACCTATATTGCCCTGGGCGAAGCTGCCGCCCGGCAAAAACTGCCCCAAATCCTGGACGACCTCGGCCTATAATCTCATTTCCCACCTTTACCTAAGCGTCACGTCACCGGCGGCAATGTTGTGCAGTACGCCTGCCTCATCGCGCACCAGCAAACAGCCCCAATCATCACACCCTTCAGCCAGGCCGCCAATTTGCTGCCCGGTGCCCTGGTGCGTCACCTGTACCTGTTTACCGATGGTGATCAACCGCTCTTGCCAGGCCGGCTGAGGGGATTGGCCATTTTCGGCCTGTTCGTAACCGGTTTCCAATCGCTGCAAAAAATCAGCCAGCAAATCTAATCGAGAAATGGTCTGGCCAGTCGCCACGAGCAAACTGGTGGCCGGGGTAGCGGCTTCCGGCAGTTGGGCCGCTGGAATGTTAACGTTGATGCCGATGCCTAAGATGATGTGTTGGAAACGGCCGTTCTCTCCCCAAACTCCTTCCAGCAGCAGCCCGCTAAACTTGTGCCACACACCATCAATCAGCACAACCAAATCATTCGGCCACTTCACGCCAACCGACAACCCGGTAACGGCCTCGACCGCTTCGGCCGCGGCCACACTGGCCAACATCGTCAGCCACTGCGCCTGCTCCGGCGGCCAATTTGGCCGGAATAACAGTGAAAACAAAAGCGAACTGCCCGGCGGAGCCAGCCAGCGCCGCTGTAAACGCCCCCGCCCCTGGCTTTGGTAATCGGTCAGAAACAGGGTTCCGGCCGGCAGCAGCGAGTCGTCCGCCGCGTCTTTCAGCGCGTCATTGGTTGAGCCAATCTGCTCAAAACAGTGATAGGTTCGTCCCAGCCAGCGTGCGGTTAAGGTTGTGAGAACAGCCGTTTCCTTTAATTCATCCATGATTTCTGAATCACCATGCCTCCATTATACCCACATCGCAGCCAATCAGGACACGATGACTGAGCTTGTCGAAGCCCGAAATTTCCGGTTGACAGGTCACCGTCATCGCCTATAATTAAACTGCGGTACTATATGAGTTCCTTAATTTACCCCCCGACTCCTCGATAGCACACGCTATCAACGCAAAAATGGAAGTGGAAGAGCGAGAGAGTAGTGGAAAATGAGTCTTGACAATTCAATAAACAAGCCTATCGGGCAATCCCTTGACGATACCTATTGGCAGGCGCTATTTGCGCAAGAAGAGTCCATGGCCGATCATGCTGCGCCGTCTGAACCGAACGATATGCCCTGGTCAGAATTCAAGCAAAATGGTCAGGCTCATCAGACAGTTGATACGCCGCTGCGCACAGGCCAAAATCCCTGGGAAACGGCTCAAACTATTTTTGATGCAGATAAAACCTTGGAACTTGAAGTCACCGGTTACAACAAAGGTGGGCTGCTGGTTTATTGGAACGGTTTGCAGGGATTTATTCCCGCCTCGCAGCTCATCAATTTCCCCCAATTCCATTTTGAAGCCGAACGAACCAGAGCCTTAAAAAATTGGCTGCAAAAAACACTCAAGCTTAAAATCGTCGAGTTAAATGCCAAAACCAATCGTCTTATCTTTTCGGAACGCGCTGCTGGTATCAAAGCCGAAGATCGTGAACAGTTATTTGAAGAAATCTGCCCCGGCGATCAGTTAAATGGTGTTGTGACCAACTTGACCAAGTTCGGCGCCTTTGTTGATTTGGGCGGCGCTGAAGGACTCATCCACATTTCTGAATTATCCTGGAGCCGCGTTGTCCATCCCAGCGACGTCATTCAACCGGGCCAACCGGTTTCAGTCATGGTTATGAATGTAGACCGCGACCAGGACCGGATTGCTCTAAGCCTGAAACGGCTCAAACCCGATCCGTGGCGTAGTGTTGAAAAACGATACAAAGTTGGTCAACTGGTAACTGGCATTGTTAATAACATTGTCAACTTTGGCGCCTTTGTCCAGTTGGAAGATGAGTTAGAGGGCCTCATCCATATCTCCGAACTGGCTGAGGGTTCTTTTTTGCACCCACGCAATGTCGTGCAAAAGGGGCAGGAAGTGACCACCCGCATCATCACCGTGGATGGTCCGGCCAAACGGTTGGCACTTAGTCTGCGGCTAAATGGGGATTCATCTGAAGAGTAGTTGTTGGTCGCTGGCAGCTTGTAGGGCTTTTTCGGAAATTAAATCATCCATTCCGCGCCGAAAAAGCCTCTAGCGATTTCCGAAAATATTCATGATTTAGGACAACTATTATTTGGAAATCGCCTACTGGTAAACGACCAATAACCGGCAACCAACAACCAGTAACGAGCTTTTATGACCCGCTCAAAATCCACACAATCGACCAATAGTCGGGCGACCAATAGTCGCGCAAAAAAACGGCCGCCCGCGCCGCCCCCGCCCACCTGGGATGAACAACTTATCAACCGGTTGATGCCCTGGCGGGTGGAAATTGTGGCCATGCTGGTTTTTATCCTGGCGGTGGTTACTTTTTTGGCGATGCCGGGCTGGACGACGGCCGGCTGGCTGGGCTGGTGGACCAATTTGCTGCGGCAAACTTTTGGCTGGGGCGCTTATGCGTTGTCACTGTCGGTGGCGGCGGCCAGTTTGCATGTGGCGTTACGGAAGGTGGAACGGCCGTATCACATCCGCACCCCCCAGGTCATCGGCATCGAACTCGTCCTGCTCACCGCCCTGCCCTTGAGCCACCAACTCACCAACGCCAGCCTGCCCGACGCCTACCTGGGCAAAGGAGGCGGACTCGTTGGCTGGGCACTGTCCGAACCGCTGCGTGACTTTTTCGGCCCGTTCCTGACGACACTGTTCTACTTCAGCCTGCTGGCTTATGGCGTCGCCCTCATCACCGGCTACGGCTGGAACGATATGCTGCGCGGCCTCAACACCCTGTCACTGCGGCTGCGGCTGTGGGCACAACGTATTGCCCCGGTTGAACGGGAAGATAATGAGACAGAGACAGATTTAGCCCCATCCATTCCTGCCCCGCAATCAAATTTAGTCGATAACCCTGATGAGTTGGTCATCATCAACGATTCTGCACCCGACCAACCCTATCAGCGCCGCCGCGACAAGCGCCTGCCTTCGCTGGACATCCTGGAAATGGGTGGCGCCGTCGCCTTGAATAAAGATGAAATCGATGAAAAGAAACAAATCATCGAGCAAACGCTGGCCGACTTTGGCCTGCCGGCCCAGGTAACCGAAATCCGGCGCGGCCCGGCTGTGACCCAATTCGGCGTCCTGCCCGGTTACATCGACAGGCCCGGCCCTGATGGCGAAACACGGCAGCAAAAGGTACGCATCGGTCAGATCGCCTCACTGCAAAAAGATTTGACCCTGGCTCTGGCCGCCCCCCGGCTGCGCATTCAAGCACCGGTCCCCGGGCGCGGCGTCGTCGGCATTGAGGTTCCTAACGACGAAACCAGCATTGTCCGGCTGCGACCCGTCATCGAATCAGAAACTTTTTACAAACTTAAATCGCCGCTGGCCGCCGGACTGGGCCGCGACGTATCCGGTGCGCCCATCTCCTTCGATCTGGCCAAACTGCCTCATTTGCTGGTGGCCGGGACAACCGGTTCCGGTAAATCGGTCTGCATCAACGCCATCATTTCCTGCCTTATTTTTAATAACACGCCAGAAGATTTGAATCTGGTGATGGTTGACCCCAAAAAAGTAGAGCTAATCCGTTTTAATGGCGTGCCCCATCTCATCGGCAAGGTGGAAACGGAAGCCGACCGGGCTGTGGGTGTTCTGCGCTGGCTCACGGCCGAGATGGACCGTCGCTACGAGATGTTCACCCAGGTCAACGCCAAGAATTTGAGCGGCTACAATCGTAAAATCGCTGCCAAAAAGGGTGTAAAAAAGCTGCCTCACATCGCCGTTTTCATTGATGAGTTAGCCGATTTGATGCACACGTATCCCGGGGACGTGGAGCGCACGCTCTGCCGTCTGGCGCAGATGGCGCGGGCGACGGGGATTCATTTGATGGTGGCCACGCAACGGCCGTCAACCGATGTCATTACCGGTCTCATCAAAGCCAACTTCCCGGCCCGGCTCTCCTTCTCTGTCGCTTCCGGCATCGATTCCCGCGTTATTTTGGATTCGGTAGGCGCGGAGCACCTGCTGGGCAAAGGCGACCTGCTCTTCTTACCGCCCGATGCCAATGCGCCACTGCGTATCCAGGGTGTCTTTGTCAGCGATTTGGAAATCGAGCGCATCGTTAATCATTGGCAAAAAGCCATGCCCGATTTTGAGCCAGCCCCCGCCCCCTGGGATGACCTCATCGCCCGCCACGCGCTGCTGGACGAAACGGACAGCTTGTTGGAACAGGCCATTGAAATCGTGCAAAAACAGGATTACGTTTCGACCTCATTCTTGCAGCGACGGCTGCGGGTCGGTTATCCTCGGGCGGCGCGCATCATGGAGCATCTGTACGAGATGGGGCTGGTGGAAGACCCAAAAGCCGGCGGCAAAACACGACGCACCCAGATTGATGAGAATGTTGAGGATCCGTTGGGGGATTATCTGGCCCAGCAGGATGAAGAAGATTAAAACCGCAGAGACGCGGAGGGCGCAGAGAAATTGATATAAAAATCTTCGCGTCCTTTGCGCCTTTGCGGTGAAAACTTTCCATGAACAACTGGTATTTGGGCACGATGGGCTTTGGCTACAAGGAGTGGGTGGGCGCGTTTTACCCGGCCGGGATGCAGCCGCGCAGTTTTTTAGCCCATTACAGCCAATTTTTTAACGCCGTCGAGATTGATTCGACATTTTATGGTGTGCCGGGGGTGGAGCAAGTGCAAAGGTGGACGGCCGTTACCCCACCCGACTTCGCCTTTTGTGTCAAAACACCACGCCACATCACCCACGATTTACGCCTGATAGATGCCATGGAGCCGATGCTGGCCTTTCTGGAAACAGTCGGCCATTTGGGGGAAAAGCTGCACGTCGTTCTCATCCAGTTCCCACCCGATTTTGAGTATGCTTATTTCAACATTGTCCGTCATTTTTTGAAGGACCTGCCAACCCGGTTTCGCTACGCGGTCGAGTTTCGCCATCGCTCGTGGGATACGCCGGGAACGGCCGTGCTCCTGCGCGACTACAACGCTGCCTGGGTGTCGGCCGACTACATCCACATGCCCCGCCAGGTCAAACGCACAACCGATTTCATCTACCTGCGGTTCATCGGGCCGCACGGTCAGTTTGCCACGAAGGATAAAGAGCTGCTGGATAAAACGGCCGTTCTGCAAACCTGGTACCAGCATCTGCAACCCCATCTGGACAAGGTGGAAGCAGTCTACGGCTTCTTCAACAATGATTATTCCGGCTTCTCGCCCAAGACGTGCAACCGGTTCAAGGGGATTGTGGGGGTGGGTGGGGATGAGATACGGCCGTTGCAGCAAGGCCGTTTGTTCTAAGATTTTGCTTGGATGTATTCCCCTGGCTACAATACGACTCATGTCATTTGAAGATCGTGTAAAATTGTTGAATGAAGATGAAATCGCCGATATTTCGTTGCATTATGATCGTGCTGTTTCCACCGAACACGGTTCAGGCGATCATTGGATTTTGATGTCTGTTTTAGACAAATATGGCTTTCGTACCCATAACCCTATGAAAGCCGTCAAAACGGCCGAGGAGATCATAACGATATGGTATCACCACCAAAGATAGGGGATATTGTCAGAATGCGAGCTTGGCACGGCGTTGTTCTGGATGTATTCAAAAACGATGCTGGAAAAACGATTCTTCAAGTACATACGGTACGAAACATTTTCCGGCGTTTAGGCCCTGAGTTCATCGAGTTTGACCTGGCTCCAGACATGATCTCGCCAGCAACGATTGATGATATACGTGCTGAAATCAAACATTATCAAAAATCCCTGGACGACAACTTGAAAGAACTGGAGCGACAAGCATTAATTACATCGGCTGAGTTGTATGATGAGGATGAAGAATTAGTTGAGTTGACGGAAACGGCCGTTGAGGGATGATGTAAGGAGATTGTAGGCGTGGATGGGGATGAGATACGGCCGTTGCCGCAAGGCCGCATTTGCTAAGGAAAAAACTGGGGACCGCCAGGTCTTATATCGCCAACCCGTTTCGTGAGAATCGACAGCAACAGGGATGCCGACAATGGGCAAATGTTCCCTGCCCCCTTTGTTCTTAAAACGATCTTGACCCGTTTCCAAAACGATCACGATCATTTTAGAAAACGATCACGATCATTTTGCAAAATGATCGTGATCGTTTTTCCAGAAGGTTATGAGCGTTTTTCCAAACGGCCGTAACCCGCAAAAATCACGACTTGCTTTGTGGTGGCCGCAGTTTTACAATGGTGCAGGAAGTTTGGGAGGAGGAACGGCCGTTTCCTCTCAAAGGTGT
>JBNKZT010000011.1:0-35866 GCA_050301775.1 Promineifilaceae bacterium (SeqCode)
CAAACCCTTTAACGAAGGTGGCTGCCCGATTTGGTTGGAATATGCCGGGGAACAGGCACGAGGAAAACTGGTCTTAGGGGCCGAGTGGCAGGTTAAACCTACCGACGAACTTATATATAGATTGACCGAATTGGCCGGACAGGAGCGGCTGGTGCTGTTGTGCGGCCGGTACGAAGGCGTGGACGAACGGGTGCGGCAGCATCTGGTCACTGATGAGATTTCCATTGGCGATTATGTGCTGACCGGCGGCGAGTTGGCGGCGATGGTCATCGTCGATGCCGTGACCCGGCTGCTGCCTGGTGTATTGGGCGCGGAAGACGCAGCCGATGAGGACAGTTACGCTACCGGCCTATTGGAAGGGCCGCATTACACTAAACCGGCTGAATTTCGCGGCTGGTCCGTGCCAGACGTATTGCGGTCCGGCCATGCGGCCAACATCGCCCGTTGGCGGCGGGAGCAGGCGTTACGCCGTACCTGGCAGCGACGGCCCGATTTGTTGTTAACGGCCGTTCTCACCGAAGCCGACAAACAATTCCTGGCCGAACTGGCCGAAGAAGAAACCGCCCAGTCGTAAGCCGAAAATATAGACAGCTCGGCTATCATATGCCTCAAGCGAAATGACAATGAGGCATAATCAATGAAACCAAAGCTGTTGGCCTTGACCTGGGCCATTATTTCTCCCCTGTTGTTGTGGCAATCGATAGGGATGTTCAAAACAGCCGGTGCTGTTTCGGCAATGACGGTTGACGTCTGTCCGGGTGGCGGCTGTACGTACAGCACGATTCAGGAAGCGGCAGCCGCTGTGCCTGATGGCAGCATCATCAACTTGCTGGCTGGCATTTATACAGAAAACCTGGTCATTACCAAGTCGTTGACGCTGCAAGGGCAGGGGCCGGGCGTGACGGTGATTGATGGCGGGGGCCGCGACACGGTCATCTGGATTGATGATGTAGTAGCGGTGACGATTAAAGATGTGACGATCCAGAACGGCCGTTCCCCGGACGGCGGCGGCATCTTTAATCCAGACGGGACAATAACCGTGACCAACAGTGTCATCCAAAACAATGATGCCGTTTGTGGTGAAGGGGGCGGTATCCTCAATTTGGGTACAACTGTTTTGCAGGATGTGCTCATTACCGGCAATCAAGCGGCTTATGGGGGTGGCATTCTGAATGACGAGCTGCTGTTGGGCCGGAATATCACGGTCACGCAAAATAGTGCGATTGATAATTTGTGTGCGGGCATTACCGGCTATGGCGGCGGGATTGATAATTCGGGGACGCTTTCGCTGACGGGAGCGTTTTTGGAGCAGAACACGGCCGTTAACGATGGCGGCGCTGTCGAAAATGCCGGTATTTTGACGGTCACCTTGAGCCTGTTTGAAAACAACCAATCCCAGACCAAAGGCGGCGGATTGGACAACGTGGCCAACAGCCAGGCAGCTATTCATCAAAGCACATTCCGCTTGAATGAGGCCGATTTTGGCGGCGGGTTGAACAATGAAGGCACGATGTGGCTGACGAGCAGCGCTGTTTATTCCAACACGGCCGTTCTCAGTGGCAGCAGCGGCGGCGGTGGGCTGCGTAATGAAACGGGAGGCGCCCTCCTGGTTACTAACAGTACAATTAGTGGCAATATGTCGGGTGATGGTGGTGGGTTGCTTAACGTGGGGGCCAAGTCAACGGCCGTTTTCCACAGCAGTACCATCGTCAACAACTTCGGCGTCAATGTCGGCGGCATTTATAACGTGACCGGCTCTGTGAGTTTGAACAATACGATTGTTGCCGGGCAGTGGAACGGCCGTGACTGTGGCGGCAGCATTGTCAGCGACGGCTCCAATCTGGACAGCGACAGGTCTTGTCTGTTGGGGGCGGGCGATTTGAAGGGCGTCAGCCAGCCATTTATCGGCCGGTTACAGGACAACGGTGGGCCAACCTGGACCCACGCCCTGCTCATCGGCAGCCCGGCGATTGACGTCAGTGCCATTTGCGAACCAACTGACCAGCGCGGTGTCCCCCGTCCCGATGGCGCTGCCTGCGACATTGGCGCTTACGAAACATTCGCCCACAAAATCTATTTGCCGTCTATTCTCCAGTAGGGGCGACCCTTGTGGTTGCCCTTGATTGGGCGGGCACATTGATTGGGCGGGCACAAGGCCCGCCCCTACGAAAACAAAAAAGGCACTCAGTCATTTCGACTGAGTGCCTTTTTTAGATGAATTGTCAGATTTTTAGGCGGCTTTGATGGCGATTCGTTTTGGTTTGACTTCTTCGGCCTTGGGGACGTTTAGGGACAAAACACCCTTGTCATAACTCGCTTCTACGGCCTCGCTGTTGACCATAACCGGGAATTTAACACTGCGGCTGAAGCTGCCATAGCGGCGTTCGCGAAGATGGTACTGTTCCTGGTTGATTTCCTCGTTATTTTCGACCTCGCCCTTGATGGTTAAGACATTGTCTTCCAGGGTGATTTCCAGGTCGTCGGGATTGATACCGGGAACAGAAGCTTTGATGGTGTAGCCGTCTTCATTCTCAATCACGTCCAGGGCCAGTCCCCAATTTTCGGCAGTGCGGTAAGGCATGGTGGGTCGGTCAAACATGCGGTCAAACTCATTGAACAAATCTGCAGGACGACGAACTACCGGATTCCAACGTACGATTCTTGTCATTTCTAATTTCTCCTTGTTTTGGAACCAGTCAGGTTTGTGGGAAGTGTTTGTTGAATGTCCGTTAAAGATTGAAACCTGACCGGTCTTTAACTTATGAATTTTTGATTACGCTGCTTATTTTGCTGCAAAATTGTTAGAAACATATTTACTGTACGTTAGAAGTTTGTCGGAGGAATATAGGCGTTGCGTTAACGGCCGTTTACAAAACACCACAACCATCCCTGTCCGTATCAAACCAACCACTGTTTGCCGTGCCTGGACCATTAAGCCATACTATGGGCGCATCCATAAATAAATTGCGGAATTGATGGATGCGCTTCAAGTGACCTTTATCCAATGTAAAAAGGGAACTAATTTGATAGACGGTCACTGTGTACAAGAAAAATGGATGCCAACCACTCCCTTTGACCATGGGTAAGCGGTGTCGTTCCTATCGATTATTTTGTGGCTGCAAAAGCCCTACCGGATAGGTCACAGATGTTGTTACAAAAACAAGCGAATCGATTGCGCACTATTTACCATGAGTATTCGTCCCAGTTTTGGGTGCTGGTGCTGGGCACCTTCATTGACCGGCTGGGCGGCGCACTCATGTTCCCCTTCTTTACCCTTTACATCACGCGCAAATTTGGCGTGGGTATGACCGAAGTCGGGGTGATCTTTGGCCTGTTTTCTATTTCCAGTGTGGTGGGCAGCATGTTTGGTGGTGCCCTTACCGACCGCATGGGCCGCAAGTCGATGGTCATCTTTGGCCTTGTGTTCAGTGCGCTCACCAGCATCCTCATGGGCGTCGTCAATACCATTGAGGCGTTTTTCATCGTAACGGTGGCGGTGGGTTTATTGGCCAACGTGGCCGGACCGGCCCAGCAGGCGATGGTGGCCGATTTGCTGCCGGAGCCGAAACGGGCGCAGGGCTTTGGCATCATCCGTGTCGTGGCCAATTTATCCGTTACCCTGGGGCCGATGATTGGTGGCTTGTTGATCACCCAGTCCTATCTGTGGTTGTTTATCGCCGATGCCATTACCAGCCTGATTACGGCCGTTATCGTTTATGCGGTGTTGGAAGAGACACGGCCGTCCACTCCCGAAGATGCGCCGGAACAAACAATGTCCCAGACCTTTGGCGGCTACCTGGATGTGCTGCGCGATGGCGCTTTCCTCTGGTTCCTGGTTGCATCGGCACTGATGGTGCTGGTTTACATGCAGATGAATTCCACCCTGGCCGTTTATTTGCGCGATACACACGGCATCCCCGAACAATGGTTTGGCTACATTTTGAGTCTGAATGCGGCAATGGTGGTGCTGTTCCAGTTCCCTTTGATGCGCTGGATCGAAAAGTTCCGTCCCATGACGATGATGGTCGTGGGGACATTGCTTTACGCGGTGGGCTTTGGGATGTACGGTTTCGTCGCCACGTACCCTCTTTTCTTGTTGGCGATGGTCATCATTACCATTGGGGAGATGTTGGTTAGCCCGGTAGGACAGGCGCTGGTGGCCCGGTTTGCGCCGGAGGATATGCGCGGCCGTTACATGGCTGTTTTTGGCTTTAGTTGGGTACTCCCTTCTGCGGTTGGCCCCCTGCTGGCCGGGTTGGTAATGGATAATGCCGATCCCCGCTGGGTCTGGTACGCGGCCGGCATGATTGGTCTGGTGGCGGCCGGGGCGTTTGCCTGGCTGGAGCGCTGGGTCGGCCGTTCCCAATGGGCTACGGTTACGTCCCGTTTGGATGTGATGGATTTGTTGGAAAGTGGGCAGATAACGGCCGTTGAAGCCAGCCAACGACTAGAAGCCATCAAAGAGGGTTCCTGGTCATCGTTAACAACGCCGGGATCGAAAGGCGCGGATCGACGCTACGTCCGCATCCGGGTCAGCAACACGATATCGGGTATGATGAAAAGTGATCTGCAACTGCCGCTGGCCCTGGTGAACATTGTCTTGGCCCATGGCGGCCGGTTATCTGATGATTTGCAGCATATCGACCTGGCATCGTTGGGGGAAATAATCGCCGATGGCACGGCCGTGAACAGTGTGAACAAACTGAAAGCCGGTGACGATGAAACGGTGGAAATTTCCGTTGAATAGCACGTTTCAGCGCTGTTTTTCAGATAGCGCTTTAAGTAGTAACCTGGCGTCTTGCAAGTCTGGTGTGTCGAAACCTTCAGTAAACCAGGTGTAAATCTCAGACAATGCGCAATACGCTTCGCCAATTTTCCCCTGACGCTGCCACAGACGAGCCAGACTCAACGTTGCCCGCAGTTCCCACGATTTGGCCGCCTGCCGTTGGGCGATGGTGATGGCCTGCTGGTAGGCGGCTTCGATAACAGAGGCTTCCGCCCCGCTTTTTTGCAGCAAATCCCCCTTGATCCGGTGCAGATTGGCCTCAAACCAACGTTCATCCCTGTGTTTGACAATTGTTAACGCTTCATCGAGCGTTTGCAGCGCCTCTTCAATTTGCCCGATCTGTCCCAGCGCTTCGGCCAGTAGACCCAACATATCGGTATACATCATTCGCAGTCCTGTGGACAAATAGCCGTCTCTAGCTCGCTTCATTTGCTCAATGCCTTCCTCCGTTTCCCCATTCAATAGGCGTAAAAAGCCCTGGTAGAAGAGGCTCGATATTTCAAGAAAGAAAAATTTTTGCTCGATGGCAAGCTGTAATGTGACCTCAATCCCTTTGGCAACGGCCTGATATTCGCGGCGTGTTGTATGCAAAGTGACCACGGCTTGATTCCACGCCGTCGCCAGGGAAAAGGGATGGTCGAGTATCTTTGCCCAGTAGATGGTCGCTTGGCTGTGCTGGGTGGACTGGTCGGGATAGCCCAGAATCCAGGTTACCCAGGCGGCCCATAACAGGGCATTGATGCCGGGATCAAGGCCATAATGCGGCGTTTGGGCATGGTGCTGGCGAAAATCATAGAAAGCGACGAACTTTTCCAGGTGTTCCCAGGATTGGATAAATTCCCCAAGCTCCAAGAAATTAGCCCCCAATCCCAGGCGACCCAGGGCAATTTGTAACGGATCTTGAAATTGCTGCCCCAGTTCAAATATTTGCCGGGCCATCTCAAAGCTTTTGTGGTACTGGCCAGACGTAAGGTAATAGGAGCCGAGAAAACCGAGGACGGCAAAAAGCTGCGACGTCTGGCCGACTTGCTGGCATAACAGGTAAGCCCGGTCATAGGTCTGCTGGACTTCAGGGGCAGCAAACCCTTTGGTGGCTTGCAGGGGCATGGCCAGCCCCATGTGCAGGGCCAACTCCTGCTGCTTCCATTCCGGCGATTCGGGCAGCTTTTCCAGCAAGGCCAATCCCTGCCGCAAATGGGTGATGGCCTCTTCGCTGGCCGATAGCTGCCAGGCCCGTTCGCCCGCTTTTTGACAGTAGGCAACCGCTTTTTGCGTTACCCCGGCTTCCTGGTAATGCCAGGCCAACTGGCCGAACATCGTGGCCAGGACGGTTTCTTGAGGACCATATAATTTTTCCAGGGTTTCGCCGACTGCTTCATGTAAGCTGGCTCGCTCAACTGTGTCCAAATCGTTGTACAAGTATTTTTGGAAGAGGAAATGGTGGAAGCGGTAGCGGGAGAGGGGCTGTTGGCCTAATCGCTGCCGGCTTTGAGCAGTGACCAGACGGTGCTGGCGGCTTAAATCACCGCTCAAACAGCGTACGATTTCTTGTTCCTCAGATTTTTGGATGTGGGCGACGACTTCGGCGGTGAAGGCTTCTCCCTCGACGCTGGCGATGGTCAGGGTGGTGCGGCAGTTGGGGGGCAGGCGGTTGATACGAACAGCGATGGCTGCTTCGATCCGGGCCGGGGTGATGTTCCAATCGAGATGGCCGCTTTCTACCCAATAACCGGCGGCATCCTGGACTAAGTCGCCCCGTTCTTGCAGGCCGCGTAGCAGTTCGATGGTGAAGAGGGCTTGCCCGCCGGTTTGTCGGTGCAGTTCCCGGCGGAAAGTTTCATTCAGCCGGTTAGGTTGGCTGTCAAGGAGGGCGTCGATGAACGGCCGTCCCCCCGCATCACTCAAATCAACCTGATTAGGACCCAATTGCTGCTGAAATTCATTGACCAGGCCGGTAAGGGGATGAGGGTGGCCATCCCGGCCCAGGGCCACATCGCCGGGCCGGTACGCGCCGAGGATGAGGATGCGGCTGCCACGCAAATGCTGCCCCAGGTGAAAGAGCAGGTTGAGTGAGCCGCTGTCGATCCATTGCAGGTCGTCCAGCAGGAGTAAAAGGGGATGCTGCCGGGCTGCTGTTTCTAGCAGGCTGGCGAACTGGACAAATAAGTCGGTAGGAGAGACGGGGACCGCTGCCTCTTCTGTTTGAACCCACTCCGCCAGTTGCGCCAGCCAGGGAACCTGATCCGGCGATTGGTGGCGGGTGCGAACCTGGGCGCGGGGCAGCAGGTCAGCGCCGGAAATGAAGCGGTTGAGGAGGAGACGGCCGTTACCCACCAACGCCCCAGTCACTTCTGGCAGGGCTGACCAGAGGCGGCGGGCGTGGTCGGTGCTGACGTCGCCCGCTTCCCAGCGCGATTCCATGTCGCCGGTGAGCATCTGTATGATTTCCCGGAAGGGCAGGTAGGGGTCGCCGCTGCCGGTGTAGGCGCTGCACTTGCCGTCGGCCACCAGCAGGTCGGGATGGGCGGCCATGGCCTGCCGGGCGAAAGCCTGTAGGAGGGCGGTTTTGCCACTGCCCGGTTCGCCGGTGATGAAGGCGATCTGGTGTTGACCGGTGCGGGCCTGGTTCAGAAACTGGTTGAGTCGGGCCAGTTCCGGTTCGCGGGCGACGAAGAGAAGTGGTGGAGGAGAGGAATTTGTTTCCTCAACCACAAATCGGGGCAGTGGCAGGCGGGCAGCGTCATCGGGCCAGGTTTCGTCGCGGATGTTTTGGATGAGGGTGGTGGTGATTCCCGTTGGTGCAATCCCTAATTCTTCTTCCAAAATGTGGCAGCAATCTTCATACTGGGCCAGAGCGGCGCTGCGTTGGCCAGTCAGGGCCAGCAAACGAATAAGCTGCTGATGGGCTGCTTCGTCCCATGGTTCCATCGCCACCTGCCGCCGGGCAAAAGAAAGGGCCGGTTCATATTGTCCCTGCTGGGCATAGGTATCGGCCAGTTCGTGCAAAGCTTGACGCATCTGTCGGTGGACCTGTTCTCGCTTAACGGCCGTCCATTCATCAAAAGCCGTACTGCCGGCAATGGAAAACCCGGCTAAAAAATCGCCGCGATAGAGGGCGGCCATCGTTTCACGTTGTTGGTTTGTGTGAGGTGGGGGGGAGAAAACGGCCGTGTCCAGTTCATGCTGGCTGGCTTGATTGAACTGAATGGTCTGCCGGGTGATGTGCAAATAAGGTGGATCGGCGCAGTCATCGTGGATGGCCTGGCGGAGATTGGCCAGGGCGTGGCGCAGGTTGCTGCGGGCTGTGGATTCCGGCATGTCCGGCCACAAAAGCGCCGCCAGCGTTTCCCGACGGTGTGGCCGATTGGCCTCTACCGCCAGATAAGCCAGCAAAGCCCGCACCTTATCCGATTCAAAAGCAGTCACCGGCTGCTCGTCCCGTGTGACCTGGAATGACCCCAGTAAAGCAATTCGTAGTATTGACATAACCCCTCCATCCCAACGGAAACTTACGGAAACATCAAAAACCTGAAAATCGTCAACGGCCGTGGACGTCTCCAGGGTTTTGTCGCTCTCATTTGCTGTGATGTCGTTCAATCTTGACAGGGCTGATTTTCAGTATAACGGATGCGACTCGACTTTTTCCAGTGTCATTTGTCACTTCCCCACGTTTTCCACACGTTCAAATGGTATGGTTGACGGCAGAGAAAACCTAAAAATGGAGCTTGATGATGGCCAAGCAGGAAAATCCGCATTTATCTTACCTTTTGCGGTTATGGTCGGTGCAAAACCACGAGGGCCGCCGCTGGCGTTGCTCGCTAGAAAATGTGCAGACGGGCGAGCGGCGTGCTTTTGCCAGCCTGGAAGCGTTGTATGCGTTTTTGAGTGAAAAAATCGACTCTTCGATAGATATGACTGACGAGTAATAAAAAGTATTCAAACAATCAACACTTGCCTGCGAGAAAAGTAACTTTTGGTAGGGCGGTGGATGCGATTAGCCAGAGGAGCAAAAAAATGGAAACGCCAACGTTCTATAACTTAGTTCAACCTACAGCGTCGTATGTAATTTTTACTGATGGCGATACGATATTCGCGTTGAATGGCGAAACAGGACATATAGATTATCAAGGTGCTTATGCCGCAGAAGTGATCCAACAAACGGTTGCAAGAGATCGCAGAGTCTTCGTTAGAAGAGGGGTTTACCCATTAACACCATTGGCTGGGAAAGGTATAGATTTGGTAAGAAATTTTACGCTGGAACTCGAAATGGGAACATTTCTACAGGTTCCTAATGGGTATGAAAGCTATGTTTTTCGTTTTGATGGTCGAAGTAATGAGATTTTGAATACTTTCTTAATAGGCAGCAATATAAGAGAAGATTGGACTAATAAAAAACCACAGCGTAAATGGACAGCTATACAGCTATTGGGGTCCAAAAATGGAGGGGTTTCTTTTAATTCAATCAAGGATTTAGTCATTCAGGATGCAGATATAGCTATAAAACTACAGCTTGACGATCCAGCAGGTTTTGTTAACGGTAATGAGTTCAAGTCGCTTCGCATTTTTCGCCCAAACACATTTATTGAATTTGATACCGAAGTAATCCCCAAGAAGAAAACCAAAGGATTTAGCCGTAACTACTTTGAGAACATTATGGGACAAGCGAGAGAAGATGACAGCATAGTTCTTTATGGGGCTAGAAACATTAAAGGCACCCAAAATACGTTTGTCCATGTTAATTTCTATGACCTTCACCGCAAAGCGATCTCAGCAAATATCCATGAAGATGCCCGGAATACGATAATTCTTGGTGGAATTATGACAAATCGGAACTTCACGGATAAAGGTCAAGGAACGCAGATTATCGAACAATTCAGCGGCGCATCTCTCAAACATTTAGTTGCCGACTTTATAGATCAAAAAACGCAGCAGACACTCTGGAGAATGTTTGCAGATGAAGATGGATTGTATGTGAAAAATGCCAGGACTAACAAGATTTATAGATTTATTTTGCAAGAAGTAGATAAGGTATGAGGTTAATTTGCTAAGGCGTTAATCACAAGGAGAGTATTATGAATGTTTTTTCAAGCGAAGGATTTTGGGCGGCCATAGTAACAATCGTTATTATTCTCAGTGAGGCGTTTTTTCCACAATATCAGGAAACTCTCGAGAGACTTACCCCACATTTAGTGGCCATCGTGGTTGCCCTTTTTGCAAAGTCCAGCGCTATCCAAATCGCAGCATTTTGGAAAGGTTATACAAGGGAAAAGGGCATTTGGATAAAGAAGTAACCCAACCGGGATGATGATGAGAACGAATGATGACTTGTGCGTACTGAAAACTATTTTCTGTGCAAGGGGATAACGAAGTGTTTATGGGGGGACAAAAATGACAATGCTAAAAGGTTATCACCTGAGTGTACACTAAGCTATCATATTGTAGCTCAATATGCCTTAGCTTATGATCCGGTCTGGGGGGCAGTAGGATAATTGGCTTAGGGAAAGTTCCGATGAAATGTTTTTTAGGCGACGTTGGTGCATATGTCTCAATCTTTTTAAGACAAAAGGAGGTGTAAAATGGCATTAGCCCACGCTATGTGGACGCATGGAACCACTATCCAAGTGGAGTACCCACAAAAAGGCACAGTTGAACGCAAAGGATTCTCAGCGAAATACAAATCACCAGGAGCTGCACGGCCTAATTGGCTTCACTTTGCGATTCCTACACCTGTGATTGTAAATGACAAGCGACTACGGGTGGGTTCAGTTTTAGTCCGATTCAGATGCGGAGGTGGCGCAGTTGTCAAAGCAATCCACATCTATGATGGTGAAAAAAAGATCGTTGGAAACGATAACCTCAATTTGAGACCTAGGCAATGGCATGTCGAAAGAGTTGATGTACCTTTAGACCCAGAAATACTATGGGGACTTGGCATCTCAATCCTAGTGGATTTTGGCCCTGACGATCGATGGATAGAATTTAGCGCCGCTGGTTGCGATTTCCTATAGGCCTCACAGCCAGATGGTAGCCCCAACGGTTGCCTAAACAAGTGCGTGGAGCCGGCCACGCTTCGGCGCGGTGGCTCACGCGCTTCCCGTTACTTTTGTGCAATCACGGCCGTTTCCCCACCCATCTCCCTCAACAATTGGATTTTTCGGCAAAATTGGCGACAATACGTCCTATGTTTCGCCGATTGTGTGCTCTCCTCCTATTCACGGCCGTTTCCCTGACTGCCTGTGAATTCCCTACCGCTAACCTGTTGACGCCAGCGGCAACGGCCGTACTCCCCACCGCCGCCACGACCCTCTTCCCCACCGCCACTAGCAGCCAGCCACCAACACCCACTGAAACCCCAGTCTCCAATCTCCAGGCTCCTACCGCCACCCCGCCACCTGCGCCTACGCCAACTCGCGATCCCAATTTACCTGAGTGGACGGTTCTGGTCTATATGAACGCCGACAACAACCTGGAAGCGGCCGGGCTGCTCGACCTCAACGAGATGGAAGCCGCGCCGCCAAGCAAACAGGTCAATGTGTTGGTGCAGATTGACCGGGCTGTTGGCGAAACCATTTCCGATGAAGATTGGACCGGCTCTCGCCGTTACCGCATTCAACATGATGAAGATTTAACGGCCCCTTCGACCCCGCTCAGGGCAGGCGTCACCTCCGAACTGGTGGCCGAATTGGGTGAAGTCAACATGGGCGATCCGCTGGTTCTGGCCGATTTCATCACCTGGGGCGCGGCCAATTATCCGGCCAACCGCTACGCCCTTATAATCTGGGATCACGGTGCCGGCTGGAACGGTGTTGCTTTCGACAGTGACACGGCCGATTTTGGCCAACCCGATTTCCTGAGTTTGGGCGATTTAACCGGGGCGCTGACCCAGTCGCTGCCGCAGGCCGGTGTGGACAAACTGGACCTCATCGGCTTTGATGCCTGTTTGATGGGGCAGCTAGACGTGTTTCAGACCCTCGCGCCCTTTGCCGATTTTGCCGTTGGCTCTGAGGAGTTGACACCGGGATCAGGCTGGGATTACCGTGCCGTTCTGGGCCAGCTGGCCGACGAACCGGCGATGGATGGCTCCCGGCTGGCGCAGCAGATCGCCGCCAATTTTGCCGATTATTACACCCTCATTGAACCGGATGATTTTGTGACGATGACGGCCGTTGACCTGACCCAAATCGGCGGGGTGGTAACGGCCGTAACCCAATTGGCCCAAACCCTCGCCGCCGACCCGGCCCAGGCCGCCAGTGCCGTCGGCGATGCCCGCAGCGGGGCCGAAGCGTTCGCTCGCGTCTACGCCAACGATTTTGACCGCTTTGCCGCCATCGACTTGTATCATTTTGCCGCTGTTCTGGCTCAGCGCAGCCCGGACGAGGCGGTTCAGGCTGCGGCGGATGGGGTGATGGATGCGGTGGAAACGGCCGTACTCGCCAACGAACACGGCAGCGGCTTCAAACACAGCGGCGGCATTGCCATCTACTTCCCGCGCCTGCCCCAATTTTATGACACCGCTTACGCCCAAACGACGGCCAACACCGCCTGGGACAGCTTCCTGACCGGCTACTACGAGTCGGCGTCCGACCAACTGCCGCCACCGCAAATTACACTGGCCAGCGGGCGCAGCGAACTGGTCGGGGCGCAAAATCCGGCCTACCTAGATTTTCAGATTGTGGGACGGGAAATCGAGCAGGTCTCGCTGTTGGGCGGCCGCTATGAGGCCGATGGCCGCCGCCGCTTGGTGGAATTTGACACGCTCATCCCCGAACCAACTTTTTTGCCTGACGGCAGCCGTCTTTCGGAGTGGCGCGATGGCGTGCATGAGGACTTTTTCATCTGGGATACACAGGTGACATACCTGTACGATGCGGCCGAAACCGGCGAGTTTGTGGTGATGTGGCCGGCGGTGGGGCAGGGTCGCCTGTTCACCGTCCAGGGCCGTTTGCAGCGAGCCGATGGCAGCGCGGCCGTAGAAGCCAGCCTCGTCTTCGATCACGTCAGCGGCCAATTGGAGCGTGTCTGGGCGGTGCAGTCCGATGCCAGCGCCGCTCCGGCGGAAATCAGGCCGCAGCCCGGTGATGTCTTTACGCTGATTAATTTTTATCTGGATGAGTCCAATCAAATCATCCGCGAATCCGGCATCAGCTTGACCTTTGACGAGGCCGGTCAGTTGTATTTTGATTGGCGGCCACTGCCTAACGGCGATTATTTTTTGGGACTGTCGGCGGCTAACGTGGCCGGGGATGCGGCAACAACTTTTGTTGATCTGGCCGTCGATAACCAGGGGTATGTTGCCGGTTATAACAGCTATCTCGACCCTTATTTGGGTTTCCAATTCCTGTACCCGGCGGCCTGGTACACGCCGATTTATACCGGCACGCTGCTTTACACCAGCGACCGGACAGCGGCGACCAATGTGCAGGTGACGCTGTATCCGCATCTGGCCCCAGGCACAAATGCGGCCACGCTGAAGACGCAGACGTTGAATCAGTTTGGCCCGGTGGATGTGTTGTTTGAAGAGGATACGGCCGTGTCCGGCCAACTTGCTCTGCGCACCGCCTATGGCTATGACGGAAATGATGGTACACCGCGAACAGGCATTTTCCTGGCTTTTGTGCGCAGCGGCGTGGGCTACGTGGTCGATGTGGATGGGTTGCAAGCGGAGGAAGCGGCGACGATAACGGCCGTTGACATGCTGGCCACAAGCTGGCAGTTTGTCGATACCGGAACCGGCCTGCCGCCGGGCGACTGGGCGCAAATTGATTTGGCCGCCTTCACCGTCGCTCAGCCCGCTGATTTTGTCTATCAGGAAGTCAATGATTGGCAGCGTTTCAGCAGTGATCGCAGCACATTTGTCGCGTTGCGTACCCAGCCGGAAACACGCCCTGCGCCGGACGTGTTGGCTGCTCTCCTGCGAGATGCCGGGGCCGGTGTGACCAATTTTGTTGCTGAACCGGCTTTTCGGTTGCTGCTGGGCGGCGCAGTCTGGGAGCGGGCTAATTTTAGTTATGAGATGGGTGACGGCCGTACCATCTGGGGTTTCCTCATGGTTAAAATTGAGGTCGGGCAGGAAGTTGTGGCCTGGGCCGAAGCGCCTTCCACCACCTACAACGCCCTGGAACAAAACGTCTTCCTGGTCATGGTGGCCGATTTGAGCCTGGAGCCACAATAAACATTGCAGGTTTTGGAAACCTGCGATATTTGAACCAAAATGCTTTGGAAAAAATTGGTGTACTTTGGCTTCCGGCTGCTTTACAATGAGCTGGCCTGGACGTATGACATCGTTAGCTGGCTGGTTTCATTTGGGGATTGGCGGGCCTGGCAGCAAGCGGCGCTGCCGTTTGTCCAGGGGCCAAATGTGCTGGAGATTGGACATGGGCCGGGCCACATGCTGTTGGCGCTGCGGCGGGCTGGTTTCCGGGTGGTGGGGCTGGATTTGTCGCCCTACATGGGGCGGCAGGCGCAAAAACGATTGGGCGAAACGCCGGCCTTGAGCGGGGTCGAAGGGGCCGTTTCCCTCATTCGTGGGGATGTGATGGCGCTGCCGATGAAAACAGCCGTTTTCGACACCGTCCTGGCCACTTTCCCAACGGATTACGTGGTTGATCCGGTGACGCTGTTGAATGTGGGGAGAGTGTTGAAGGAGAACGGCCGTTTCGTCATCGTCCCCGAAGGTCATCTCACCGGGCGTGGTCCGCTCAACCGCTTTATCGAATGGCTGTACACCATCACCGGCCAACGCGCCGGCCCATTTGCCGTTGATGAAGCCAACAACTGGCCGGATCACCCGGTCTGGCAAATAATCGTCGAACGCTTTACCGCCGCCGGTTTTCGCCTGGAGATGAAACAAATTCATCTGCACCGCAGCACGGTCACAATCTTAATTGCCATTAAGCAGCTTTAGTTGCCGCATTAGTTGCCCACAAGCAGCTTTAGTTGCCGCAATCTTAATTGCCCATAAGGACGTTGGTGTAACCTCGTTCAGACTGATACAATCAAAGCTATAGAATTTTAGGTAGGACAGCTTTTACGCCTCGCGCTTTATGAAGATGGAACACAAATCGCCCACGTCAACAACCCCAACCCATCACCGGATGCTGCTGCTGGTCATCGCTGGCTGTGTCATCTTGGCGGATCAATTGAGTAAACTTACAGTAGAAATTTTACTGCCGCTTTATCGTAGTTGGATGCCATTTCCCAATTTGCTGCCTGCTTTCCGATTTTCACATGTGGGGAATACGGGCCTGGCGTTTGGCCTGTTTCCGCATAACAGCGCTCACTTTGCCTGGGTTGCAGCCTTTGTGTCGTTGGCCATTTTGATTTATAACTACAACGTGTCCGGGCGGCAGTTTTGGCTGCGGCTGGCGTTGGGCTTGCAGTTAGGCGGTGCGGTGGGCAATCTGGCCGACCGGCTGCGGCTGGGGCACGTAACCGATTTTATTGATTTTGGTCCCTGGATTTTTAACCTGGCCGATGTGGCCATTATTCTGGGGGCGTTGATTTTGGCCGGAGTCATGTGGCAGGAATCGAAAAACCAGGTACCTTCCCCTTTTGAGGATATGGGCAAAGAGGTTTCATGATTGTAAAGAATTTAGCGGGGATTGGGGGATTAGGGGATGATTTAATGGAAAATCCCCCAATCTCGCAATCCCTGCCTTTTTTCCAGGAAGGGGAGCATCATCAATGAACGGCCGTCAAGTTGAATTAACCTTATCTACCCCCGGCGAACGACTGGACAAGGCGCTGACCGATGCCATGCCCGAACTTTCCCGTACCCGTGTGCAGCAGTTGATTAAAGAAGAGCAGATATTGGTAAACGGCCGTGCCACGAAATCCAGCCTGAAATTAGAAGGGGGCGAACAAGTCCTCATTAATTTGCCCGAACCGGTAGATACCGATCTCATTCCCTGGGAGCATCCCCTCGACATCCGCTACGAAGATGATGATTTGCTCGTTATTAACAAACCGGCGGGCATGGTTGTTCATCCGTCGGTGGGGCATGAGCAGGAAACATTGGTCAACGCGGTGCTGGCCTATTGTCCGGTGCTGCCTGTCATCGGCAGCGAAAAACGGCCGGGCATCGTCCATCGGCTGGACAAAGATACGTCCGGCCTGATTATTGTGGCCAAAAACGAACGGGCGCTGCGTATGATGCAGGCCCAATTCAAAAAGCGCACCATCAGCAAAGTGTACCTGGCGCTGGTAGAGGGTCAGGTGCAGCCGCCGGCCGCCCTGATTGATGCCCCGTTAGGCCGCGATCCGCGCAGCCGCAAAAAGATGAGTGTCATTCCACCGGGCAGATCTGCTTCACTTGTGGCACGGCCGTCCCAAACCGACTATCAAACGCTGATCAGTTATGATGATTACACGCTGTTGGAATGCCGGCCCCACACCGGGCGGACGCATCAAATCCGGGTTCATCTGGCTTACATTGGTTTTCCAATTGTGGGCGATACGATATACGGCCGACGCAAGCGAAAACTGGACTTAAAACGGCACTTTTTACACGCAACCAGATTGACATTTCAACGGCCGTCTGACATGGAAGAAATAACCGTCACGGCCGAACTCCCGCCCGATTTGCAAGCCGGTATTGATTTGTTGGATCAACAATAATCGGATTCAAGCGATCTGAAATCTGTTTCAGGTTAACCGCCGGGGGGACACCTTGTTATTTACAACTGGCCGTTGCTCGACCCATTTTGCTGTGGCTGCAAGGGAATCGAAAAATAGAATGTGCTGCCTTCCCCCGGTGTACTGTGGCACCAGGCGCGTCCACCATGTCGTTCGGCAATCGATTTAACGATGGCCAGCCCCAGGCCGCTGCCGTTCTTACGCTCTTCCCCTCTTTGTTTCACGCGATAAAACTTCTCAAACAAACGGATTTGGCCTTCCGGCGGAATGCCCGGTCCAAAATCTTGCACGCCAAACACGATTTCCCCATGAACAACTTCGGCACGTAATATGAGGTCGCCGGATTGGGGAGCATATTTGGTGGCATTGATGACCAGGTTAGCAATTGCCTGGCGGATCAATATGCGGTCACCCGTAATGATGGGTAAGTCAGGCTGCGTTTCGACCTCAATTTTCAATCCTTCCAGATGGGCATGCTGCCAATAATCGGCAGCAATCTCTTTCAATAACGACAAAATATCAAAATCATTGATTTGCAGCCCAACGCCTGCTTCAATACGCCCTAAATCAAGCAAGTCGGTGACAAGGTGTTCCATTCGATCAATGCTGGTCTCGATTTTCTGGATGTATTTTTCCTGTCCCGGATTGATAGCGCCGGCCATAGGCAGCATGGTGGTGTAGCCGCGCATAACGGCTAACGGATTTTTAAGGTCGTGGGAGACGGTGCGGACAAATTCAGTCTTTAATTCATCGACTTCTTTTAGATGGGTGATGTCGTGCAGGACGGCGACGCGGCCCATTTCCTGGCCATCGGTGGTGTAGATGTCAGACAGGTTGGCGTAATAGGTACGGCCGTTCTGACTGGGTATCTCCAAATTGCGTGCCCGGCTGCCTTCGGCGACCAGTGCGGCAACTAATTCCGGAGCCGGAATCACATCTTTGACGGGACGGCCGATAATTTTATTGCTTTTCAGGTCGAAAATTTTCTCCATCGCCCGGTTGACCAGCAAAATACGACTGGTTTGGTCGGTGACGATGACAGCTTCTGTGGTGCTGGCCAGAACAGCGGCCAGACGGCGGCGGCCACCTTCAGCCGTTGAGAACAGGCGGGCATTTTCGACGAGGACAGCCGCCTGACCGGCCAACGTGTGCAGCAAATCTCGTTCAGTTTGGTCAAATTCATGCGGCTGTCGGTAGCCCAGCCACAATATCCCCTGGAACCGTTCGTTGGAGTTAAGCGGAATGGCGATGAAGGCGGCAATGGGCAGCACGGCCGTTTCCGATAAATCAAACGCCTGCCGCACAGCCGCTTCACTGGAAAGAATCAATTCCGATGCGTGCCGTAATTGGGACATCAGTCGTCTATCCAGCGCCGACATGGACCGGGCCGCTGGCCCTTCGCCAAATTGCAGAGGGTAGCCCCCGCTGGGATTGAGAACCACGGCCCGCGCACCGGCCGCACTCGTACCACGCAGCGCCCCGCGTAAAATTGCCGCCATTCCCTGATTGATGTCCATGCTGCTCGATACTTCGTGACTCACGCCCAGCAGCAGTGACAATTCACTCAGACGCTTGTTGCGTGATTGGTACATCTGGTGGAACGCTTTGTTCAGTTGGCCGATTTCATCTTCACGTTGAGCCTGCTCAGAAGGCGCCCATTTTTTGCCGGCGGTAATTGTTTCCGATGCCTGTACCAATTCAGCCAAAGGATTGGTGATGTCACGGCTGAGGACGGCCAGGTTGGCATAAAATACGCCCATCACGGCTAACAGCACCAGAGTCAATGGCGCACCGATGCTCATCGCCAAATTGAGTACGACCTCATAGGGCACGTTGATGACGACCGTCCAGGGGTGGGCGTCCGATTTGACGTAATAAACCAGTTCGCGGGCATTGGTCTGCCCCTGACGGCCCTGGTAGGCTGTGCCGGGAGCGGTGGCGTCGGTTGCAATGGGGCGCAGGTTGGCTGGCGACCAGTTTTTTAGCAGTCGTTGGCTGTCGGCATGGGCGATGATCTGGTCTTGCTCATTGACGATGAAGCCGCTGCCTTCACCCACAGTCCCTTGTAGACCGACGATGAGGTTGTCGAGGGTAAACTGGGGAACTCGGCCGATGAGAACGGCTTTGGCTTCGCCGGATGTGTTATGGACAGGGACGACCATGCTGAGGATGGCTTCGTCGTTGTCGTTGTTTTCGGCCGGGGTAATATCGGGGGTGTTGGTGAGGATGGTTTGGGAAACGGCCGTTTCCTCCCGCCCTGTTAATGTTACCGACCCATCATCACTGGGTGGGTAAAAGGCTATCACTTCCCCCGCGCTGTTTACTAATAAGACGCGGCGGTAGATGGGGCTGATTTTGAACAATTGGGCCAGTTTTTCTTGGTGAACGGTCACTTCGACTTCACTTAGTGCCAGCGTGTCTGCTGGCAACAAGGCCGCATCATCAAACTGTGTTAACACATCCTGCAACTGAGCTTGAAAACCAGGAATTTCAGCGGATACCGTTTGCGCGTTATGCGCCATCTGGTTGACGACCAGTCGCGTCGAAACATTGATGGCCAGCGTAAAGACGATGACCATCGACGACAGCGTAATGACTATGGCATACAGCAGGAAGTTGTTCAATAAACGCTGGCGCAAACTCAACTGGGCCGGTGAAGGGGCCAGTTTGGCCACCGGCTTTAGGTGGGGCAGCCCCAGCAAAACCAACATGACGATTGCGCCGCCAACGGCCCCTTCGATGAGGAGCGGTAAAATGTTGGCCTGGGCGTTGGAGAGGGCTAAGTCGAGTGCCGCCAGGTTGTTAGCCCCGGCATCAGCGCCGGCAAAAGTTGCCACCCCAATCCAAAATAGCAAGCCAACCGAGTTGAGTACACCGGCTATGATTGGCTGACGCAGCCAGCGGTAGAACTGGCCCTGATATGATTGGCGCATCCAAATGGAGGCCAATCCGGCGGCCAGAGCGAAGTTGAAAATATCGAAAGGGTAATGGGATTGGCCTACAGCCCGGCCCAATCCGCTAAACATGCCGACGATGAGCGCCGCAGCCGGATTGAGAATCGCGCCAGCCAGTAAAAATGGCGCAGCCGCAAACAAAGTTAAGGTTGTGGTTGGATTTTGGGCAACTGAAAGGGGGGCAAGCTGATTGTCAAATGCGAAGCGAATGGGGAAAAGCTGGCTTACCAGCAGGGATAACAGGGAAAGACCGGCGGTTATGACCCATTGGCGCCGGCTCATTGTGCGCAGTACGCTGCGAAAATGATAAAGCGCGACTAGTAAAAACAGACTGTACAGGATCAGCAGGATGATGCCCATGGGACGCTCCGGCAAAGCCATCCCAAATATTTCGGTTGCTCCCCACAGCTCTACTGGCATTGTGATCCTTTTTTTTCAGTTTGCATTGCGCTATTTTTCTTGCTGTTTGTACCCTTAAAATCCAATACAACTTTACCATAAATGCAATTGTTCAAATTATAACATGCAGGGCAAGCCATAGCAATTGGCCAATTTGTCATTTATAGCAATCTAAACTATGATCCTACTATTAATTTTCTCTGGATTTTATAGTGGTAGGCGGAGGTGTTTCTTCACTGATGCCTGATGGGATAAACGTTGCTGAAAGATTCACGTCGCCGGACATATGCTATTCTGATTGGTATCATTTTGTTGACAATTCCGTGCTATTGTCTCGGTTTTTTTGCGCTGGCACAGGCTCCGGAGGGGGGGATTGATGCCGTACCACCCACGTTGCCGGTGGTGATTTCGCCCACGCCGACGGAGACGGCGACGCCAGGGCCTGAACCGGATGTGCCAACGGCCGTTCCCACCAGCCAATTTGCTACTTTTACGCCCGGTCCTCCCACAGCGACTTTACCTCCCACACCAGACCAGTTTGCAACACCGATACCGCCGCCGCCTACGGCCACGGCCGTACCCACTGAAACAGCCACAGCCACAGCTACCGCTACGTCTACGGCGACAGCAACCGGTACAACAACGCCGATAACGACCAATACCAGCACGCCAGCGGCCACCGCCACCGCAACGCTGCAACCGGCAACAGCTACACCCACATTACTACCGGCTACTGCAACGCAAACACCGCTGCCGGCGACACCCACAGATACGGCCGTGCCCGCCACACCTACGGCAACAAATACCCCAGAAATTATTATTGAACCAACCAATACATTCACACCCACACCCGACCCTCTGCAAACCGCGCAACCTTAGAGAAACACATTATGAACCTATATAAAACACTCAAAACATTAACCGATACGCCCGGCCCATCCGGTTACGAACAAGACATTGCCGCCGTCATCACCGAATTGTGGGAACCCTACGTGGATAGCATCACGATCGACCGCGTAGGAAGCCTGATTGCTGTTAAGCATGGTCAAGGCGCCGAACCGCGCCGCCGCTTGCTGCTGGCCGCCCACATGGACGAAATCGCCCTGATGGTGAAACAGGTCGTCAGCTATAACGGCAATGGCTTTTTACGATTGACGAACGTTGGCGGTATTGACATCCGCCATTTGTACGGCCAGCTTGTGACCGTTCATGGCCAACGTGATTTATCCGGCATCATCGGCAATCTGCCGGCGGCCATGCTGCCGACCGATAAGCAGGACAAACCGTTTGGCTGGGAAGATTTATGCGTGGATGTCGGGCTGTCTATCAAAGAAGTCGAGGCATTGGTCTCGATTGGCGATTTCATCAGTTTCCGCCAGCCGCTGCGTAAATTGCAGGGCAAACGGGTGGCCGGTAAGGCGCTGGACAACCGGGCCTCGGTAGCGGCGGTAACGGTGTGTCTGGATTATTTGAACGGCCGTTCCCATGATTGGGACATCGTCGCTGTTGCTACCTCGCAGGAAGAAACCCGATTGTTGGGTGCATTCACCAGCGCCTACAGCCAGCGCCCCGACGCCGCCATCGCCATTGACGTTACCTTTGGCAAAGGACCAGGGGCCAACGATGCCGGTACCTTTGAATTAGGCGGCGGCCCGACACTGGATTTAGGCCCGAACGTGCATCCGGGCATGTTGGCCGGCTTGCAAGATGCCGCCAAGGCGTTAGAACTAACAGTCAACATTGCCACCCATTCCCGGTACAGCGGCACCGATGCCTTTGGCTTGCAAGTGGCCCGCGAAGGCATTCCCACCGGACTCATTGGCATTCCACTGCGTTACATGCACACGCCAGTCGAATCCATCGACACAGCCGACGTGGAACGCAGCGGCCGCTTAATGGGCGAATTTGCCGCTCGACTGGATGATAAATTTTTAGATAAACTCACCAAAGGGATGATGGAGGAGTAGTCTGGTAGTCACGTAGTCAGATAGTCTCGTAGTCCTGTAGTCAAATCGTCCCGACTACCCGACTAAAAGACGACCCGACTACTCGACTACCCGACTACCAGACCAACTATGAACGAACTACTCAAAAACCTGACCGAAGCTGTCGGTGTTTCCGGCGCAGAAAAAGAAGTCCGCTTGCTCATTCGTGATTTGATTCATGAGCATGTTGATGAATGGCACGTGGATGCAATGGGCAGCCTGATTGCCCTCAAAAAAGGGACTGGCGCGCACGATTTGCGGGTTATGGTCGATGCCCATATGGATGAAGTCGGCCTGATGGTCATTGACTTCGACAGCAACGGTACGCTCAAGTTTGAGGGTGTCGGCGGCTTTGATGACCGTGCTCTGCTGGGCAAGACGGTTCAAGTTGGTTCCAAAAAGCTGACCGGCGTCATTGGGGCGCGTCCCATCCATCTGCTTAAAGCCAATCAGCGTAACAGCGTGGTTAAGATGGAAGATATGCGCATCGATATTGGCGTTAAAGACAAAAGCGCCGCCGAGAGTAAAGTCAAAATCGGCGATCGGGCGACGTTTGTGACCGAGTATGAAGAATTGGGAGCAACGGCGATTGGCAAAGCGTTTGATAATCGTGCCGGCTGTGCCGTCCTGGTGGAACTGCTGCGAGCTGAGCCGTACCCATTTGATGTGGTGGCCGCTTTTACCGTTCAGGAAGAAGTGGGGCTGCGCGGCGCGGAAGTGGCTGCGTACAGCATCGAGCCGGATGTGGCCTTTGTCCTGGAAAGTACACCGGCTTACGATTTGCCGAATAAGGATGATGTTAGCCCGAATGTTGCTTTGGGTGAGGGACCATCCATTTACGTGATGGACCGGGGCACGATTCAAGACCCGCGATTGGTGTCGTTTATTACGAAAACGGCCGTTTCCCACAATATTCCCTACCAAATCCGACGGCCGGGTGGGGGCGGCACCAACACGGCCGCCATCCAGCGCCAATTGGGCGGTATTCCGGCGGCAACCATCGCTGTGCCAGGTCGGTACGCCCACACGCCGGCCATGATGATCAACCTGGACGATTATGCCAACGTCGTTAAATTGACCGAGGCCGTCCTGCGTGAATTAACGCCGGCAGTTATCAAAAGAAGCTGAAACGACCATGAACGAACTCATCAAAAAACTCGTTGAAGCATATGGCCCCTCTGGTTTTGAAGACCACATTCGTGACCTCATCCGCCCGGAAATTGAATCCCTGGTTGATGAACTATGGGTGGACGCAATGGGTAACCTTATTGGCCTGAAAAAGGGCAACGGCAGCGGTCTCAAAGTGATGGTCGCCGCCCACATGGACGAAATTGGGGTGATGGTTTCGCATATCACCGAGGAAGGATTCCTGCGTTTCACCAATATTGGCGGCGTTTTTCCGCATACGCTGTTGGGCGGCCGGGTGCAGTTTGCCGATGGTTCGCTGGGCGTTATTTACAGTGATCGTATCGACGATTGGAGCATCATCCATCCGCTGGAAAAGCATTATATTGATGTGGGCGCGACCAGCCGGGAAGATTGCCCGATTTCTGTGGGCGATGCGGCGGGTTTTGTACGGCCGTTAGCCACCAAAGGCAGTCGTCTCATTGCCAAAAGCATGGACGACCGCATCGGCTGTGTGGTCGAGATTGAAGCCATGAGGCGGCTCAAAGAGTCGCCCCACGACATCTATTTCGTCTTTAGCGTGCAGGAAGAAGTAGGTACATGCGGCGCACAAGCGGCGGCTCAGGCCATCAATCCCGATGTGGGACTGGCCATCGACATCACGCCAGCCGCTTATGTGCCCGAAGCCGGTCCTATGTCTGTCGTGGGTATTGGCAAAGGGACCGCTATAAAAGTCAAAGACACGGGCATGATTGCCCATGCCGGGCTGGTACGTTTGATGAAACAACGAGCTGAAGAAGCTGGTATTCCCTATCAGTTAGAGGTCTTAAATCGCGGCTCCACCGATGCCCGGGCCATGCAAATTGCCAACGCCGGCAGCATCGCCGGCTGCATTTCCATTCCGACCCGCTATGCCCATTCGCAAAGCGAAACCGTCGATGCCGTCGATGTGGAAGCCTCCATCAATTTATTGGTGGAAATCTTGTCCAAACCAATCGAATTGTAAGACGATTGGCAGCCGGACTCTTGAGGTAATAAAAAATTTATGAATGAATTAATCAAAAAATTAGTTGAAGCGTACGGCCCCTCTGGTTTTGAAGACGGGATGCGTGATTTAATCCGGCCTGAAATTGAAGCATATGTTGATGAAATCTCGGTGGATGCGATGGGCAATCTCATCGCCCTGAAAAAAGGGGATGGCAGCGGCCTCAAGGTGATGATTGCCGCCCACATGGACGAGATTGGCGTAATGGTTAGCCACATCACCAAAGAAGGCTTCCTTCGTTTTACCAATATTGGCGGCGTATACGCCCACACGCTGATGGGCGGCCGGGTGCAGTTTGCCAACGGCGTTATCGGCGTTGTCCACTGTGACCGGGTAACAGATCGGAGCAAGATCCACGGACTGGATAAGTATTTTATTGATGTGGGCGCTTCCAGTCCGGAGGATTGTCCGGTTGGAGTTGGTGATGCGGCGGGTTTTGTACGGCCGTTCCTGGCCCAGGGCAACCGTCTTACCGCCAAAAGCATGGACGACCGCATCGGCTGTGTCGTGGCTATCGAGGCGCTGAAAAAGCTCAAAAAGACGCCACATGACGTCTATTTCGTCTTCAGTGTGCAGGAAGAAGTGGGGACGCGCGGGGCGCAGGCTTCGGCCAACGGCCTGAGTCCTGATGTGGGCATTGCCCTCGACGTGACCGGCGTCGGTGACGTGCCCGAAGCCCGGCCAATGGACATCAGCCTGGGTAAAGGCGCAGCCATTAAAGTCAAAGACAGCGGCATGATCGCCCACGTTGGCCTGGTGCGCCTCATGAAACAACGTGCGGCAGAAGCCAACATCCCCTATCAACTGGAAGTGCTGGAGGGCGGTTCCACCGATGCCCGCTCTATCCAGATTGCCAACGCTGGCAGTGCCGCCGGCTGCATCTCCATTCCCTGCCGCTACGTCCACTCGCCCAGTGAGATGGTAGACGTTCGCGATGTGGAAGCGTCGATTAATTTGTTGGTGGAGATTTTATCGAAACCGATTGAGTTGTAGAAGAAAGATTGATGATTGAAGATTGATGATGGTCTGCCTTAATCATCAATCTTCAATCCTTTATTTTAGCCTTTATTTTAGAAACCTCGCCCCAATCCAGGCGATTGTCATGGTGGGAATGGCCTGCGTGAGGGGGATGATGGCTTCAACGGCCGATACGCCGCGCAGCGCTTTTAGCCCCAGCCTGTCCAAAAGTACCCAGGAAATGGGAGCCGCCAGAAAATCCAGACCCAAATCGAGTAAATCAATCATCAACACGACTGAAAACGGCGTCAGCAGGAGTGTTTCCCGAAATCCGGCGTCCGGCGGGATATTTATCCGGCGCACCTGGCGGATGACGACGATCAGGAGCAGCAGGGCCAGAATCAGGCTGATCCCCATGACGATGAGTAGATAGGTGCCAAACGTTCGTAATGTTTCGTTTAGTATAGGTTCCATAATTATGCGGTTAAGGCGCTGATGGCAAAGATGATGAGGATGAGGATGCCGCCGCCCAGTTGTACGGCCGTTGCCAATCCCCAGCCCGCCAATCCACCTAAACTTGCCTTAAATGCCTCCTGCCAATCGCCTCGTACCTGGTATTCGCCTAACAAAATGCCCCCGGCGTAACCAACGAGCGTACCCATCAGCGGTGCAAAAAAAGTGCCGATGATTGCCCCAATTGTGCCAAAAACCATCGCCCGCGTGGACGCGCCGACTTTTTTAGCGCCGAGTAAAGGCATCCACAAATCGGCTGTGCCTGTGGCCAGGGCAATCAGGGTGATGATGATAAAAACCAGCCAGCCGACGCTGGCCATCCCATTGACCAGGACATAAATCAGCACAGCCACCCAGATTAATAATGAGCCGGGAATCATGGGTACTACCGTACCAATCAATCCCAGGACAATAAAGCCGATAACCAGACCAAACGTGATAGATTCCAAAAATAAAGTGACGATAATCTTTTACCTCTAGTTCTTGTTCTAAACGTTAGCTCCCAATACGCGCAATGACCTTTCACGTTTCACGGTTGACGCTACAACATCCGGTATGCCTGCAAAAAGCGCTGGAAAACGCCGGCCAGATACGGCCGAAAACCGGCAATTGGCTCAAACATGGTACCCATAAGCTGCTCATCGGTCATCCGGTTGATTTTTTGCCAGGTGTATTTGTTGGGCATGTCGGCAAACCAGCCGGCAAAGTAGGGGAACCAGTTGATGATAACGTACAGGCAGCGGGCGGCGGGGATGGCCTGGCGCATGGCCCGGGCATTAAACTCAGTTCCTAATTTGGCCGATAATGAAAGCAGATAGCTGTCGATCATGGTTTCTTCGCTCAAGGGCCATTCGGGGCGCATCTGCATGGGCCAGCGGGCGGCGCCGGCATAAAGCAAATCGAACTGCTCAATAAAATTAATCAGATCGCAGATACCGGGGCCAACGGCCGTTTTTTGCCAATCAATCAAACGACGTTCTTCCAGAAAGGTGGAGCGCCAATGGTAGTTGAACGGGTTGCCATGCAGAAGTGTCACCGGCAGGTCGCGCAAAGGTTGGAGCATGGGCAGCGGGTCGTCCAGTAGATCGGTGGCCGCGGTCAGGTGGCTTTCGCCGAGGATGCCCGGCCAGCCGTCCAGACTGCGAATAACGGCGAGTCCGTTGGCGGCTTGCAGCAGCAGCGGGGCCAGTTCGCCGCCGCTGTGAATGGCATGTTCCGAAAGAATGGCGGCCGGGCCTTCTTCAAAATAGATTTCATGACTTTGTTGCAGTTCAGCCAGGGTGTATTTTCTTTTGCCGATGAAGTGAACCAGCCCCAGGCTTTGCATCTGGCTGTGTTGCTGCCAGTAATGGGTGTGGAGATCGCTCAATTTGTTGATGATTGCTTCGACGTCATCGCCGGCCCAATTGGCCGGCGGGTAATCATCGGGCACGTCGTCCAGGATGATCCAGCCTTTGTGCCCATCCAGGTGGGTAAACCAGCAGCGGGGAGCCAGACCGGGAACCTGGGCGGCGATGTCGCGGTAGAAAATTAGCTCACTGCGGTTGGTTTGTTTGCCGATGAGGCTGATGGGATCGGAGCAGCCGTCCAGATTGAGCTGGTAGCGGACGACACGGGTTTCCAGGTTGTCGGTTTTGGCTTTGTAGAGGGATGTGGCGGTAACGGCCGTTACCACCACATCATCCAATTCCGGTTCCAGACGCAGCAAGTCCGTCCAGGCTATGGGATTCCGTCGTTGCAACTGGGCCACATCTAATCGAGATTGATCCATCACAGCTAAATTGTACCCCAGACGGGGAGAAGGCAGAAATCACAAGATGTAGAGCAGAATTTTGTTGGAGAACGGGAACCATTTAGCGATATGGAGCGTCTGGATCAATAACCCGGGTAAAACAAATTAAAATTTCGGATAGACACACGGAGAAGAATCATGAACAAAAAACGCCTGACCCATTTAATCGTTTTATTACTGGCCAGTGTTGCCCTGGCTGCTTGCGGTGGCAGCAGCATTGGAATGATGGAGCAATCTGACGCCATAACTTATACGCCAGCGCCTACCCAGACTTTTAGTGTGGAAACGGTTGCTGAAGAAGCATTTTCTGAAGAAATGTTGGCTGCCGAACCGGGTCTGGTTCCCCCCAACGGTGAAGCCGCCGCTGATATGTTTTTTGAAGATTATGGGGTGAATCCCATCATCGATACCGAAGACGACAATCTCTCTACGTTTGCCATTGATGTGGATACGGGTGCTTATACCATCATGCGTCGTTACCTCAATGACGGCAATTTACCGCCCGATGAATCGGTACGGGTAGAAGAATACATCAATTACTTCGATCAAGCGTACGCGCTGCCTGAAAACGGCGGGTTTGCCATCCATTTGGAAGGCGCGCCAACACCTTATACGGAAAACGGCCGTTACCAGTTAGTCCGCGTCGGCATTCAAGGCTACGATGTCGATCCGGCCCAGCGTCCTGACGCCACGCTCATCTTTGTGATTGATGTGTCCGGCTCAATGGACATGGAAAATCGGCTGGGATTGGTCAAAGAATCACTGCGACTGCTGTTAGACCAACTGCGTCCCACAGATCGGGTCGGCCTGGTTGTGTATGGCTCGCGCGCTCACGTTATTTTAGAGCCAACCTCTGTTGATTCGCGCCGTACGATCATGCGAGCCATTGACCGGCTGGAGCCAGAAGGCAGTACGAATGCCGCCGAAGGCATCATGATGGCTTACGAATTGGCCAATGAATACGCCCGTCCTGGCGAAATCAACCGGCTGATCCTCTGTTCCGATGGCGTGGCCAATGTGGGGCAGACAGCGGCCGATGCCATTCTGCAATACGCGGCTGAAGGCATCTCTCTGAGCACGTTTGGCTTTGGTATGGGCAATTACAACGACGTTTTGATGGAGCAGTTGGCCGATCAAGGCGACGGCAATTATGCCTATATTGATTCACTGGATGAAGCTGAGCGTGTTTTTGCCGACAAACTGACGGCAACTATCTTCACCATTGCCAAAGACGCCAAAATCCAGGTGGAATTCAACCCGGCCGTGGTGGAACGATACCGGCTGTTGGGCTATGAAAACCGGGACGTGGCCGATGAGGATTTCCGCAATGATGCTGTGGATGCCGGTGAAATCGGCGCCGGACACAGCGTGACGGCGCTGTACGAGGTCAAGTTTGCCGAAAACAGCAATCCGGCGGAGACAGCGCTGACCGTGCGTGTCCGTTATGCTGACCCGGAAACAGAGGAGGTCACGGAAATCGAATTGAGCCTGGCGCAGCAGGATTTCGCGGACTCGTTTACGGCCGCATCACTCCGCTTCCAGTTGACGGCGACAGTGGCTGAGTATGCCGAGATTTTGCGGGACAGTTATTGGGCTAAGGGAAGTTCGCTGGCATCAGTGAGTGAGGATGCGAACCGGATTGCCAACGCGCTGGCCCAGGATGAGGATGTGCAGGAGTTTGCCGGGTTGGTGGGCACGGCCGTTACCCTGACTCAATAGTTTTTGAATGGACAACGGCCGTTTTCACTCCAGAAACGGCCGTTGCTTACAACATAAATTACTTAATCTTTGTCGTAAGCGTTGGCCAATATGATCCCAATATCAATCATCAAAGCATTCATTACAGTAAGAAAGGAAATACACAAAATGACCATTCAAAAAATCAAAAATCAATATTGGATCATCAAAAATGGTCAACCCAGACGTGAAGCAACCGAGCGGGAAATTAAACGTTTTATGGTGATAAGCCTGATCGATAAATTGCAGACGGTGTAAGCCGTATCCTTTTTACACTTGAAATGCCGCTAATGCGGCATTTTTTATAGCAGGTTCCATTGGCAAAATAAAAAAGCTGGCGCATTCTTTGGTGGATGGCCAGTTTTTTGTTTTCCGACAGCTTGAAAAACGACTGCATCTACAGCCTGCTTTTTGCCGATGAGTTATTAAGGATTCATCATGGAACGGCCGTTTAATGGTAAAATACAGTTTGGAACTAAGCCGTGTGTAATTGGTTTTCTGGGAGTAAAAGATGTTACGAAATGTGAAATTTAATTACTTGATGCTGTTGATGGCAACGGCCGTTTTCACCCTTTTCTTGTCCCCATCTCCTGTGATGGCTGATGATGACGAATGGGTGGCACGATATTGGAACAATACCACGCTGTCTGGCGATCCTGTCCTGCGGCGTAACGAAAGTGAACTCAATCACCTTTGGGGTGACGGTGCGCCCAATGGCGTTCACGAAAATAATTTTTCGGCGCGGTGGACGCGCACGATTTATCTGGCAGCGGGGAGCTACCGTTTTACTGCCACCATGGATGATGGGATGCGGGTCTGGGTGGACGATACCCTGATCATCGACGCCTGGTATGACAGCCAACTTCATTCTGTCAGTGCCGACATTTATCTTGACCAGGGCGACCATTTTGTGGAGGTGAAGTATTACGAAGCGGGCGGTGAAGCCGCGGCCCAACTTTCCTGGTCAACTGTGACTGGCGCCGGTGCAGTTAACGGATGGCAGGCGGAATATTTTAATAACCCGTCGTTGGTAGGCCAGCCTGTCCTTGTACGCGGTGATGGCCAGTCTATCAATTTTGATTGGGGCACAGGCTCGCCTGCGGCTGACATTGTTAGTGCCGATCAGTTTTCCGTGCGCTGGACACAGTCGTTGTCCTTTTCGGCCGGCCGTTATCGCTTTACAACCACATCTGATGATGGCGTGCGGTTGTGGGTCAATAATACGCTCATCATTGACCAATGGTTTAATCAAGCGGAAACGATGTATTCGGCCGAGATTAATTTGCCCGGCGGCGTGGTGCCGTTAAAAATGGAGTATTTCGATAGTCAAGGGGCGGCTGTCGCCCAACTTTCGTGGACACGTGTCGGTGAGGTGACGTCTGATACGGCGCTGACGCCCAGCCCAATACCCACGCCTCTGGCCAGCGGTGGTTGGTTGGGGCAATATTTTAACAACAGTGATTTGTCGGGTTCCCCGGCGGCGGAACGAGTGGACACGGCCGTTGACTTCATCTGGGGGTCTAGTTCACCCATTCCCAGTGCGGTTAACGCCGACAACTTTGCTGTGCGCTGGGTGGGTACGCCTACTTTTAGCGCCGGTCGTTACCAATTCCTGGTCTCCGCCGACGGTGGCATTCGCTTGTGGGTGAATGACCAGCTGCTTATCGATTCATGGACCGATAGTTACACGGTTAAGCCTTATGGTACGGCCGTGACACTGCCCGGTGGCCCGGCGGCGGTACGGCTGGAGTTTTTGGAAGACAAAGGGTTGGCTGAGGTCCATTTAAGTTGGATGCGGGAAGGGGCCGCTTCGACAAGCTCAGCGACCGGTTCGACCGGTTCGGCAGCTGGCAGCGGCAACCTGACGGCGACGCTGGTCAATGCCCGCCACCTCAATGTACGCTCCGGGCCAGGAATGTCCTATGAACCATTCGCTTATTTGTCGTCCTGGCAGGTGGTGGAATTAACTGGTTATCGTGACCTGTACGCTGATTGGATTCAGGTTGTACTCCCGGACGGCCGTACCGGTTGGGCCGGCGCCCGTTATCTGTCCAGCGATTTCCCGTTTATGGAACTGGCACTCTGGACGGAATAATCAGGCATACGTCATAAATCATGCATCATAGGTAAACCATAAAGAAATGACGATTTTTTCATCAAAGTTCTTTTCGTGGTTTACCTATGACGCATGAGCCTTCATTCCGGCCAATCTGCACCATCATAGTAACGCGTTCCCCGGTGTCCCTGGCGGGGAATGGGCAGCGGCAGCCGCTCGCCGGGGCAGGCCACCATGATCAGTGTCCGCGGTTTGCCGGAATCGGGATTCACTGCGCCGCCAATCAGTTCCTTGATTTTTAATCGCCCCACCAATTGATCGTTGAAAATCGTGTAGACGTAGTCGCCCACGTTCAGTTTGGACGGCTTGCCGGCCATGTGGAATTCAAATTCGGCTAACGTGCCATCGTATAACGCATCAACAGCTTCGACCCCGCGGTTTGCCGGAATTGTTTTGGTAATGCCAAAGCTCATTTATCGGTCTCCTTTGTTGGCGCGCGAACGTCTCGTTTGCAATTGGCAGGCGGGACACTTGCACTCCGTGTTGAAAAATTATCCGTAATGCTGACGGTACCATTCGGCCGCTTTACCCCGGTTATCTACCTCCAGCTTGGTTAAAATGCGGCTGACATGGGTTTTGATGGTGGTAACGCTCAAGACCAGCCGTGTGGCAATTTCCTGGTTGGATAGGCCATCGGCAATGAGATGAGCAACTTCCAACTCTTTCGGCGATAGGACGTCCCGATTTTGCATTTGGCTGACGATTGTTTCCAGGCTGATGGCCACTTCATTGGACAGAAAGACGGAGCCGGAACGGGCGGCCAGCAAAGCGCCCAACACGATTTCCTGCTCATGCCCCCACAAATCTTCTTTGACGATGTAGGAGCAGCCCAGCCGTACGGCTTCTAACACAATTTGATCGACGATGGGGGTGCCGGAATAGATGATAATGGTAAACGGCCGTCCCAACCCCCGCTGTCGTAATGATTTGATGAGCTGCCAACCGGGATCGTACTCATCACTTCCCTTGAGCAGGCGCAAATCCACAAAGATCACTTCCGGCAAGCTGGAACGGGCCAGCGCCAGGGCTTCTTCGTCATCCCGTGCGGTCCAGGTGACCCGGCAGCCTAACTGTTCCAGGTTGTAAACCAGCCCGCGCAAACTAGAGGGATCGTTTTCGACAACAGCTACTTCCAGATCATGAAATTTGAAGTCCGATTCACTCAACATAATCCTCTTTCCTTGGCGGGATGACCGGAATGGTGGCCGTCACGACAGTGCCGAATCCTGGCTGGCTCGATACTCTGAACTCGCCGTTCAGGTCGTCACTGATGTACGTTTGCCAGAAGCCCAGCCCGTATTCTGAAAACTGGTCTATTTGCGGATCAAATCCCTGGCCGTGATCGATAACTTGCACAAAAATCTGGTTATCGGCCCAATTCAGGTCAATATTGATGTAGGGAGCGGGGCCGCCGTGTTTGATGGCATTGCCCACTGCTTCCAGCACGAGGGTGTACAGCAGTTGGCGCAGGGCCAGTGATTGACGCTCAATGACAATCGGGATGGGGTGGAGGTCGATTTTTACCAGTTGGTGGGGAGGCCAGGCGCGTTTGAGGGCAGCAACGGCCGTGTTCAATGCTTTCCACAATGACATCGTTTGTAAATCAACCAGCAGGTCCCCCGACGCGTCAATTACCAGATTTCGCATACTCTCAAAGACGGTGTTACGTGCGCTTTGCAAATGTTCCAGTAGTTGGGGCGGAAGGCCGTCGGCCAATACCTGCCGGATTTCAATTTCCAGCGCGTCAAGCTGGCCTTTGAACATAACGGCTACCTTGCCATACAAAGTGTGGGCAATCGCTTTGTGTTTTTTCGGCGCTTGGGCCGTGCCCGACGTGTGCTGCATCATGTGCGAGCCAATTAGCGCGGTACAGGCGCGTAAAATACGCCGCTCGACATCGTTGACATAACGTTTTCTGCGAAAATTAAAAAGCAGTGCGGCCAATTTGGCTTGTTGTCCGGCCACCGGCAAAAACACAAAGGATTGGATCGCCTCGTGTTGAATGAATTGAGCATAGTCGTGTTGATCGGTTTGGTGAGTTTGCTGCCAAAGCGGGGCATCTTGTTCGTAAACCGGCTGCCAATCGCCGATGAAGCGGCTGATTGCGCCCTGGTGTAAATCGGTTTCCAGCAGTCGCTGCGATTGTTCGGGTAAGCGCCAAATTCCCTGGCAGTTGGGGCGAGTTCGGGGAACACCACCGGTTTCCGGGATGAGTTCATAGGCCACGACTAAATCAGACTGGAGATATTGATTCATCATAGCCGCCGCATTGGCTAAAAGCGTTGGGGGCGGAGGTGTGGAATCAGTTCCGTTTAGTTCGATTAGAAGGGATGTGAGTAGCTGCTCCAAATTATTTACTCTCTATAAAAATACAACCGGTACGGCTAACAATCATAGTGTACGCGATTTATGAAACCCGGCCAAATCGTAACTACTAAGCCAGAAGTTCAACTTTTTCTCTGGTTGACCAAACAATTTGTCGGCTAAAAGTTGAATTTCTTCTCGTGAGCCTGAGTAGTTACGCCAAATCCTCCTTTTTGACGACAGGGTATCATCCTCTTTCGGCTAAAATCTCATTTATAATTAGTGAAGGCATTGTTGTGGTCTGACGATACAATCTGACGCTGTGATCTAAAGATCATTGGAGAAGAAGGATTTCATCATGAATACGCAAAACGAAATGCAGCTGCCCTGGCGGGTTTTAGTGGTTGATGATTTACCGACGTGGGGAGATAGTGTCAGCAGCATGGCCGGGTTGTTTGATTGTGAACTGCGGGTAGCAACCAATTTGGGTGCAGCCGTGCGTGAGCTGGCCCGCTGGCAGCCCCAGCTTATTATTCTTGATTTGCATATGCCCCGTGATGAGTGGGAGCCGGAACCGCTTCTGCGTCTTAAATATAAACCGAATCAAAAGACACTGGCTTTTTGTGAACAGGTGACAACACATCCGCTGTTGCAGCATGTGATTGTGGCGATGGTTTCGGTTGAGAATCAACTGGAACAACAGGCGCTGGCGTTGGAGGCCGGTGCTCACTTTTTCTACACCAAGGGGGATTTTGGCGTGGAACGGTTTGAGTTTTTGTTGTCACAATTGGCGGCTAAAATTCCCACCGGCTAACCCTTTGCCCCTCCTTTTGGACGATTTTTAGTTCATCCTCTGGTTCATCCTTTTTGCTGATTACAGTAACGGCCGTTTCCGTTATCCTTCTAACATCAATCGGCAGTTATGTTGCAATCCATTTTTTCCTCAATCTGCCCTATTACAAACCATGTCCTGCTAAGAAGGAGTGTGCCCAATGATAGTCAGTTTCTCCACCATTATTATTATTGTTCTTATCAGTATGATGCTTGGGATGATCATGGGTATTTCATTGAGCCGCCCCGGCCCGCGTTAAAAAGAAACAGTCGCGTTTCTCTCGTGCCAGGGTAATTACATAACCAGAGCTGTCGGTTGAAACACGACAGTCGAAGTATGTTAACATAATGCGAAACTGTACCTGAATGTGTTTATTCTTCATGACCACTTTTTCGGGGGAACTTCACTGTTTTTGAAAAGCTGTAGTAGTACTTTTTTAGCACTGGAGAACGGCCGTTGCCCTGCTCACTCACGACCCCAAAATCGACGATCCGGCCTTAAAAGTCGTCCTCAACAGCCCTGTTTTTTTCATCGGTGCGCTGGGCAGCGGCAAAACCCACGCCAAACGGCAAAAGCGCCTGAGCCGGATGGGTTTCGACGAATCAGCCATTAGCCGCATTCACGGCCCGGTCGGCCTGGACATTGGCGCCCGTTCGCCGGAAGAAATTGCGCTTGCGATCATGGCTGAGATCGTCAGGGAATATCGAAAAAAATAGAAAGCTCCATCGTTTCTTTCCCACACCAAACTGTTATCCGGTACGGCCGTTCCCAGACAGCTTATCCGTTCCGCTTACTCAAATCCGTTATTGCCAACCGTCCTCCTCACCAACAATTCCTCATAATCAGGCAAAAGGGGGTGGGAGAATGCCGACCTGCTCCCATGCGATCTTTACCGTGATAGGTAGCTTGCATGGGAGCACACTTTATTCAATTGACGAACTTGCATATTGAATAAACCTATCTTGCACGACGTTAAGAAATCGTTCCCAATCCTGAAAGGTGATTGTATCTTCATCTACATCCATGCTGGCAAGCGAAAAGTAGGAACCTACCTGGATGATAATGGCGCAATTGTAGAATCCACCGAGCATATCAGTGTAATGACAAGAAATTGCTACATTTTCTGTCTTTGGTTCAAATTCTATGGGTGGGGAAAAGTTCGTTGGTCTTTGTAGTTGGTAACTATAGTCATAAAAATCCAGGGCCAGTTGATTTGTTGGATATGCCCATATGCTTTGATTGGCTCCATACCTTATGCGAGAAGCGCTACCTTCATAAGGAAAGGCAACTATTCTCAAAAAATCACTATGCTGATCGGCAGTATCTGGGAATTCATCGTCCAGGCGGGACGCCCTGTCTGGCCATCCTAAATCTTCAGGCTTAAACAACATTTGTTCCAACAGAATCCTACTATCCGGGACAGCAGTTGCCGTTGCATTGGTGTTTAAATCAATGGAGTAACAGCCCGTAATCAACACAAAGCTGAACATGACAAAAGACAAAACATTATTCAGGGAATTACGCATATTTGCTTATCCTTTCAGGTAAAAGTGGTTAAAGGGTGGAAAGCTTCTCCCCCCTGCTCTGGCGCGATCTTCTCCTGCGCGCTTCGGACAAGCTTTGTCAAGTCTTAAAAAGTGAAAATAGACAACGTTGACCCACAGAGATGCTTTACATAAAGCAATTC
>JBNKZT010000012.1:0-35396 GCA_050301775.1 Promineifilaceae bacterium (SeqCode)
TTCTTCAATTGTCAGGCCAAAGTTGGTGGCAATGAAGGTCAGGTTTTCGCCTTCCTGGACAGTATGAATGAAGGGGATAGGAGGAAGTTCTGGCGTGGAGTCGTCCTGCGCTTGCACCGGCAGCCAGGTTAAGGCCAGTATGACGCCAATCAGCAAAAATAATCCCCGAAAGGACGCGGATAAACGCGGATGACGCGGATTTTTTCTCTGCGCTCTCCGCGTTCTCTGCGGTAAAATTCTTACACTACTCAAACTGAATTTTCTCCCCAATTTGCACCTCGTCCAGCAGGCTGGGATGCAGTTCGATGACGTAGCGGGCGGGGGCTTGTGGCGCGTAGGAGAGCCGCCACGGTTTGGCCAACACTTTATCGACGACCTGGCCGGCGTCGTTGACCCAAATGACGCCCAAATCGAAGAAGACGAAGAGCATGTGGATGGAGGTGTTGACACGGCCGTCACTTTTTTCCACCAATACCAATCCATCCTCTTCAGCCAGGTGGCGGCGGAAAGTGAAGCCGCGCAGTTTGCTGCCGAAGTCGTCACACCAACGGGCGCGTTTTAGGAGGATACGGCCGTTCTCTCCTAGTTTGATTTGCCGATATTTTGCCATGAGCGAAGTATAAACCAAGATGAGGGGGTGACAAGGTGATGGGGTGAACGGCTGAGCAGGTGAAGATCACCCCTTCACCCGTTCATTTTTCACGGCGCAGAGACAACTGGTCGTAGATCGCCTGGGCCTGGGGAAAGTAAAACTGGTACGGTCGCTGCCAGAATTCGGCCAGGTGGCGGTTGCCGGTTTGTTCTTCGTAGATGACGGCTTGTAAAAACATGTCCAGTTTGTCGGCGTCGTGAACCAGGCGGGATACGGCCGTTTCCGCGGCGTGTAGTTCTTCCCACAACGCCATCCAATCGGCGGCGAAGGGCACATCATCCAAAATTTCATTCATCGCGCCGCGTTCCACTTGCGTTTTGATGCCGTCGGGCAGGTAGCGCCAGGCCGGGGTGGGAATGTCGGTGGTCAAGCCTTCGGGCAGGTCGTGCAGGGCAGCAATGGCCAGCACCCGGCCTACATCGATTGGCTCATCAATGAGCTGGGCCAGAACTAAAGCAGTAAAAACGACGCCGTAGCTGTGGGCGGCCACGTCTTCGGGATTGGGGACGCCGCGCTGGACCCAGCCGGTGCGGGCTGTGCGTTTAAGCTGGTTGCCGTGAATGAGTAGATTGAGTACGGCCGTTACATCCATAATGATTCCTCGAACAAAAGCGGGGATTGGGGGATTTGGGGATACGTATTTGAAAAAATCTCCTAATCTCCCAATCCCCGCCATGCTTAATTTGTTAATCGGGTTGAGATTAAAGCAGATACCCTGTGTCATCGCAACATCAGGTCGTCTCAAACAACCATCATGACATATAATGGTGACGAGGAAAACCAGATGGCAGAAAATTTAGACGAGTTAACCAATATTGGTCCGACATCTAAAAAATGGCTGCACGCCATTGGCATTGACACGTTGGCCGACCTGAAAACGATGGGGGTAGTGGCGGCTTACAGTCTGGTCAAAGCGCAGGGTTACAACGCCAGCCTTAATTTGCTGTATGCGCTGCACGGAGCGTTGACGGGGCAGCGTTGGAATGAGCTTTCAGCCGAAACGAAACGGCAGCTACAAGAGGATGCGGCTGGGTTTCGCTTTGGCGACTGAGGAAAGGGGGTATGGAAAGACAAAACATCTCCAGCGGCGCGCCCTGGGAAGCTACGGTAGGGTATTCGCGGGCAGTACGGATGGGGCCGTTTGTGTACGTGGCCGGGACAACGGCCGTTGACGAAAATGGCCAGGTCGTCGGCCCCGGCGATGCTTATCAACAGGCAGTTTTCATCCTGCAAAAGATTGAAAAGGCATTGCTGGCAGCCGGGGCGCGTTTGTCCGACGTGGTGCGGACGCGGATGTTTGTCGTTGACGCGGCTGATTGGCCGGAAATCGGCCGGGCGCATGGTGAGTTTTTTGGCGACGTTCGCCCGGCAGCGACTCTGGTGGAGGTGGCCCGTTTAATTGAATCGGAATTGTTGGTTGAGATTGAGGTGGATGCGGTCATTGGGGGGTGGCATGAAATCGATAGATTTTGATTTGCTGAGTGTGTTGACCGGCACAATGGTGCTGGCATTGGCGCTGACCCGTTTTTTGGTGATCCCGTTACGGCCGTTGCTGCAAGTAACCGTACTCGGATCCCCTCTGACCATTAATCTATCGGCAATTAATTTGATGATTGTAGTGGTGCTGGGGTTGGCGGTGACGGGAACGACCGTGTTCCTTCGTTCCCACCCTTACTGGGACCAGGCCGACATCAAACAGACGACTATGTTTTGGATTGTGCCCGGTTTGCTGAGTATGGCTCTGGTCGCCTGGCTGAATCGGATGCAAAGCGGTATGGGATGGACAGCCGTTTTGTTGGGCTGTGCCGTTTTGCTGCCGTTGGCGCTGCTGGTTGAATATGGCGAGGTCGATTCGGCGGTGACGAATTTCAACTGGCGGCCGTGGGTACAGATGGCTTTGGTCAATTTAACGGCCGTTATCCTTTTCACCGTTATTTATGATGCCCGGCTGCGCAGTTTGGTGAGCGGAACGGCCGTATTGCTCATCGCTGCGCTGCTGGCTGTCCGCCTCTTTTGGCCGCTGACTCCAGACTTGCGCCAGACATTTCTGTACGCCGTGATGGTTGGCCTGTTATTGGGCCAAATGACTTGGGTATTTAACTATTGGCGATTGTCGGGGCTGCAAGGGGGTCTTTTGCTGCTGTTGCTGTTTTATGGCTTGACGGGGCTGCTCCAGCATTATTTAGCCGGGCAGTTTGAGGACGAGGGAAACGGCCGTCGTATTCTGCTCGAATACGGCGGCGTTATTCTGATTGGGTTGCTGTTGGTGGGAACGGCCGTGCCCTAGAATCCTGCTTTGGGGATGAAATTCACGATCAAAGAAACGATCATGCTCAAGGCAATAATGATGCCCAAAACCACAAAGACTTTCTCCGAGAATGTTTTGCGTCGTTTCGGTTGGAACTTGGGCGGCGTTTTACCGGTAGCTACCTTTTTCTTCTTCTCAGCCATAATTAACTCTCCTTTTACAAATAAATACGACCTTCAATTATATCACAAACCAATTGTGGTAGGGTAAAAAGAACTTTTGCCACAAATTTTCGTATAAGGAAACAACAATGCTCATTGCTCATTTTGTTCAACAGATGTTAAGCTGTAAATCAGCGACTTGTTAGCATAACTGTTGCGTTGACAGATAAGCAGTTAGTATAATCCGATTATGTATTCCTGTTCATTTACCGGTCCAACAAAAAAGGAGTCCACATGCTTCAGGAATTTTTAGCTTCCGGTACCCTCAATTTAATTTATGCAATCCTGATACTTATCAGCTTTATATTCGCTGTCATTACCCTGGTTGGCGCTGAAGTTGGTGATGCTCTGGACATAGATGTTGACGTTGATGTTGATGCCGACACTGGTATAGATATAGCCAGTGTTAGTCCCTTCGCCCTGGCAATGTTTGGCGCCACTTTTGGTCTGGCCGGCCTGATTACGCGCATCTGGTTTGGACTGGAGGCCATCCCCAGCATTTTGTGGGCAGTGGGAGTTGGTGTCGTGGTTGGTGGTTTGGCCCAGGTGTTGTTTATTTATGTGTTATCCCCCAGCCGTTCTAGCCATTTTAGCCTGGCCGATGACGCGGTTGGCCGTGAAGTGGAAGTGATTGTTACGATTCCTGACAATGGTTTGGGGCAGATTGCCTATGATAATATTAGCGGCCGTGTAACCCTGGGGGCACGTTCGGCTGAAGGCAAGGAAATAAAGCGGGGGCAACCTGTTATAATTGAAAAAATTACCGGACGGGTTGCTTTTGTCCGTTCTGTTGGAAATTAGTTTTTGATTGGAATTACCTTTATACGAGGAGATTAAACATGGAAGGGCTTATCATTTTTGGCATTGTAGCCGTCGTTTTCATCCTTTTTGCGCTGTTGATTGTTTATGCCAGCCGCATCAAGAAGGTTGGGCCAAACGAGGTCTTGATTATTTCTGGTCGGGGCGAATCAGCCCGTATCGTTACCGGCGGGCGTTCGTTTGTCTGGCCGGTGTTGGAACGTGTCGATCATCTCTTCTTAGAGATTATGACGATTGAGGTAACCACACCTGATGTGCCTACCAGTCAGGGCGTACCGGTCACTGTAGATGGCGTGGCCCAAGTAAAAATAGGCAGTGACCAAAACTCTATCAGAACGGCCGCCATTCAATTCCTCTCCAAATCCAATGAAGAAATCCGTTACGTGGCCCATGAAACGTTGGCCGGTCACCTGCGGGCCATTCTGGGTACGTTGACGGTCGAGCAGTTGTACAAAGACCGGGAAGCGTTTGCTCAGAAAGTGCAGGAAGTGTCTGGTGAAGACATGGCCAGTATGGGTCTGGAAATCGTCTCCTTTGTCATCAAGGATATCAGCGACGCTGAAGGTTACCTGGAAGCGCTGGGCCGAACCCGGATTGCCCAGGTAAAGCGTGATGCAGCCATTGGCGAAGCCGAAGCAGCCCGTGATGCCACCATCGAAAGCGCCAAAGCCCGCCAGGAAGGAGAATCGGCAAAATTTGGGGCTGAGACTAAAGTTGCCGCCAGCCGCAAGGATTTTGAAGTGCAAAAGGCGGAATATGAGCGGGAAACCAACGCCAAGCGGGCCGACGCTGAACTGGCCTACACCCTGCAGCAAAACATCACCAACCAAAAGGTGAAAGCTGAAGAAGTGCAGGTTGAAGTCGTGGCCAAGAATAAGCAAATCGAGGTGCAGGCCCAGGAAGTGAACCGGCGCGAAAAGGAACTGGACGCCACCGTGCGGAAACCGGCCGAAGCGGAACAGCACAAGGTACGTACACTGGCCGATGCGCGGCAGTACCAACTTCAAACCGAGGCCTCTGGTGAGGCAGAAGCGATTCGGGCCAAAGGGCAGGCGGAAGCGGATGCAGCCAAGGCCAGGGGTTTGGCGGAGGCGGAGGTGCTGCGGCAAAAGGGTTTGGCGCAGGCCGAAGTTATTCGTCAGCAAGGTTTAGCCGAAGCGGAAGCAACGATGAAGAAGGCTGAAGCGTGGAAGGAATATACGCAAGCGGCCGTTATCCAGCAGTTGATTGATAGTCTGCCGGAAGTGGCGGCGGCGATTGCTCAGCCTTTATCCAAGACGGATCGTATTGTGGTGATTAACAATGGCGGCGAGAATGGTGCTGGTGCGTCCAAAATTACCCAAGATGTGACCAATATCATCGCCCAAGTGCCGGCGACGATTGAGGCGCTTACGGGAATGGATTTGATGGGGGCGATTGGCAATTTGCCCGGCTTGAAGAGCAACGCAAAGAGTGAAGAAATCCCGGTGGAGGACGAGAAGTAGGATTGCTTTGAGCTGCGGCCTGGGAGGCCGCTCTACGATCGGTTGATTATGAATTTGTGGCCGGATTGTTCTTGATTGGACAGTCCGGCCACTTTGGTTAGGGGCTGAAATCGTTGTATAATACGAGAACAAGTTGATAATTGACCTTCGGGGCAGGGCGTAATTCCCGACCGGCGGTGAGGCGAGCGCAAGCCAAGCCCGCGAGCGGCGAAACGATGATTTCGGCGAAACAATCGTTTCGCTGTTGATCTGGTGTGATTCCAGAGCCGACAGTGAGAGTCTGGATGGGAGAAGGTGTGATTGGTGGCTGGTAGTTGGCTGCTGATTATTGGTAATGGCGTTATCTTGGATGTTGGCCCCACTGTAATGGTGGGGTTTTGTGTTTAGGACAACGGCCGTTACTCACTCCGCGCTCCCATCTTCCCTGCCCATTTGACGTGAATCATGAAGAAATTTCTGCGGTTTTTGAACAACCAACCAACCTGGCTGATGGTGTTTGTTTCCTTTTGTTTACTGCTGCTGGGTTGGGATTTGCTGGTGGCCTGGGGCGCGTATGATCGGTTCATTCTGCCTGGTCCGGTGGACGTGTGGCGGCAGTTGGTGATTGTGGGGGGTGACGGCCGTCTTCTCAAACACAGCCTCATCACCATCAGCGAGGTGCTGCCCGGCCTGGCAATTGGCCTCATTGTGGCCATGCCGCTGGGCTACCTGCTGGCCAAATCGCCGCTGGCCGAGCGCCTTATTTCGCCGTATCTCATCGCCTCTCAGGCGATTCCCGTCATCGCCATCGCTCCCTTACTGACCATATGGGTACGTTCTACTTACTGGGCGCGGGTGCTGGTTGCCGTATTGGTCGTCTTTTTCCCTATCCTCATCAACATCATTGCCGGCTTGCGTTCTGTCCCTGCCGAGTTGTATGAATTGATGCATTCCTTGCAGGCAACGCGGCGGCAGATTTTCAGCAAGCTGGAATTCCCGGCCGCCCTGCCTATTTTGCTGGCCGGGTTAAAAGTGGGAGCGACTCTGTCGGTGATTGGCGCTTTGGTGGGGGAGTTCGTCCAACCCAAAAGCGATGGACTGGGTTATCTGCTGGTAACTGCTCGCTACCAGTTCAAAACCGATCTGGTGTTCGTGGTCTTGGTCACATTGGCGGCCATTGCCTTGTCCCTGTATGGACTGGTTTCGCTGCTGGAAAGATATGTGCTCCGGTGGCAAACCAAAAAATGACGTGTAGGAGAAGAACTGTGAAGAGAACATTGATATTGTTTGTGTTTTTACTGTCTTTGCTAGCAGCTTGTGGTGGGGGTGAAGATGCAGTGTTGGAAACGGCCGTTCTCACACACATCCGTCTGCCTATGGGCTATATCCCTGATCCCCAATACGCCCCCATCTACGTAGCAGTAGACAAAGACTACTTTGCCGAAGAAGGTATTGAAATCGAGTTTGACTACAGCTTTGAGACCGATGGCATGGCATTGGTGGGTGCCAACGAGCTGCCCTTTGCTCTAGTTGGCGGCGACCAGGTGATCCTGGCCCGCGCTCAAGCCGTGCCCGTTGTTTACGTGATGGAATGGTATCAGAAGTATCCCATCACTGTCGTCAGCAAAAAGGCCGCAGGAATCGAGGTCCCGACCGACCTGGTGGGACGCAATGTGGGACTGCCGGGCTTTTTTGGCGCATCTTACGTCGGTTATGCCGGGCTGTTGTTCGCCAATGGGCTGGAAATGGCTGACGTGAATGCCAACGACATTGGCTTTAACCAGGTGGAATCGCTGTTAACTGACCAGTCGGAAGCGGTAGTGGTTTTTGCCAACAATGAACCGGTGCAGTTGGCCGCGCAGGGCGAAGCGATCAACGTCATCAACGTGGCCGATTACATCGATATGGTCTCCAATGGCCTGATCACCAACGAACAAACCATCGCCGGAAACCCGGAATTGGTGCAGCGTTTTGTCCGGGCGATGGTGCGCGGCCTGGCCGATACGTTGGCCGATCCTGAAGGCGCTTACGAAATCAGTAAAAAATTTGTCGAAGGGCTGGACGACAGCCGGATGAACGTTCTGGAAGCGTCGCTGCCGATTTGGCAGGCTGACGTGTTGGGATATACCGACGCCCGGTCCTGGGACAGGACGCAGGAGATTTTGTTGCAAATGGGGCTGCTGGATGTACCGGTGGAGAATTTGGAACAGGCTTACACGAACGAATTCATTTTGAAGATGGCTGACGAATGACGGGTGACGCATGACGAACGCTTTTTTAACGGCCGTTCACCTCAACTACATCTTTGAAGATGGCCCGCTCCATGTTTTGGCCGACATCTCATTGACGATTGAAGCCGGGGCGTTTGTGGCTCTGGTGGGGCCATCCGGCGTGGGCAAATCGACACTGCTGCGGCTGGTGGCCGGTTTGTTACGGCCGTCTACCGGTCAAATCACGCTTGATGGTCAGCCGGCCGGCCATTCCCGTGACCCTATTGGGCTGGTCTTCCAGCGCGACAACCTCATGCCCTGGCGCACGGTGACGGAAAATGTGCGGCTGCCGCTGGAGTTGCAGGGGAAGAACGGCCGTGCCACCCAGCAGCGTGTTCAGGAAATGATCGAACTGGTGGGATTGGCCGGTTTTGAGCAAAACTACCCGGCCCAGTTGTCCGGTGGGATGGCCCAGCGGGTGGCTTTGGCGCGGGCGCTGGTACATCAGCCAGAGCTGCTGCTGCTCGATGAGCCGTTTGGCGCGTTGGATGCGCTGACGCGGGAGCGGATGGGGCAGGAATTACTGCGTATTTGGCAGGCGATGCCGGTGACGGTGTTCATGGTGACCCATTCGATTTACGAAGCGGTCCTGTTGGCGGATACGGTGTTGGTGATGGGGGGTGAACCGGGTAACGGCCGTCCCGCCACCATCACCCATCACATCCCCATTCACCTGCCCCGGCCGCGCCACTTTGAAATGCAAAGCACGGCCGAATTTCAGGAGTATGCCGGCCAAATCAGAAATGCAATCCAGCAGTAGAAATGGCAATTGGTGGCTGCCAAGAGTAACCTGATTTTGTAAATCGGGCGGTGATTTGCAAAATCGCCCTACGTATTTCAATGAGCCTGGTGAGTGGCGTAGGCGTCCACAATTGCTTTGTGAAACGGTACGTCTGCCAAAAAGGCGCGGCGGTGGGCTGGATTGGTGATTTCATTGGCGCGCGTTTGCAGGCGTTGGTAGGTTTGCTCCAAAAAGGCACCGGCCCGGTCATCGCCGGTGCTGAGCAGGACGTGACAGCAGGCCCAATATACGCGGAAGGGTTCATCAGTGCCGTCAATGCTGTTGTCTTTCAGGTAAGCCAGGATGGTGTTGGTGTAGTCGAGCGCCTGGGCCGGATCATCTGCTTCCAGTTCCAGCAGGGCCAGACCAGCCAGCGGTTTCATTAACGGCCGTTCCCGTTCCCACCTTTGCCACAAATCCCGCGATGCTTCATAAACCTGCTTTGCTTCTTCCAACTTGCCCTGTTTGACCAGCGCGTGTCCCAAACTGACCAAAGCAAATCCTTCCAACGATTGATCTCCCAGTTCACGAGCCACTGCCAGCGCCTTCTGGCTGTACTGATGTGCTTCGACCACGTCCCCATCATAAAGTGTCAACAAAGCAATATTGTCAAGGATGTAACCAATCGCCTGCCGGTCACTGAGCGATTCGTGGATGCGGATGACGGCGCGGTAATCCTCTCTGGCCCCGGCGTGGTCGCCGCGCAGCCATTTGTAGTTGCCCATCCGGTACAAAACGGCTCCCTGGAGGCGGATGCCGCCGAACTGGCTTGCTTTTTCGTTGGCCTCTTCAAACAGCGTGATGGCTTTCTCGTATTCGCCCTCGTACCAATAATCCGTGGCTAAACCGTGCAGCAGCCAGCCTTCACCCTGAATATCACCTACCCGGCGGCATAGCCTCAGCCCCTCTTCATGATAGTAGCGGGCCGCGGGCAAATCACTGTCCACCCGGGCACAAACGCCCAGAGCATCAAAGGCCGTGCTTTGGCTAAAATAGTCGCCGGTTTCTTGGGAGAGTTGCAAGCCGCATTTGTAAAAGTTGCGTGCCGACGGGTAATCGCCGCGAGAGCGGCAGACGCTGCCCAAAATGCGCCAGCCGAAGGCTTCATAGTAACGATCGGCGTAATGCTGGCTTAAATCCAGGCTCTTGTGAACCAGTTCCTCGGCCTTGTCGTACAAATCGATGGTCATGGTAACGTAAGCCAGATGGGTGAGCGGCGCTACCAAGTCCTGTCCGGCGTCCACGGATTCTAATAAATCGATGCCTTCTTGCAGCAGGGCCAGCGCTTCATCGGAACGGCCAACGAAGTAGGCAAACCAGCCGCGCCGGGCAATCAGCACACCGCGCAAAATTTGCACGTCCTGTGAATCCGGTTCGTTTTCCAGGTCACGCTGAGTTTGCCACATGGCATATTCACCTTCCTCAAACAGGCTTTGAATGCGGTAGAAGTGGGCCAAGCCGCTCAGGGTTTGGTGCAGCAGCCGAATTTGTTTGTTTTGTCCGGCCCAATGCCAGGCGGCACGGATATTTTCCAGGCGCAGGTTAACGGCGGCCAGAGATTCGACTTGCTGGCGGCCTTTGAGTTGATCGGTTTGAGCGGCCAGCCAGTTGCAGTAGTAACGGCCGTGTCTCCCCTGAATCTCCGGCAGCGAAAGTATAGCCTGCTGGGCCAGCTTTTCGGCGCTGTAACGCCGCAGCAGCTCGTGAAAGGCGTAACGTCGTTGAGTCTTGTCGTATCCCAACAGTGATTTTCGTACCAGCCGTGTCAAAACAGCGAGGGAAACACCGGCCACCTTTTCCGCTGCCTGCCGCGAAAATCCCCCGTGAAACACCGATAGCTGGGCGTAGGCCTCCTGTTCTGGCGGTGTGAGATTCTGCCAGGAGGTGTCGAACACGACGCGCATGTTTTGATGGCGTGGCGACAATCCGCGCAGTTCGGATTCCAGAAAATCGAGATTCTGCTCGATTTCGGCCACGATTTCGGCCGGCGTGAACATGTCGGACCAGGCGGCGGCCAGTTCAATGGCCAGTGGTAATCCGTGCGCCAGGCGGCATATTTTGGCAATGTGCTCCCACTCTTCACCACCAATTTGAGACAGACCACCAACCATGCGCGCCCGCTGCTGAAACAACTGGATCGCCGGATAGGATTCCCAGTTAGCCACTGGTCCATCTGGTGGAAAGGCCAATCCGTCGATGGCGCAGACGTATTCGCCGTAATAGTTCAAACGTTCCCGGGACGTGATAAGAAATTTAACGCCGGGAGCGCTTTGCAGAATGTTTTCCAGGAAGGAAACGCCGGTCAGCAACTGTTCGAAATTGTCCAGGACTAGCAAAATACGTTTGTCACGCAAATAATCGAGCAGTTGGTTGGTGAAGGAGTGGAGCTGTTGGCGGTCTTTGGCTGAGGGCAACTGCAAGCCTTTGGCCATGGCCTGGGGTAATTTGCCGGCATCTTCAACGGCATCGAGGGGAATGAAAAAGACGCCATCGGGGAAACGGCCATTGCCCTTCCTCTCATTCTGTAAAGCCACCTGCTGCCAGGCCACGGTAAGCGACAGGCGCGTTTTTCCCTGGCCGCCCGGCCCGGTGATGGTAATGAGCCGGTGGTCGCTTTGTTGTAAGCGCTGGCTGATTTCCTCGATTTCGGCTTCCCGCCCAATAAAAGAGGTGACTTCGGCCGGCAGATTGTGGGGCGTTGGGACGTCGGCGGCTGGCTGTTTGCCCAGTGTGCCGGCGTGAATCTGCTCGTACAAGGCTTCTGTTTCCACGTCGGGCACGACGCCTAACTCGTCCAGGAGGATCTGGCGGCAGTTATCGTACAGAGTCAGGGCGGTGTTGCGCTGGCCCAGGGAGGTGTAGGCCAGCATCAAGGCCCGGTAAGCCTCCTCGCGCCACGGCTCCAGGGCTAGCTGCTGCTGGGCATAATCGCGGACTTTGTTGTAGCGCTGCTGATTTTGACTGCCGGCAATGAGCGTTTCCAGGGCCAACAGCATCTGATTGTGCAGATGTTCGCGGGCCATGAGCAGCCACTCGTCGAATGTTTCTACATCTTCCAACTGGAAACCGGCTAACAACTCGCCGCGGTAGAGGGTGACAGCCTGGGCCAGACGTTCCAGGCAGTCAGCGCAGTCAGTCAGGCTGGCGTGGTTGTGGGCTTCGCACTGGTTGAGCAGGGATTGGAATACGGCGGTATCGGCCCAAAATTCACCAGGCCGCAGTTTCAACTGAATGCTTTGCGAATCACTGACAAAGAGGTCGTTGCTTAACGGGTAGTCAACCGCCTCGTCTAACGCCTGGCGCAGCCGGTAGTAGGAGAGGCGCAGGTTTTTGCGCGCCGTTTTGTCATCGCTGTCGGGCCAGAGCAGGGTCGCCAGGGCATCCCGCCGGTGGGGACGGTCATTTTCAACGACCAGATAAGCCAGCAGCGCCTCGATTTTTTGGGTACGGAAGGTGTGAAACGGCCGTTCATCCACCGCCGCCTGAAATGTGCCTAAAAGATTGAGTGTTAGTGACACGTTTTTTCTCCCAGCTATGCCAGCTTGACGTTGTTTTTCATCTTACTCGAATCGCCGACGGATGGCAATTGTCTGTATGGAAACGGATTGGCGACTGGTTGGAAACGGCCGTGCCCTATACTGCTGCCATCTAACCAATTCAGAATTGACCAAAAGGAGGTCACAATGGCAAAAGATCGTCTCAGAATTTTAACGTCTAACCTGGCTTGTTTACCCCACCAAAATGAACCTGCCCTTCACAGAAAAAGAGGTCGTCAAATTTTAGAAGCTGTACAAAACAGCGACATAGATGTCGCCTGTTTTCAAGAAGTCTTTTCTGATGCCGCCGAAGAAGTCCTTTTGGGGAGAGGAGCAAGACAAGGTTACACGGCAACGTATGACGGGATTAAGTCGGATATTTTGATAGCGGATTCCGGGCTGGTCACGCTGAGTTCAAACGCAGCAATGAGATTGTGGCAATCAAAATTTATTGAATATAGTGATTTTACGGATTTTACCTGGGATGCGCTCTCTGATAAAGGTGCGTTAATCAATGCCTACATCATAAATAACGATTTGTTTGGTTTCAAGTATCTTTGGATTGTTAATACACATACGCAGTCCGGCTCAGGCAATAGCAATAAGGGTACCCGGCAAAAACAGTTAACACAAGCGGTAATAAGTTTACGCTATTCTCTGGCAGTGAAATTCTACTACTTGGCCAATCTCACTAAAAACACAATCTCAGAAATAGCTGCGCAGACGCTTGTCCTCTTCTTGGGTGACTTGAACGTGATCGGGGAGTCTGAAGAATACAAAAATATGATGAACTATCTGTCCCCTGCCGGGGGTGATCAAATTGTAGATTTATTCAGGAAGCGCTTTCCAAAAGATCCAGGATACACTTATGATGGTACTCAGAATAAAAGTCGTTCTTTTGACGAAGATGAAAAAGGTAACCGTGAGCGATTGGATTATATTTTGGCTTATAAATCATTATATGTCCCCGCGTTTCCGAATATAGCTCAAGGCCAGGTTCTTCAATTCCATTTTCCGGATAAAAGGGGCCGGGACTATCCCTATAACATGACGATTGCCCGTCCCAAGTTTGCGGGGACAGATGAAGATATTTCCGATCATTTTGGTCTGTTGATAGAACTTAGAAAGGATCTTCGTCCAAAATTTGATGGACTGGAAACTCAGTTAACTGTGGCCGAGGGCACGGCCGTAACCCATACCATTCGGCTTCATATCCCCGATATGGCGGATAGGACACCTCTCAGAATCGATCTCAATAAATCGCGTGTGCTGCAATCATATGATGTAAATCACGTCGTTGAAAAGGAATACATTGCCATCACACTAAATATTAAGCCAGGTTTTACCCATGCCGGTATGCACGCTATCTACATAAGAGCTACTTCAAGCGATGGCTACATTGAAAGACACCCAGTGTTTGTAACGGTCACCGACGTGAATGCTGCGCCAATCATCAATGAGATTCCAGACCAGAATGTTTATGAAGGCGACCGGGTTAGCATACCGGTTAGCGCTTTTGATTTGGATGAGCAGCCCATAACCCTGACCTTAACCCAGGCTCCCGACTTTGTGAAATTTGAAAATGGGGGCGGTAACAACGGCAAATTAACGGTTACCCCGGATTTTGAAGACGCCGGCCAATACACTGTGCAGATGGCAGCTACCGATCCGAATGGCGCAGTAGGAACAAGCGAATTTGGGATAACCGTTCTGAATGTCAATCGTTCTCCCCTGTTTCAACCGGTTCCTAAGCAAACGTTGGGGGAAGGTCAGACGCGTTCAATAACTATTTCTGCCGCAGACCCGGATCGACAAGAACTTAAGCTCAACGCCAGTTCGCTGCCGTCCTTTGCCACATTCAAGCATAATGGCAATGGCAGCGGGATTGTAACGTTGCAGCCGGGTTATCATGACAGCGGGTTGCATTCAGCAACTATCCACGCCGTTGATCCGGAGGGGGCCACAGAAAAGGTTTCATTTGGCATTGAGGTCAGAAACGTATTACGGCCGTTGCCCACCAAACGCACTCAAAAAGCAGCCCACGGTTCAGGTATTTTGGAACTAAAGGTACAAAATTGGCGGCCGAATCTGGCTTTGCAAGTAGAAACACGCCAACGTCGTCGCTGGCAAAACGTAGTCAACGACAATGGCGACCGTGCCTGGTTCCATGAAACAGTTGGAAAAGACGAAATCATTCGCTACGGGTATGGTGAGAATGCCGTCGGGACAACATTCCGCGTTGTGGTATATGACAAAACCGAAAAGATGAGGCACGGCTGGGCCGTGAGTGATGAATTCAAACTGGATGAAGCTGGCCAACAGGTGATCGTAACTATGACATTGCCGTAAAACCAATAATTTGGTGTCTCATTAGTTTATTGACAAGGAAGGTGAAAGCTGACATCCACGCGGCCCGCTGGGTGGCCATGGCTGAAGGCTATGAGCGAATGGGAATGTTGAACTTTGATTATGAACAGGCAGCTGTTAATCAGGTGTCCCGTTGGGTAGCGATGGGCAAGGCTTATGAACGGATGGGGATGCTGAATTTTGATTACGAGCAGGCAGCCGACAACCAGGCGGCTCGTTGGGTGGCCATGGCTGAGGCTTATGAACGAATGGGAATGTTAACGCGCTAACGTCGATTGCCGATGGTACATCTCGAACCCTGCCATAGCAAAGGGCGGTTGAAGTTGCTTGCTTCAACCGCCCTTTATTATTGTTGATTGGATGGGGGATACGGCCGTTACCGCCGCCGCCCCGTCAATCACAACCAATTTACTCCGCTGTTTGGGATTCGGCCGTAACGGCCGCCTTCCGCCGCCGTCGCCGCCGCACGAAGAAGCGTATCACCAGCCAGATAGGCACCCCGATAATCAGCAGGACCGGCAGAATGAAGATGACAAACCAGATGAGGAAGTTGGCGATGCCTTGCAGGGCCGTAATCAGCGCCTCAACAGCATCTTTGGCCACGCCCGATGGCCGCCAGCCAGCCACTTCAATCGGTTGTGACGCTTCATCCGGGGTCAGGTGGACGCTGATGGTGGAAAATGAGGCCGATTGGCTCAAATACTGCATCCGTCCTTTGATGACTTCAATCTCGCCTTCCAAACGGCTTAATTCCTGATTGACGGCCAGCGCATCTTCAACATTTTTGGATTCATCGAGGAAGGTGCGGACGCGATCGGCCGTTGCTTCCAGATTGGCCAGCCGAGAGGACAAATCGACGTACTCGTCGGTGACATCCTGACCTGATGAGGATTCATTGGTTACTTCCAGGGCTATCCCTTTGATGGCTTCCAGGGCGCTGTTGTAGCTATCGCTGGGCACGCGCACGGTGATGTCGCCGGTTTTGGCCGTTTCGCTGTACTGGTACAGGCTGCTGCTGACGACCCACCCGCCGTTGGCTTCGACCATCGCCGTGATTTGGGCAATGGCTTCTTCGGTGTCGGTGACGACGATGCTCAAGTCGCCGGTGCGGATGATGAGTCGCTCTTGAGGCTGGGTGGCGGGAATGTCGCTTGTCTGGTTGGCGGCGTTGGTATCGACGGCGCTGCCGCTAAAGGCAACGTCTTCCATAGGCGCGGCTCCCTCGGCGTAGGCAAAATCGTCCCTGGCTGCGGCCGGGGCCTCCATCGAGTATTCGGCGCTGCCGCCACAAGCAGCCAAACTCACAGCTAAAAGAAGAAAAATGACCAAAAATTTCCGATTCATTGTAAACCCTCTGGTACAAGTTGTTTGGTTGATATGAATAGGACGAAACGGCCGTGCCAATTGTTCCCCGATGATAAAAAACAAAATTCAGGGGCTACCACCCGTGAGCCAGACGCGTTATCAATTTCTCCGGCATACCAACTTCAAGCATCTGTTCCTGCGTTTGGGCAATGCGATAGTCTACACGCCGGTATTCCCAGGACATCGTTTCCAGGTCTAACAAAGCATAGGCAGCCCGTGGGTCTGCATCGCGCGGCTGGCCAACACTGCCCGGATTGATGATACGCCGGGCTTCTGGCAATATTTGTGGCTGATTGTAATTGGGTTGGTGGACAAGGATGTGATTATTTTCCTGCTCAAATGCGCCGGGAACGTGGGTGTGGCCTACCAGACAGTAGGGGGTGTCAAAATAGCTGAAATTGACAGCGGCCGTATAGGCATCCAAAATATATTCCCAAACGGGCTGGCGAGGGCTGGCGTGAACCAGGGTGAAGGGGTCTTTTAACAGCGTGGTGGGCAGCGATTCCATGTACGTGCGGACATCATCGCGTAAAACGGATTGTGTCCAGCGAACGGCAATCTGTGCTTCGTCATTGAAAGAGTTAATATCCAATTTACCCAATGCCGCCCAATCATGATTGCCCGAAAGGCTGATGTGGTCGTACTGCCGCAGGAGGTCAACACATTCGTTGGGGTTGGGACCGTAGCCGATAATATCCCCTAAGCACCAGATGGTTTCCCATTGGCCGGCAGCATCGGCAAGGACAGCTTCAAAGGCAGCTAAATTGGCATGAATGTCAGATATGATGAGAATGGGCATGTGCCTTTCCTTATCGTGATAGTTCAAGCACCTTTAATAATACCATGATTGACCGGGGAAGGTATAATATTGTAGGTGAAATTCAATGCGTAAAATGTAGGATATTTTGTATCGGGTGACGTCATGGCGATTTTAGATAAATGGACACTTGATTTTGTCAGCAGCAGTATGGAGCAGACGGTGCGCCTGGGTGTACGGTTGGGTGAACTGCTGCAGCCGCATGACGTTTTGTGTTTGGCTGGTGAATTGGGGATGGGCAAGACGGTGTTGGCGCGGGGTGTGGGGCGTGGCTGGGGCACGGCCGTTCGCGTGACCAGCCCGACGTTTACTCTGGTAAATGAATACCCGCGAGCAAGAGACGGCCGTATCCTTCACCACATCGACTGCTACCGGTTGGAAAGCGAAGCCGATGCCTACACCGTTGGTTTGGATGATATTTTTGATGGTGACGGGGCCATCATGGTCGAATGGCCGGAACGAATTATGTCCTGGCTCCCGGCTGACCGGTTGTGGATTGCCTTTGATTACCAGAGCGAAACCCGCCGTGCCCTGCGTTTCACCGCCTCCGGCGACCGCTCCCTGGAACTGCTGAACGATTTCAAACAGAGCGCGTTTGGCGTTTGACGAGAGGCTGGAGACTATCCGACTACCTGACTAAGGACTACGTGACTAAATGATTTTAGCAATTGACACAGCAACACGTTGGGCAGGATTGGCATTGCATGACGGCACGGCCGTTATCGCTGAACATGGCTGGCGTTGTGTGAATAACCATACAATCGAACTAACTCCGGCAATTGATGAGATGCTCAAACAAGCCGGGATTGAACCGGCCGATTTGAGCGGCATTACCGTTGCCATTGGCCCCGGTTCTTACACTGGCTTGCGGGTAGGATTGGCGCTGGCCAAAGGGTTGGCGCTGGCCAATGGCTTACCGCTCATTGGTGTGCCAACGCTGGATATTGTGGCCGTTTCCTTTGGTCGTCGAGAAGGCCAGCTTGTTGTTGTTGCTGAAGCCGGACGTAAACGGATTTCGGCGGCGGGGTATGGGTGGCACGGCCGTGCCGGTTGGACCTGTCAGTGGGGACCGGACAACAGCACCTGGGATGAGCTGCTCACTCAAGTGGATGGGCCCACCACCTTTGCCGGTGAAATCGTACCGGAAGCAGCCAAAAAAATACGAGCCGCTGGATCGCATTTTCAAGTAGCGCTGCCGGCCCGTTCCATCCGCCGGGCCGGGCATCTGGCCGAACTGGGTTGGCAGCGGCTCCGCGCCGGCAAGGCTGATGATGTCGCTAGCCTGGCTCCGGTCTATCTGCGCGATCCGGCCGGGCAGAAAACTGAAGATAGCCCAAAGAAGGCAGAATAATCAGCCACCTTGCAACGCTCCAATCTTGATAATGCTTACGCCTCCCTCTCCCTACCATTTGCGTCCCATGCGCCTGCACGATTTGGCTGTTGTCCGAGTAATTGACCAACTTTCATTTCCCACACCAACCAAAAATTCAGTGTACCAATATGAGCTGGACCATAACAAAATGGCCCATTACCAGGTGTTGTGCGCAGCAAAAGAGGTCATTGGTTACGCTGGATATTGGTTGATGGGCGATGAATGCCATATTAGCACCATCGCCACGCATCCCAATTGGCGCGGCCGGGGATTGGGCGAATTGCTTCTGTTGAACATACTCTTTTTGGCTAACGAGCAGGCAGCGCAGATGGTGACGTTGGAGGTGCGCCAGAGCAATTTGACGGCGCAGGCTCTCTATCACAAATACCAGTTTGCCATTGTGGGGGAGCGGCGGCGTTATTACAAAGATACGGGAGAAGATGCCTTGATTATGACTCAGGAGCCGATGAACGGCCGTTACTACCAATTTCTCCTCCAACAACAAGCCACCCTCTTCACCTGCCTGCAAAATGAGGATTCGGCGGGGTAGGATTGTATAAGATTAAAGATTGACGATTGGCGTCAATCATCAATCATCAATCATAAATCATAAGAGGCATCATGAAGTTTTTTATCACCGGCGGCGCCGGTTTCATTGGCAGCAACAGCGCCGATTATTTTGCCCGGCAAGGGCACGACATCATTCTTTTCGACAATATGTCACGCGTAGGCGGCCCGGCTAACGTCGAGTGGCTTCGCCAGGGGCACGGCCATCGTGTCCAGCTCATCGAAGGCGACATCCGTGATTACGAAGCACTGGGTCAGGCCATTGGCGGGGCAGATGTTGTGCTGCATCTGGCCAGTCAGGTGGCCGTTACCACCTCGGTGCAGAATCCGCGCGAAGATTTTGAGATTAACGCGCTGGGCACGTTTAACGTGTTGGAAGCGGTGCGCCATCACTGTCCGGATGCGGCCGTACTCTACGCTTCAACCAACAAAGTGTATGGCGGTATGGAAGGGGTGGGCATTGTTGAAAAGGGGAATCGCTACGCCTACGCCGATTTCCCGCAGGGCATCCCCGAAACGACGCCGCTTGATTTTCATTCGCCTTATGGCTGCTCCAAAGGGGCCGGCGACCAGTACATGATTGATTATGCCCGTATTTATGGCTTGCGGACGCTGGTATTTCGTCAATCGTGTATATACGGCCGTCGCCAATTCGGCGTTGAAGATCAGGGGTGGGTGGCTCATTTCGTCATCGCCACCATCATGAACCGGCCCATCAGCATCTTCGGCGATGGCAAACAAGTGCGCGACTTGCTCCACGTCACCGATCTGATTCGTGCTTATGAATTGGGGATTGAAAAGATTGATGATCTGCGCGGCCAGGCGCTCAACGTCGGCGGTGGCCCGGACAACACGCTTTCCGTTTGGACGGAGTTTGGCCCGCTGCTGGCCGAGTTGGCCGGGCGCGAGGTTCCCATCCAACGCGGCGACTGGCGTCCCGGCGACCAGCGCGTCTTCATTGCCGATATTCGCAAAGCGCAGGATAAATTGGGCTGGCAGCCCAATTTATCCCCCACCGCCGGCATTCACGATTTATACGAGTGGGTGTCAGCAAACCCCAAGCTGTTTTAGCTACTTTGTTGGTGAATGTTGTATTGTCTTTCGTGAGCTAGATTGCTGAGGATGCGGCCGTAACCCCATAAGGTTTCCCACGCTCCAACAACCAAGAATTACAATGGAGTGGGCTTGGTAATCCACCTTTATCCCCCAAAAGAACAAAACTGCATAGTGAATAATTTCACATTCTTGATATGACAAACAGCACTTTAATATTGGCCTGAATTGTGTCAAAATGAGAGCGGTTTCAATAGAAGCTCACGCGAATTTCCCCACAAGAAACTCCCCACATGTTTCCCACAATTGAGGAGCCTCTATATCCATTCAATTTAGCAGTAATCGCCATTCTGTTGTGCAGAAATGGGGATACTTTACTGCGCCATTCAACCTAAAGGGGGTTTTCAAATGTCTGCCATGCGTGGCGTTGCTCCATTTGAGCAAGTAATGATCTATATTGTCTTGGGAACGGCTTTTGTGGCCTTAGCTTATGCCTATTGGTTGGCTCGGCAAACCTTTGCCGCTGACAAAGGCACTGAAGCGATGCAGCGAGTGTGGGGGTTTATTCGGGATGGGGCCAATGCGTATTTACGTACCCAACTGCGTACCATTGCCATTCTTATTGGTATTTTAACGGTAGCCATGTTCATGAGCGTCATTCTGGTCAAACCGACCGGGGAAGCGAATGAACTGTTTTGTCAATCTGCTGTTGAGACAGCCTATGTCCAACAAATTGCCACTAACACAAACCTGGCAGAGGCAGAAGTCTTGCCTCTACTGGAAACAAATACAGCCCGTGAAGTTGCTTTAGCCAATGGTTATACTGGTTTCCACCCGGAACGGATTGCAGCGACAGTTTCCTGCCAAAAAGCAACCTGGTGGATTGCTGTTGGCCGGGCTGTAGCTTTTGCGATGGGGGCTAGTTTTTCGGCCACCGTCGGCTTTATTGGCATGAACATGGCTGTACAGGGTAATGTGCGCGTGGCTGCCGCTTCGCGCGTCAGTTTCAAGAAAGCGATGACGATTGCTTATCGTTCCGGCACGATTACGGGCATGTTGACCGACGGCCTGGGTTTGTTGGGCGGCACGCTCATCTTCATTATTTTTGGTAAGGCTGCGCCCGACGTGCTGCTGGGTTTTGGCTTTGGCGGCACGCTGCTGGCGCTGTTTATGCGTGTTGGCGGCGGGATTTATACCAAGGCGGCTGACGTCGGCGCGGACCTGGTCGGTAAAGTGGAAGCCGGTATGGAAGAGGATGATCCGCGCAATGCGGCCGTTATTGCTGATTTGGTGGGTGATAACGTCGGTGACTGTGCCGGTATGGCCGCTGACATCTTCGAATCGTATGAAGTGACGATTGTTTCCAGCCTGATATTGGGGCTGGCCTTGACGGCGTTGACCGGGCAGCTTTTCTGGATTGTTTTGCCCTTGCTGGTGCGAGGTATTGGTGTGGTCAGTTCCATTTTTGGCACGTATGCCGTTTCTTTGTGGAAGGTAGAAGATGCTGAGGAAGCGATGTACAAGAGCTACGAGCTTTCCAGCGCCATCACCATTATCTCAACATTTTTGCTGGCTGTTTTTTATGCCGGTTCGCAAAACCCGGGCGGCAATTTACTCTCGCATCTTTCATTGGGGGCGTTGGTGTCAGTCGGTGTGGCGTTAGCTGTTGTCTTTAATCCGTTAACGGCTTTGGCGACGAGTGATCGCAGCCCGCGTGTCCGCAAGATTGCCGAATCGACCGTTTTTGGCCCGGCTTTAGTGATTTTGGAAGGATTGTCTCTGGGCTATCAATCCAGCGTTTGGTCGGTCATGGTGATTGTCATGAGTATTACGGCTTCCATTCTCGTTTACTCCGTGACTTTTCCGACCGCATTGTACGTACCGACATTGATTATTGGGGCGTTGGTTGCAATTGGGTTTTTGGTGCGCGGATATCAAAAGAAGGATTTGGTTACGGGTGGTTTTTACGCCATGTGGACGATAGTGGGCGCGCTCTTCCTGATTAGTATGCAGGGTGAAGGCGTCGCCGCTGGCGATCCATTCACTTACATTTTGTTTGGTATTTCGCTGATTGGTGTGGGGATGCTATCGCATACGGGCAACAATGTCAGTATGGATACGTTTGGTCCGATTGCCGATAATGCTAATGGGATCGGCGAGTTGGCTGGGGCTGATTTTTCACCGGAATCACGCCAAATTATGGCTGATCTGGATGCCGCCGGTAACACGACCAAAGCGATTACGAAAGGGATTGCCATTGGTTCGGCCGTGATTGCGGCCATCTCGTTGTTTGGTTCGTTCTTTACCGATATTGAACGGGTCATTCCGGCCGAGCGGTACGAATCGTTTACGCGGACGATTAACCTGGCCGATCCGACGGTTTTTGTCGGGCTGTTGATTGGCGGAGCATTGCCACTGCTGTTTAGTGGGTTATTGATCAAGGCGGTCAACCGGGCCGCGGGTTACATCATGGCCGAGGTACGGCGCCAACTGCGCATTCCAGAAATCATGGATGGATCGCGGACGCCGGATTATGCGCAGGCGGTGACGATTTCGACACGGGCAGCGCAAACGGAGTTGATTCCGTTGGGGTTGATTGCTATTTTGTCGCCGATTGCTGTTGGTTTGCTGCTGAAAGAGCAGGCGTTGGGCGGTTTTCTGGCCGGGGTGATTTTGTCGGGCCAATTGCAGGCGGTGTTTATGGCCAATGCCGGCGGGGCCTGGGATAATGCCAAGAAATATGTGGAAGATGGACACTTAAATGGCAAGGGCAGTGAGAATCATAAGGCGTCGGTGGTTGGTGATACGGTGGGTGATCCGTTGAAGGATACGGCCGGTCCAGCGCTGAACCCGATGATTAAGGTGATGAACCTGGTGGCGTTGATCATGGCGCCCATTGTGGTGCAGTTTGAGGGCTTATCAGTGGGTATTGTGATCACGGTGGTGGTTTGTATTGCTTTGATTTTGTGGGCAGTTGGTCGCAGTGACCGGCAGGAAGATGTTTCTGTTGAGGTGTTGACGCCGGTACCGGCTCACGCGCCTACGGATTAGTACAGCGTGGCGCAAGTCTGTGTGCGGCAAAGTGGTTTCGCGCTGTACCAGGTTACGGCCGTTTCCATTCTAATTAATTCAAGGTCGCAGAGAAGTCGAACGGGTTCTCTGCGACCTTTTTTCGTCGTTACAGCCGCCTGTTATGACCTTGACTGCATATTGCGGTCTGCTATCTCTTTTGCTGGCATTCATAATCTGTATGGGTGAGCAGCAGCGAACTTAAGCTTGTTTTGATGATCGTGCGGTCAGGTAAGTTCCCAATCTGTAATTTGCAGGCCGGCAATACGAGCAAACTCTTTTGTATTGTGCGTCACTATGGTGAGGTCGTGACTCATTGCTGTCGCGGCAATCATTAAGTCGTAAGGGCCAATCATTGTTCCTTCTCGCGCCAAATCGCTGCGGATACGGCCGTACCCCACCACACAGCGGTCATCAAACGGCAGCGAAACAAACGGTTCGAAAAACCGGTCTAATACTCGCAAATTGTCGGCGACACGCGAACTATGATACGCGCCGAAAATCAGTTCTGCTTTCACGATGGCGCACAGATGAATCTCGCCCGGTTCGTGCTCATGCAAACGGGCGGTGAGGGATGGGGAACTGTTATTGAGGATGCGAATACAGGCATTTGTGTCTAGCAGATACACGTCGTTTATCCCCCGTTTGCCGGTGCTAGATTATCGCGCAGTTCAAATTCGCCTTGGGACGGCCGTTCCAAAGCTTCACCCTGCCAGCCGCCTACCACTTCCGTGAAAAACGTCTCCGGCCAGCCAGCACCGACATCTCGTTTGATCAGTTCGGCCAGATACTTGGACGTGCTCAAGCCCGATTGCCGGGCTTTTTGTTTCACTTTTTGGGCCAGTGTCTCCGGTACATATAAATGAAGTTGGGGCATCAATCACTCCTTGGCAAATTTATCAAATGTATTTATTATATTTGCATTTTATACGAATTATTCTCACCTTGTCAATAATCAATCATTTTCACCCTGTCACCCCTTCGCCGTGTCACTCGTTCACCTTGTCACCACTTGCCGGGGGTGCTAAACTATTCGCATGTCCCAAGCCCTGTATCGCAAATGGCGGCCCGGCCGTTTTGATGACGTTGTTGGTCAAGAGCATATCACGCGCACGCTGAAAAACAGCGTAGCCGCGGATCGTGTTGGCCATGCCTACCTGTTTTGCGGGCCGCGCGGCACGGGCAAGACGACCTCGGCTCGGCTGCTGGCCAAGGCGCTGAATTGTTTGCATGAGGATTTGGGGCAACGGCCGTGTAACCAATGCTCTATTTGCAAAGCGGTCAATAACGGCCGTTTCCTCGACCTGATCGAAATTGACGCCGCTTCCAATACCGGGGTGGACGACATCCGTGATTTGCGCGACAAAATTAACTTTGCCCCCAGTGAAGGCCGTTTCAAGGTCTACATCATCGACGAAGTTCACATGCTGTCCACCGCCGCCTTTAACGCCCTGCTCAAAACATTGGAAGAACCGCCGCCGCACGCCAAATTCATCCTGGCCACCACTGAAGAGCATAAAGTGCCGATGACGATCAAGTCGCGCTGCCAGCAGTTTAATTTCCGCCTGCTAACGACGGCTGAAATTAAGCAGCGGCTCAATTGGCTGGCCGAAAAAGAGGGGCTGCTGGTTGATCAGGACGCGCTGGCATTGGTGGCCGATCAGGGCGCGGGCAGTATCCGTGACGCGGAAAGCTTGCTGGATCAGTTGGTGATGGCCCCGGGCGATACGATTACGTTGGAACGGGCGCAGATGGTGTTGGGGACGGTGACGAATACGGCCGTTACCCAACTGGTAGACGCCTGGCTGAACAGCGACGGGGCCACGGGATTAGCCATTATTCACGAATCGCTGGCTTCCGGGGCCGATGCCCGCCAATTCAGCCGCCAGATGGTGGCCTATTTGCGTCAACTGCTGCTGCTGCAAGCCGCCGGCCGAGAGTTGGCCTTTGACGGCTCGACTGAACAGCACGAAACGATGCTGGCCCAGGCGCAGCGTGCACCCCGTCAAGGGCTTATCAGCGCCGTTAAACGATTCACCGAGGCTGCCTTAACGTCGGCCGGTAGCTGGCAGCCGCAGTTACCGTTGGAATTAGCCTTTATTGAACTGCTGCCGGACGCGTCGGTGGCCATCAGCCGTCAGCCGTCAGCCGTCAGCCGTCAGCCAAAAGTGGAAGCGGCTCCGGTAAAAGCAGTTAGCACGCCGCCGCCGGTTGTCAATGAAGAACCGGTCGTGCGGGAACAGAAACCCGCTGCGCCGTCACCTCCGCCAGATGAGGAATCGCCCCCGGAAGACGACACTCAATCCTCAGCCCTCAGTCCTCAACCCTCAGCGTTGACGTTGACGGCCGTTAAAGCCCAGTGGCGAACAATGACGGAGCAGGCCGGTGTCCAGCAGCGCAATTTACCGGCCCTGTTGACGATGGGCAAACCGCTGGCACTGGAAGGCAGCACAATTATTGTGGGGTTTGATTTTCCCATCTTCAATAAAAAATTTAGCGACACGCCTGGAGCCGTGCAGTTAATTGGCGATACGTTCAGCCGCTTACTTGGCGTAAATTGTACAGTGCGCAGTGTTGTTACCAGTGACTATGCAATTCCCGTTCCCGAAGATGAATTCCGCGCTCTGGCCGAAGAGCTAGGCGGCGTGGTGAAGAAAGAGACTAAAGACTAAAAACTACATGACTATGAGACCAGGAGACTAAAATGGCTAAAAAACCTTTTCGTGGCAAGCCCAAAAGCAAACCCAGAGTAAACCCGGGCAACATGATGGCCCAGATGCAGAAGATGCAGCAGGATATGGCCGCAGCGCAGGACGCGCTGGCCGATGAAATCGTCACGGTCACGGCCGGCGGCGGAGCGATTAGTATTGAAATCACCGGCCAGCAGCGAGTCCAGGCGATTACGCTGAACCCGGAGGTGGTTGATCCGGAAGATGTAGAGATGCTGCAAGATATGCTGGTAGCGGCCGTTAACCAGGCCATCGAGCAGTCACAAGCGATGGCAGCACAGCGAATGGAAGGCTTGACTGGTGGCCTCGATTTGGGTGGTGGTCTGGGCGACCTGTTGGGCGGACTGGGATGATTAAAGATTCAAGATTGATGATTGAAGATTAGCCCCAATCATCAATTTTCAATCATCAATCATCAATCTTTGATTATGGCGACAAGTGCACTTCCCCAACCCGTTCAACGGCTGATTACCGAGTTTGCTCGTCTGCCGGGGATTGGTCCCAAGTCGGCGGCGCGGCTGACGTTTTATTTGCTGCGCGGCGGCGATGAGCAGGCGCTGGATTTGGCCCAGGCTTTGCAGGATTTGAAGGAGCGGACGCAGTTTTGTTCGGTTTGCTTCAATATCACGGAAGAAAACCCGTGTTTGCTTTGCCAGGATGACGGCCGTGACCCCGGTCTGCTGTGTGTGGTCGAGGAGCCGCTGGATTTGTTGGCGATTGAACGGTCGCGGGCGTTTAACGGCCGTTACCATGTCCTCCACGGCGCCATCTCTCCCGTCGAAGGCATCGGCCCTGAAGATTTGCGTATCGATGAACTCATTGAGCGCGTCAAAACCGGCAGTTTCCGCGAAATCATTCTGGCCACCAATCCGACGCTGGAAGGGGAATCGACGACGCTTTACCTCAACCGCCGCCTGGCTGAGTTCAACGTCAAGTTAACCGGTCTGGCGCGCGGCCTCTCTGTCGGCGGCGATTTGGAATATACGGATGAAATCACGCTCGGCCGAGCCATGGAAGGAAGGCGTGAATTGTAGAGTGCAGGGGCGCCGGGATGAATGTTTCCCCCCCTGTTTTCCGTTCCTCTACGCCCTTGCTAAGATTAACCTGTTGTGCTAACATTTTCATCGCCTTGGGGTGTGGCCAAGTGGACTAAGGCAGCGGACTTTGAATCCGCCATTCGGAGGTTCGAATCCTCCCACCCCAGCTTTTTAGAAGGCATGAGGGCTGAGGACTGAGTGATGAGAAATGACTCGGTTCTCAGCCCTTTTTACTCAGTCCTCAACCCTTTCAATTCAGTCCTATGAAACGATTAGCTGTGATACTCCTGGCAGCCGGGCAGGGAACTCGGATGCAGTCCAAGAAGCAGAAGATTTTACATGAGGTTGGGGGGAAGCCGATGGTGCAGCATGTGTTTGACACGGCCGTATCCACCACCCCCATCCCCCCCGTTCTCGTCGTTGGGCCGGGCGAAACCGGCGTTCAATCCCTGTTTGGCAATCGCGCCCAATACGTCGTCCAGCCGGAACAGTTGGGAACCGGCCACGCCACGATGATGGCCCGTCCCATTTTGCAAGGCCAAACGGATCAAGTGGTTGTGACTTATGGCGACATGCCCTTGCTTAAAGCCGAAACGATTATCCGATTGGCGCAAACCCAGGCCGAAACGGGCACGGCCGTTGTCATGCTGTCGGTCATGGGCGAGCCGTCATCTACATTTGGCCGGGTGGTGCGCGGCACGGCCGGCTCGGTGGCCGAGATTGTGGAAGTGGCCGAAGCCCGGCAGCGTCCAAACACGGCCGAGCTACTGGCCATCCGCGAGCTAAACGCCGGTGTTTACTGCTTTGACGCCGATTGGCTGTGGGCCAACATCGAAAAACTGCCGCTGCGCCAGGCGCGGAATGGGACGGAATATTACCTGACCGATATGGTCGGTCTGGCCGTTGATCAGGGGCGATTGGTGGAGGCCATCGCGACCGAAGATGCCGACGAATGTTTGGGGGCGGGCACGCGCCAGGAAATGGTAGCCGTTGAGAAAGCGTTCCGCCGCCGGGCCAATGCCCGCTGGCTGGCTAATGGGGTGACGCTGGTTGATCCGGATACGATTTACATTGACCCGGACGTCGTTATCGGGCAAGATACCATTATCTGGCCCAACAGTTATTTGCAGGGGGCGACAACCATTGGCGAGGATTGTGTCATCGGTCCCAACAGCATTGTGCGCGATACACGAGTGGGAAATGGCTGTGTTATCGAGCAGGCTGTGGTGGAAAATGTGACATTGGCGGCCGGAACATCTGTTTTAGGAGGTCGATATGGTCACGAACGCGATCACGAATGAACAGCGAGCCGATTTGATTGCCGCGGCCTGTGAGGCGCGGCAGCGGGCGTATGTGCCTTATTCCCATTATGCGGTGGGGGCGGCGCTACTGGTCGAAGACGGTCGTATCATCACCGGCGTCAATGTCGAGAACTCATCCTACGGGTTGACGATTTGTGCGGAGCGAACGGCCGTGGTCAAAATGGTCTCGGAAGGTGTGCAAAGGTTTACGGCCGTGGCCATCTGCACCGAAAACGGCGGCTCGCCCTGCGGCGCTTGCCGCCAGGTCATGACCGAATTCGCCGGCGACGTCCCTGTCTACTTGTGCGACACCCAGGGCAACTGCCGCGAAACCACCCTCTACACTCTGCTGCCCGACCATTTCGGGCCGGAACATCTAATATAGCAATTCAGCCAGTCAGCATTTCAGCAAAAAAGCTGTTAAGCTGACAAGCTGATTGGCTGACAAGCTGAAACGCTAAACATGGCTAAAGACCGTACATTCCGCAGTGAAGCAATTGTGTTGAAGCGCACCGATTTTGGTGAGGCCGATCGGCTGCTGACGCTGTTTAGCCGGGAGCGGGGCAAAATTAAGGCGGTGGCCAAGGGGGCGCGTAAGCCGCAAAGCCGCAAGACAGGCCACGTTGATTTGTTCATGCGCACCAATTTCCTTTTTGCCGAGGGGCGTGATTTGGCCATCATCACCCAGGCGGAGATGGTGGAGGCGTACCCGGCGCTGCGCGAAGATTTGGTGCGGACGACGTATGCTGCTTACGCGGTAGAACTGCTGGATCGGTTTACGGTGGAAGAGGATCGCCACGTCAATATTTACAATTTGCTGGCCGATGCCCTGGGCTGGCTGGCACTGACCGACGATTGGATGCTGGCGGCTCGTTATTACGAATTACGCTTGCTGGCGTTGACCGGGTTCCAGCCGCAGTTGTTCCGCTGTGTGGCTTGCGGCGAAGAGATTCAGGAGCAAGACCAGTTTTTCAGCGCCGAATTGGGCGGGCTGCTCTGCCCCGACTGCCGCAACAGCGACCGGAATGCCATGCCGATTTCGTCGATTGCTGTCAAAGTGCTGCGTTACCTGCAAACGCGGGATTGGGCGACGGTGAGTGTGTTGCAGTTGAAACGGCCGCTCCAGCACGAACTGGAACGCCTCATGCACTTCTACCTGACCTTCATCCTGGAACGCAATCTCAAATCGGTCGACTTTTTGCACCGTTTACGCGAAGAATCGATCTTGTTCGGCAAAGTATAGGCTGACAGCCAAACCTGAATTTCTGATGTATCCAATCAATGAAATGTCGCCAATGAGTTCACCGAACCTGCTGCCAAACATCCCCAATAGTCAGGTACTGGTCGGTTTGCTGCTGATAAAGCGCTCGTTCCTGGTCGAGAAAGTAGTAAGCCAGCATGACCAGGGTCTATAAACGGACAATGGCCGTGGCCGTCATCAGTTGATACTGGTCCAGGCCAAAAAGCTATTTGGTGTCGGCAAACAGAACCTCCAGGCCCCAGCGGGTGGCAATGTGACCCGCCTGTCTACCCTGTCAGCACACTATTTGGTGGTGATTTTGTCAGGCCCCCTTATTTCGTTCTTGCAAGGCGTAAATTTAGCAAGGCTCCCAACGTTATGAAGGAAGCTGCCCCGATCTCTAATAACCAGTTAATCCGAATGCCGCCCGTAAAGCGGGAAAGTTCAGGCAATGAAACGCCATAGAATGTTGCCGCCCGCACAATGACAAAACGTGCAATGAAGAGTATTCCAAGCCCTAACAGCCAATATTTCCGCCATACGTGGCGGAAAAACCAAATGCCAATAACCAACACGATAAGGCCAACAACACCCATTCCGGCGATAAATATGACCTGCGCGCGTTGGCCAAACTCGTACCAGCCTTGTTCGTAAGCGATTGTTTTGATGACGGCCGTAAACCAAGACTGAATATCCAACTGCTTGTTGATACCCAAAAAGAACAACCCTAAAGCCATCATGCCCCAAATCAACCGATGCTGTAACAGATGCTCCTGACCAAATATCTGCTCAGATCGGATCATACATAACACACAACTTACAGCAGCTACCAGGTAAGCCAACACCGTAAGCCAGCCCAACAATGTGGGGTCGCCAACACTCGGTTCAAATGGAACGCTCCGGATAATATTGATAATTTCAACCATATATTATTTCATCACCAAGCCTTATTAGCCATTCGGAATTAACATAACGATTTCAGAACGAACGGCTACTTCAAGCCCATTCGCCAATTTCATAGCTTATTTGCGAATGGGCACTTATCATTTTTCCGTCGGCAAAATGCCGCGAATTTTCAGTTCATGAATGATTTGGGCCACGATTTCATCGACAGTGTGAATGTCGGTCTCGACGACCAATTCGGCATTTTCCGGCGCTTCGTAGGGCGAGGAAATACCAGTGAAGTTGTCGATTTCACCAGCCATTGCTTTGGCGTAGAGGCCCTTGGTGTCGCGGCGCTTGACCACATCCAGATCGCACTTGACGTAGATTTCCAGGAACTTGCCGTCCGGCACCAACTGGCGGGCAAACCGGCGATCGGCCGCAAACGGTGAGATAAAACAAGCCAGTGTCACATTACCATGTGCGTAAGACAGCTTGGCCAACTCTCCGGCACGGCGAATGTTTTCCTGCCGGTCAGCGCTGCTGAACCCTAAATCACCGTTCAAGCCATGCCGCAAATTGTCGCCATCCAGGTACATCGTATGCACCTCATCGGCAAAGAGCTGCTGCTCCAACTTTTTAGCAATTGTCGATTTTCCTGACCCGGAAAGACCGGTAAACCACAAAATAGCCGCTTTATGTCCATGCCGTTCTTCCCGCTGGGCCAGACTAATCCCTTCTTGCTCCCAAACCACATTGCTTGATTTCGGCCGTGATGGGGCAGTATCCACTTCACCCTCACGAAGCTGCTCCACATCCTGCGATTTGCCGCGGATCATGCCCGCCGCCACTGTATTGTTTGTTGCCGGATCGATGAGGACAAAGCTGCCCGTGCCCCGGTTTAATTGGTACCGGTCGTAATAGAGCGGCTGCGTCGTCGTTAGTTGAATTCGGCCGATTTCGTTGAGCGTCAGTGTTTCCGCCGGATCACGATGCATCGTATCGACATCAATCTTGTAGTTCAACTCTGAAATAAAGCCATTGACCAGCCGCGTTGTATGCTGTACCCAATAGGAGGCTTGGGTTTTCATCGGCTCTTCACTCATCCAGCAGATGGTGGCATCGACTCGGTTGCTCTTTTGCGGTAAATTGTTGGTCCGTACCAGCATATCACCCCGGCTGATGTCAATCTCATCTTCCAAAGTCAGAATAACTGAATCGCCCACATTGGCCGCTGCCAGTTCTTTCCCAGCCACAACGATGGATTTCACCTTACTGGACAAGCCGGACGGCAAAATGACGACCTCTTCGCCTCTGGCGATACGGCCGGAACTGATTTGCCCGGCATAACCGCGGAAATTCTGGTTGGGGCGAATAACGTACTGCACCGGATAACGGAAATCAACTTTGTTCAGGCTGGCGCCAACGTTAACCGTTTCCAAATGATGTAAAAGTGTCGGGCCGTCATACCAGGGCATTTTTTCGCTCTTGTCAACCACATTATCGCCGCGCAAAGCAGAAACAGGGATATAGGTTACGCCCTGTACGTTCAGTTTCCGAGAGAATTCAGTGTAATCCTGGACAATTTTATTGTAAACAGTCTGATCATAATCGACTAAATCCATCTTGTTGATGGCTACCATCAGGTGTGGAATACGCAGCAGCGTGGCCAGGAAACCGTGCCGTTTGGATTGGGTCAGCACTCCATTACGCGCATCGATGAGGATAATGGCCAATTCGGCCGTGGATGCGCCGGTGACCATGTTGCGGGTGTATTGAATGTGGCCAGGGGTATCGGCGATGATGAATTTTCGTTTGGGTGTGGCAAAGTAACGATAGGCGACATCGATGGTGATTTTTTGCTCGCGTTCGGCGCGCAGCCCGTCGGTCAACAATGCCAGATCGACTTCCTCATCGCCCCGGTTCATGCTGGCTTGCTCGACAGCTTCCATTTGGTCTTCAAAAATCGATTTAGAATCGTACAGCAGCCGGCCGATGAGGGTGCTTTTGCCATCATCTACGCTGCCAGCGGTGGTGAAACGGAGTAGTTCAATTTGTTGGTTTGTATCAGTCATAATTTTCTTCTGTCATTTGTCGTAATATCATTCGTCATGTGTCATTTTTATCAAGTTTCCGAAATATCGTATGACGCTAAAAATAGCCTACTTTTTTGCGGTCTTCCATCGCTGCTTCGGATCTTTTGTCGTCGGCACGCGCGCCTCGTTCGGTGACACGGGCGGAGGCGACTTCGTCGACGATGTCGTGGATGTTGCTGGCGGCGGATTCGACCGCGCCGGTGCAGGTCATGTCCCCGATGGTGCGGAAGCGGATAACTTTACGCTCGATTGTTTCTCCGGCCACTGGATAAACGACATCGGAAGCGGCCAACAAAACGCCATCTCGGTTGATAATGTCCCGTTCGTGAGAGAAGTAGAGGTTGGGCAGTTCGATTTCTTCCATTTGAATGTACTGCCAAACATCTAACTCGGTCCAGTTGCTGATGGGAAAGACGCGGAAGTTTTCGTTGGGCTTTTTACGGCCGTTATACAAATTCCACAGTTCCGGCCGCTGGTTTTTGGGATCCCACTGGCCAAACTCGTCCCGATGGGAGAAGAATCGCTCCTTGGCGCGGGCCTTTTCCTCGTCGCGCCGCGCCCCGCCGATGGCGGCATCTACTTTGAACTCGGCCAATGCATCGAGCAAGGTGACGGTTTGCAAGCCATTGCGACTGGCATAGGGGCCGGTCTCTTCGGACACCCGTCCCTGATCGATGCTGTCCTGGACGTAACGCACGATCAACCGTGCTCCCAGTTTTTCCATTAAAGCATCCCGAAATGCTATGGTTTCGGGAAAGTTATGCCCGGTGTCGATGTGCATCAAGGTGAAGGGAATAGATGCAGGATAAAATGCTTTGCGGGCTAGGTAGGCCATGATGATGGAGTCTTTGCCACCTGAGAAGAGGAGAAACGGCCGTTCAAACTGCGCCGCCACCTCTCGCATCACATAAATCGCTTCCGATTCGAGTATTTTGAGATGATTGTATTGCATAAATTGGTTCCTGTTCAGGCTCTTTTCATACGAGCCAGTATTTTGATTTCCGACAAATATTTTAATTCAGCATATGATTAGTGCCCATTCTTAAATAAGTTATGGGATTGGCGAATGGGCTTAAAGTAGCCGTTAAATCTAAAATTGCAATGTTATTTCCGAACGGTTGCTTAAATCGATAATACGAAAAACATGATTATAATAGTATCTGGAGGTGAAAAAATGCCCAAAGGACGCTATTTCAACCCAATGGAAGAAGAAAGAGCAGAGCTAGCAGTCTGTCGGAAAAAAGAATTTTTGGACACAGATTTTCCTGATTAACGTAGATTTAGTGATATTTTAGGCTTCAAATCTACTCCGATCAGCGTTAATCAGCGTCCTATTTTGACTTCTCCGACCAGCTGACTGCCCGAATTGATCGCCTACATAGATCGGGAACGGCTTCGGTCATCGTAAACCTGCGAGGTTTTCGGAAACCTCGCAGGTCTTCTGACTCAACTCGCCAACTTGCCAACTTGTACTATAATCCCCTCTGATAATTGTAAATCGGAGAAGCAGCAACGTATGAGTGAACCGTTGAGTTTTCAAGAAATTATTTTACGCTTTTTGGCGTTTTGGCAGGAGCATGGCTGCCTGGTGCAGCAGCCGTACAACGTGCAGGTCGGCGCGGGGACGATGAACCCGGCCACGGCGCTGCGCGTTTTGGGGCCGGAGCCGTGGAATGTGGTCTATGTCGAGCCGAGTATTCGCCCCGATGACGGCCGTTTCGGTGACAACCCCAACCGCATGCAAATGCACCACCAACTGCAAGTCATTCTCAAACCCGATCCCGGCAATCCACAGGAACTGTATCTGAAAAGTTTAGAAGCCGTCGGCATCGATCCCCGCCGCCACGACATCCGCTTTGTCGAGGATAATTGGGAAAGCCCGGCGCTGGGCGCCTGGGGGCTGGGCTGGGAAGTGTGGCTCGACGGCCAGGAAATTACCCAGTTCACTTACTTCCAGCAAGCTGGCGGACAAACGCTTGATCCGGTAGCTGTGGAATTGACCTACGGCCTGGACCGGATTGCGCTGGCGCTGCAAGGCAAAAACAGCGTCTGGGAGATCGATTACGGCGCGGGCATTCCCTATGGCGACATCCTGCTGCAAAGCGAAATCGAACACTGCCGCTACTATTTCGATGTGGCCGACGTGGATGCGATCAAACAAACCTACGATACTTACGAACAAGAAGCTTATCGCTGTCTGGAAGCCAATCTGGTTTTCCCGGCGCACGATTACAATTTGAAATGCTCCCATCTGTTCAACATTTTGGACACACGGGGGGCGATTGGGGTGACAGAGCGGGCCAATTATTTCCGGCGGATGCGGAATACGGCCGTTAAAATTTCCCAGCAGTACGTCGAACAACGGCAGCGGCTGGAATACCCCTTCATGAAGGTCTGGCAGCCGGCCGAAACAGTGGATGAAGGGACCACCATTCAATTAACCCAAATGGAACATCCGCAAACGTTCCTGCTGGAAATTGGCAGCGAAGAGCTGCCCGTCACCGATTTGAACTCGGCCATTAAGCAGTTAGAAACGATGGTGCCCGAACTGCTTGATAATCTACGTCTGACTTATGATCGTTTTGAGGTCTCGGGGACACCGCGTCGTTTGGCGGTGCTGGTGCATCAATTAGAAGGCCGCCAAAAAGATTTGGAAATGGTCGCCAAAGGGCCACCGGCCGATCGCGCTTTCGACGCCGACGGCAATCCTACCAAAGCGGCAATCGGCTTTGCCCGGGGTAAAGGTGTGGCGCTGGAAGCGCTCAAAATTGTCGAGGAAGAGGGCAAACGCTACGTAACGGCTGCCATTCGTGAAGATGGCCGTCCGACGGCTGCGGTTCTGGCCGAAGCGTTGCCGGACTTGATTGCTGCTATTAAATTTGAACGCAGTATGCGTTGGAACAATACCAATATCAGCTACAGCCGCCCGCTGCGTTGGTTGGTTACCTTGTTTGGTCCCGATGTGGTGCCGTTCCGGTACGCCGGGGTTAAAAGTGATCGGGTCAGCCGTGGTTTGCGTCCCTACGACTCGCCGGAAATTGTGATTCGCGATGCTGGTGATTATCTGGTCGAAATGCGCAAAAACCGGATTGTTTTGGAGGCGGAGAAACGGAAGGAAATGATTACGGCCGTTGCCGAGCGTCTGGCTGCCGAAAAAGGAGGCACCATCCCCGACGATACCGCTTTGCTGGATGAAGTGGCCAATCTGGTGGAACGGCCGACCCCGCTGCGCGGCCAGTTCGAGGAACGCTTCCTCAAACTGCCGGCCGAAGTGCTGGTGGCCGTCATGCGTAAACATCAACGCTACTTCCCGGTGTATGGTAAAAATGGCGGGCTGCTGCCTTACTTCATCGCTGTCCGCAATGGGGATGAGCGCCATCTGGACATCGTTGTCGATGGCAACGAGCACGTCATCCGTGCCCGGTTTGCCGATGCTGATTTTTTCTATGGTAACGACAGCAAGCGCCAACTGCCTGATTTTGTGGCTGATTTGGCCACGCTCACTTTCCAG
>JBNKZT010000013.1:0-34205 GCA_050301775.1 Promineifilaceae bacterium (SeqCode)
GGCGCTGCGCACGCCCAAGTCGTAGTTGAAAGTAAGCGTGATGAGTCCCAGGATGAGGATGGCAGAAACGGCCGTAAATATTCCCTGCTGCTGCTTCCCCAATCGTGTCAACCGGCTCAATTCCAACCGCTCCCCGACAATTGTCAGAATGAGAAAACCAGCCCACCACCAGACGGCTTCATGCAACGGCCGTCCTCCCAACCACAAGCCATTGCCCACTAGCCAGGCCAGCGAGCCTAGCGCCATGATGCCGGTGTAAAGGGCCGGATGGTGGCGCACGATGAGGTAAAACAGGATGACCAGTCCCGCGCTGCCCAACGTGATGAGCAGCGGCCCGGTGACGCCGGGCACGCCAATCATCAAAACGATGCTGCCCAACCCGCTGACCAGCGCTGCCAGATACGGCCAGCGCGATTTGAACAGCGTGTTTAGCGCCACCGCCCGTTCCAGGGTGATGAGCGTGCCTAAAAAGCCGGACACCATCAACGGCCCGTGGGCAATGGGCAAGGTAGGGCGCAGCGACGGAAGCTGCCAGCCCAATCGAACCAACCCGGCCCACATCGCCGCCAGTAAAGCCAGGATGGGCAGGAGCATAAGGGGGCGTTGGATTTTACGGCTGTCGTTCATTTGGAAAATTGGGGATTGATGATTGCTCAATAATCAATCCCCAATTGTCAATCTTCAATGTTATTACCGCCCCGGAGGGAAAATGCTGACCGTATCGCCGGGTTGGATGGATTGGTTGAGGCCGCTGCTGTAGCTGATGTCACGGCCGTTTACCAACACCCGCCAACCGCCTCGCACCCGGTACGATTTTTCCACGACCAGCCAGGGCGTTCCCCGTTCATCCAGCCGTTCTTTGTCCAGCCACTCGATGTCAAACACATCAGACCGCGCCTGTGGAAAATAGTTGAAAAAGCGGGTGAGAACTGCGTCAATGTGGCTGCCATCGGGCAGGTTCATCGTCATCGTTTCCTGTCCGGTATAATTGCGCACTCGGCCAAAGAAAGAAAGTTCCACCGGAAAATCGCCGCTGTCCCAGTCGCGGGCCGATTGGTAGCCCAGGTGCATCATGTGCAGATGCAGCGTTAGCAGCTTGTTCCAGCCGGCCAGCGCCGCCGGAATAACCGGGTCGCCGGGCATTTCTTCTGTCAGGAAGCGGGCAAAAGTAGCGTTGATCAGGCTGATGGAGCCGGTGACGTAGACCTCGGGTACGTGAATCTGGCGGGGACCGTGGGCGGCGTGAATCTGTCCGGCGCGGAACAGGTAGCGGGCGAATTCGTGGCTCAGGTCCAGCCCCAACGTGCGCGCCAGCCAAACGGTGAAGAAGCGGCGGCGCTCGGCTAAATGTTCTGGGTTAGCGCCTTTTTCCCAGCCGAGGATAACGGCCGTTTCATGGTTAGCCAGCAGATAATCATACGTGCCCACAACCAGTTCGTGTCCGCGCCGGAACAGCGGTTCTACCGTTGCCAGTATCGCGTCAAAGTCTTCCCTGTTCAAATTTAGAAATTTTTGCAGCCGATCCCATTCTTCATCAGGGCCGGGATTGAGATTTTTCAACTGCCAATTGTGAGTTTGTGTGGAACGGCCGTTTAGCTTCATCAAATGTTCCATAGCTTAGTCTCCAGTCATCAATCAGCTACTTTTCCAGCAGGAGCAGCAGCATAATGAGTTCAGTCTCGGCAAAGACGCTGTGCGGTAAATTGGGTTCCATGTGAATCCATGTGCCCGGTTGAGCGGCCATCGCCGTTTTGCCCAATGTTAGTCGGGCCTGACCTTGTACAAAATGCAGGACCGCCGGTTTCGCGGCCGTATGCTCAGACAACTCTTGTCCGGCGGCAAAGCCAAACAAAACCGCTTTCATTTGGCCGCTGCTAAATATCGTGCGGCTGACGATGCTGTCAACCGGAATGTCATTGATTAATGATGCTAAATTGTCGAAATGGGTAAATTCAGTCATAAATCTCTCCAAAACCTCCTGGAGAGATAAAATCCTCTAGGAGGTTGTTACAACATCACGTTCCGGCCGGTTTCTAACCGAGTCGGGTTGTCCAACGGTCAGGAGACCGGCGACAGCTTGTGATTTTTAATGACCCAACGTTTCATGACGGCGGTCGGTGTTAAAAATACCGGTTGGTGTGGTAACGTCACCTATTTCGGAAACAAGTGCTAATGTTTGGGCATCGTAGATGCGGACAACATTACCATCCCAGTCAGAAATATACACGAAAGCGCCATCAGCCGTAAATTCAGGGTGTAATGTGCGCAAGCCATCATCAATTGTACCAACAACATTAAATGGCGGTGTCTTCTCAAACACGGTGATTTTATGAGGTTCCTCAGCAAATACGGCGTCGGCCCACACATACGGGCTGTGTTCGCTGGCGCGGATAAATAATCCAGCCCCGGCCGTATCAACTGATCCGACAACTTCATTGGTCGCCATGTCCCAAATTGCTACTTTGCCTTCAGCGGCGTGGACAGTAGCGCCATAGATCACGCCGTCCATTTCCCAAGAAGCGCCAGAGCCGGGATGGGGTGTGTCGCCGGTTTCAATTTGCTCGATCAATGTCCAGTTGGCCACGTCGATAACGGCCATCCAATTATCGGTCTGGGAGGCGATGTAGAATTCGGTGTTGTCGGGACTGAGGAAACCATCATGCAGGATGTGGCCGACATTTTCCACTTTGGCGATGGGAAATTCGGGGTCTGACCAATCGATACGCCACATTTGCCCCGCTTCTTTGAGGGCGATGATGAAGTAAGGGCCGACCAGGTCGGGTGAGACATCGCTGACGATAGCCACACGGGAGTCGACCATTTCACCTTCGGGGTTTTTGGCTTTAGTGGAGATGACTTTGAGGGGTTCGAGGGTGTCGGCGTTGAGGATAACGGCCGTTGCCGGGATATAGTTGCCAACGATAATATATTTCCCATCATCCGACATAGCAATCCCACGAGAATCCAACCCGACACGCACCTTACGCACCGGCTCCAGGCTGAACAAATCAATTTTGAATACCCAGCCATCGCGGCCCATGTTGTAAGCCCAGCGATCATCGACCGGATTGAATGTGTAACCATGTGCCCGGTAGGAAGCCGGTATGTGAGTCAACAGTTGGTGAGTGTCGCCGTCAATGACTGTAATAGATTGTACCTCACGTTCCGTCACCAGCATCAAATTATCCAGATTGCCACTGTGGGTGGGGGCATCAGGCAGTTCGCTTTCCTCTTTGATGATGGTCAGCGTTTCGGCCGTATCCTCAAAGGTCCACTCCAAGGCGCTGGCATCCGGCTCGCTGCGAATAAACGCAATCAAGGCGCTAGCATCATCTTCGGAAAGAATGCTGCCCCAGGGCGGCATGACCGTGCCTGGTTTCCCGTTCAAGATCACATCGGCGTAATATTCATCTGGTTGATCCAGGCGCTGCGGCAAAAGAGCGGGACCCGTCGCCCCCTGCCGTGTTGCACCGTGACAGCCGGAGCAGGTATCCATAAAGAAAGCGGAAACGGGTTTATCTTGGACAACTGGTTCATCAGACTTGACCCCACCAGCCTGGCAGCCAGGTAATAGAACAACAGTAATCAAACCGATCAAAACAAAAACGTACAAATTTTTCCTCATGATTCTCTCCTTTAGTTCTGAACCATGAGGCTCCTCAAATCATGGCGCGATTACTGCCTGCAAATCCTTTAGCAGGCGTTCTAAATCGATCTGATATTCTTTTGCGGCGTCAGTCACGGTGCAAAATGAGGCCAAATCGCAGCCAACACAAGCGGCAGCCAAATCGCGGAATACGGACACGGTTTGCGGCCATTTTTCCTGCACTTCGGCAATTGTCAGATCAGCGGAGAGTTTCATTTGACTCATGTCATTTTCCTAAGCTGATTTGTTGTGCCAGTTGTTTGCGTATGATTGACAAGGCCTGGACCATTTCAATTAACTATAGAATACGTCATTAGAATTAATTGTCGTTGCGCTGGCACAAATAAGATTTCAGCGTTTCTTTGATTTATTTTTTCGCGGGCGGTAAATCTTCGGCAATGATGACCAGTCCGTGGGGGGAAGTGAGGATTACCTGCTCACGACCCGTTTTTACCAGGCCATCCTGTTCCCATTTGCTAACAATGCGGCTGACTGTGTAAAGTGTGGTTCCTGTCATTTCGGCCAGGTCGCGGCGGGAAAGAGGCATGTTGATCAAGATTCCACCCTCTACCTTTTTGCCTAACTGCTTGGTCAGTCGTAACAAAGTTCGGGCGATTCGCCGTTCCACCCGCTCGGTCGCCAGTTCACGATAACGATCTTGCAATTCCTTAAAACGTACGGCTAGCATATGGGCGGCGTTAATGGCCAGACGGGGATGCTTTTCCATGAGTTGGTTCATCAATTTGCTGTCCCAAACCAACAATAGGCAATCTTCGACGGCTTCAGCAGTTAGGGGGTAGGCAAACTGGCCCAAGGTGGCAATAATGCCCACGCCTTGACCCGGCCCAAAAAAGTGGACGATAACCTGGTGTCCTTCGGGGGTGATTTGGGACATGCGCACGTTGCCTTGCAAGAGTATGAAGAAGGTGTTGGCCGGGTCTTCCTGGTAGAAAATAAATGAACCGCTGGCATATTTACGGCGGGTGGCCGTCTGCATGATGTCGGCCAGAGTGCCGGAGTCCAGGTTTTGAAACAGATGACATCGGGCCAGGGTGGTTAGTTCGATTTCAGTGGGAGGGAGTGTGATCATAACGGCCGTATCTTAACACGAAGCCGCATTCTATAAAAGGCCGATGCACAAAAAAGCCTGGTGCATCAATCCGATACACCAGGCTCATTCTCATACTCAACAGCTAAGGCTATTCAATCTGACCAATTTCCATCCGCGTATTATAGATTTCTTCCAGCTTGTACAAATCTTGTTGCAGTTCAAAGAAACCATGCCAATGGGCGTAATCAGGGGCGCCCATCAACGCCCCTTGCCGGGCGCGGCGACCTTCGTGATGCCACAAGTAGTAGTAAGTGATTTGGAACTCATCCGTCCATGGATTTTCCTTGAGCAGCCCGGCTTCGGCCAATTCAGCCCGCCAGGCTTCTGCTACGTCATAGTAAGCCACATTGTACAGTTCAACTGCCCGGTCGCCCTGTGTAAAGAAGCTCTCTGTGTGCAGGGCGCTGTGGCAAGAGTTGCAGACCAGTGACATCTTGGCTCGGCCCTCTTCACCATTACCCAAAACAGCACTCATCACATCATCTGAATTGCGGACTTCCGATCGCGGCGCCCACAAGTTCCAGTACAGGCGCTCAGTAATATTATGTGTCGTATTCAATTCGCCAATACCGCTCATATGGCAGGTGGCACAGGTTGGGGCACGGTAGTCGCCCGGCTCCCACGTGTCCGGCGCCGAATTCCAGATCCAATCATCACTGTCTGTATGGTATATATGACCATGTTTGCTGTTCTCAAATATCTCGATGTCCGGATGATCTGGCCCCAGGTGGCAAGAGGCACAGGCATAAGGTTTACGAGCTTCAGCAATGCTGAATTTGTGCCGGGTGTGACAGGCGGCGCAGTTACCAGTGCTGCCATCAGGATAAATATTACCCATCCCCATGTTTGGCCATGTGGCTGCCGTGGGCCGGTTGTTTTCATCCAATAAAATCTCGGTGCCATGACACTGCATACAGCCTGTTTCGCCTGAAGCGCCGCTTAACTCAGGATGATTTTGTCCTTCATGCACGTTTACCAGAGCGTGAAGACTGTCTTTGGGGATGATTTGATGGTAAGCCCGGAAATGACCACTTTCGTTAAATTGCGTATATTCGCCGGGGTGACAGCGGGCACACGTGCTGGGAGGGACCAATACAGAAATGTAAACATCGGTGCCAACCAGGGTTTCATGTTGTGTGGCCATCGGTGAATCAGATTCGACCTCATGACAATCAATGCAAGAAACACCGGCATGAGCATGGCGGCTGTCTTTCCAGTCATTGATGATGCCAGGGTTTTCCGTTTTGTGACAGTCTATACATTCCCGCCCCATCTCAGTCATGCCGCGGTCGACAGCCAGGTTGCCAATCGTGCTTAGGTCGCCAACATTCCGTTCTACTTGAATGATGGCCGGTGTTGGGGCGACAGCATTGACAGTAGCCGGTGGATTGGCTGGTTGACTGGATTTTGTTGGTTCGGACTTGTCTGAACAGGCTGTCAGTGCAGCTATAAACAGTATGAGGACGACAACAATAATTGAGTAAACTTTTTTCATAAATCCCTCCTTACTTGGATTTAATGGTTAGTTTTGGGTTATATAAGTTGAGGATGTTTCGGGAATTCCAATTCCCGAAACACGGAAGTAAATAAGGGATGGTTACTTAGTTTTGGGTTATATAAGTTGAAATTTCGTGATGGCCGACGTTTTCGTGGCAAGAAACACACTTTTGCTCTGTATCGCCACGAAAATAGGCCCGATGGGCGATTAGGGCATCATTGCTGGACATGGTTGCTTTTTCCAGGTTGGTATGACAGGTCAGGCAGCCGGAGTCGTAGACATATTCTTCGCGATGTTCGCGTTTGGCCAGCCAATCAATGTTGTCTGGATCGCCAAAATTTTCGACCCATAAATCGTGGATACCGGTTTCGGCTTTCGTATAAAGGTAGTTGAATGAGCTGTCGTGGGGCAGGTGGCATTGGGCGCAGGTGGCGCGGACGCCGTGGGCGTTGTTGCCCCCATGAACGTCGGCGTTGTGGGCTTTTTCAAACGGCTCCATGCTATGACAGCCGACACAGAATTGGGCATCTGAAGTGGCGGTGATGCCTTCATCGGTGACAATCCATGAAATGAAAGGCAGTGCCACAAAGGCAATGAAGCCACCTATGATTAGAAGTGGGACAAGTTGTCGTTTTTTGAGCTTTTTATTTCCGATAGTCATTATGTGCTGCCACGATTTGTGCAGAATGGCACAATCTTAAAGCTTTTATGAGAGGAATGTTAGCGCGGATTGTTGGTGTTGTATTTGCGCTGGCGCAAACAAGGCTGTTTTGGGTTGATTTAGAAGGTTGTGGGGGAAGTAACGGCCGTATTAAGAAGTTGGTTGAAACATTCAGAAATCGCTATACTTATCGGTATGGCCTTACGTATTCTTTTAGTTGATGATCATGAAGTTGTCCGGTTGGGCTTGAAAAGTCTGCTGGAACACCATGCTGAATTTGAAATCGTTGCTGAAGCAGCAGCAGAGACTGAAGCTGTACAAAAAGCGGTAGAACATCGACCGGACATTATCTTAATGGACATTCGCCTTTCCGGTGGCAGCGGCATTGAAGCCTGCCAGCAAATTGTGGCCCAATTACCGGAAACAAAGGTGATTATGCTTACTTCTTACGCTGAAGATGAGATGTTATTTGCCGCTATTCGAGCTGGGGCGACGGGTTATGTCTTGAAGCAAGTTGGTGGCAATGAACTTATCCGGGCGATTGAAGCGACGGCACGTGGCGAAGCGATGTTGGATCCTTCATTAACCCAGCGGGTGTTTACAGAAATCCGTACCTCCATACAAAAAGAGGAAGCGGCGGCTTTTACAGATTTAACCTCTCAGGAAATGCAGGTATTGTCCTTAATTGCTGAAGGTAGTACGAATCGGGAAATTGCCAGCAGCTTATTTTTGAGTGAGGGAACGGTACGGAACTATGTGAGCAGCATTTTGTCCAAACTGGGTGTTTCTAATCGGGCTGAAGCAGCCGCCTATGCCATTCAGCATCACTTAAAAGATTATTTGTAAACCTCGTCGTGCCAACCGGCTCTATTACCTATCCCCAGAATAGCTGCTTCGTTTGGAAATGGCTGCTTAGACGTTACAATTTTAACTAAAATGGTCACAGATTACCGTCAGGAACTTGAGGAACGAAACCGCCAACTGGAAGCGCTTAATCAAGCTGCAATCGCGATTGCCGGCGAATTATCTTTGGATAAGGTTTTGCAAAAGATTGTGGATTCGGCGCGCGAGTTGGTTAGTGCCAGGTATGCAGCGTTGGGGGTATCGACTGCTGATGGGCAGATGGAAACATTCGTCCATAGTGGTATGGCCTCTGATGAAGTGGCTGAAATGGCTCATTTGCCGCGTGGATTGGGGTTGTTGGGGGCTATTATCCGTGAAAGGCGGCCAATCCGCGTTCCTCACATTGGGGCTGATCCGCGTTCAGTAGGATTTCCGCAAAATCACCCGATGATGGTTAGTTTTTTGGGTGTGCCCATTGTGGGCGGTAAACAGGTGCTGGGAAATCTATATTTAACTGATAAAAGCGACGCCCTGGAGTTTACGGCCGATGATCAGGCGATTGTGGAGATGTTTGCTGTACATGCGGCTGTGGTTATTCAAAATGCCCGTTTGTATGAACAGGTCAGCCGCCTGGCTGTCGTTGAGGAGCGGGCACGGATTGGGATGGATTTGCATGATGGCATCATTCAGTCTATTTATGCTGTGGGGTTGACGCTGGAATCGGTGAAATTGGTCATTCCCGGACAACCGGAGAAGGCTGACATTCTCCTTGATCGGGCGATTGTGGGGTTAAATGATACGATCCGGGATATTCGCAACTTTATTTTAGATTTACGGCCGCAGCGGTTCCGGGGTGATGTTGATGTAGGAATCAGTCGTTTGGTACGTGAATTTCAGGCGAATGCAATGGTGTCGGTGCGGCTTGATGTGGAGCCTGAAGCGGTCGCTTCTTTGCCGACTCCGGTGGCCCGGGCACTATTTCTGACGACGCAGGAGGCGCTGGCTAATATTGCCCGTCATGCGCGGGCAACAGAAGTGATGGTGAAGGCGCGCCGGATGGAAGGGGTGGTTGATTTGTTGGTGGTGGATAACGGCCGTGGATTTGATATTGATACCCAGAATCAAACAATTGGGCATGGTTTATCCAATATGCGGGCACGAGCAGAGGAACTGCAAGGGTCTTGTGATATTTACTCGGTCCCTGGCGAGGGAACTCGTATCGAATTATCGCTGCCTTACAGTTGATTTTGGCTTTTTCAGAATTTCAATGGTCCAATTCGTTCTGAAAAAGCTTCCAGTCAATTCCAGGAATGCGCTTGTTTTTCGGATCATTATTTTCTGGAATTGGCCTTAGGCTGTATCTCCCTCATCTTCTACATTTGCCGAGAAGTAATTCAGAAAATCAGTTGTTGAAATGATGCCCACCAGGGTGCTGCCTTCGATAACGGGCAAGGCGCCAAACTTGTACATGCTTAACATTTCGGCCGCTCGATAGGCGGGCATTTCGGGGGTGACAGTGACCGGGTTCGGGGTCATGCAGCTTTCTACAGTGGCATGGGCCAATAGTTCCTCATCCTGAGAACGATCGTGTAGGACGATAGGGGAGTTCATGATGAGGCGTATATCGCGGTCGGTGATGATGCCCACGAGTTTGCCTTTGTCTAAAACAGGAATTTGCCGGTAACCACCGGTTTTCATGATGCCGATTACGGTGCGCAGGGGTGTTTGTGGGGTTACGGTGTCGGGAACGGCCGTCATCAGGTCATTTACAGTTAGCATAGGCGTATCTCCATTTCTTAATGCACATAATACAGTTTAAACCATTTGGCTGTGAAAGCACGGTGGCGAATGTCATGCTTGATGGATGACTTTCTTCTACTATCTCAATGACATTTGACACTCGGATTCACGGCGGCAGGCTTCTAAAATCAAGAGTACTCCTATTTGGGCTGATATTTATTGTGATAAATCTGACGATGAGTGAAATCCGGCTGGTCATTATTGAAGAACATGTAGCCGTAAGAGATGCTTTGAAGGTACGGCTAGGATCCTCGACTAAACTTGAGGTGGTTGCTGCGCATGACAGTACGGCGGCCTGGAAAGCATGTCGTCAGGAGAGAGAAAGCAAGGCTGATGTGGTTTTGTTGGGGTTAAAGGGGGCCGGGCAACGGCCGTTAACCACCATTATTCAGGATGTTAAAGAATTCAACCGGTCTGGTATGGCTGTTGTCGTTTTAGCCTCTTTGGCCGATGATGTTGAAAAAGAACTGGTTTTACAAGCCGGCGCCCAAAGTTACTTGCTTAAGGATATTAATTCTAATCAATTAATTGCGGAAATCGAAGCGTTGGCGCCTTCCCACATTCACTAATTTCCCCATTAGATGAAACGAAACAAAGTATTTGACTTCCTTCGTTGCAGAGAGAGGGTTTAATCTCTAAACTTGTGTGCGTGATGTTGTACAATTAAAAACAGTCAGCTCACAATAATTTCTAACTGGGAGAAGAATTTGTATTATGGCAAAAAAAATTAGTAAGAAACGAAGACCGCAAACACAACAAAAACAAACAAACTGGCTTTTGATAGGGGGCGTTATTGGTATTGGCGTTGTTGGTTTGTTTGCTTTACTTTTCCTCTCGTTGCAAGAACCCCCGGCTCCTCAACTGTTATCGCTGGAAGAATATTGTCAGAATAATCCTGATAACTGTGAGACGGATGGTGCCGAAGACGCGCCAGTTACCATCGTCGAGATTTCTGATTATGGTTGTACCCATTGTCGTACTTTTTACATGGAAACTGAACCATTTTTGAAAGAGAACTATGTGGATTCCGGTGATGTGCGTTATGTGGTGGTTCCGTTTGCCTTAAGTGCAGCTACTATTCCTGCGGCCAATGGTGGATTGTGCGCCGCAGAGCAGGACAAATTCTTTGAGTACAGCGAGGCGATGTTTGCCCAATATGATCTGACGGATGCCCGGCAGCGAGATGGCATTGTGCGGGCTGGTGAACAGGCGGGGGTTGATGCCGCCCAGTTTACCGAATGTTTGAATCAAAGCCGCTACAACAGTGTATTGCAAGATAACATGCGGGCGGTCGGCGAAGCCGGGGTTTCTTCTACGCCCAATTTCTTTATCAATGGCCAGCATATTGAAGGGGCGCAGCCCTATTCCGCTTTTCAACAGCAGATTGAAGCACTGTTAAGCTCTTAAGGACATTATGCGTACTGATCATTGGCAAGCTCGTTTAATCCAGCTTTTGGCCGTGCCGGGCATTGTAACGGCTTATTACCTATGGCTTTATCATCAAGGCAAAGTGTTTTCAGCCTGCGAGATTAACGCCGTTTTTGACTGCGGTCAGGTAAGTGGGTCTGGAGCTCCTTATTCTTCGATTGGACCCATTCCAGTGGCTTTGATAGGTCTGGTTGGTTATGGTTTTATTTTTTTGCTGGTCTGGCTGCAAGATTGGCTGCCGGTTGTTGAAGACAATTTACCGGAACTGCTTATCGGCACAGTGGGGCTGGCTTTTTTGTTTACACTTTATCTGACGGCGTTGGAATTTTTTGCCATTGGTTTGTTTTGCCAATATTGTGTCATATCGGCTGTTATTGTGCTGCTGATGTTTATATTGGCGATTAGTTATTTGCGTACAACCCGGACACAGGCTTGATGAAAGAGGTGGCCAGACAGCGTTGTTGTCTGGCTTTTTTTGTTTAAGGGGGTAATGATGCGCTTGGAACTGGTTCGTGATTGGATGTCCCGGGATGTGATTTTTGCAGAGCCGGATATGCTTCTATCTGAAGCCGATAAGTTGATGATGACGCATACGATTCGTCGTTTACCGGTGGTGGATAACGGCCGTTTAGTCGGCATTGTTACTTATGGTGATATTCGTGAGGCACGGCCGTCCACGGCGGCCAACATAAACCTGTGGGAAATGCAATTTCTCATGTCCCAACTGGTTGTGGCTGAAATCATGACCGCTGATCCGTTTACGGTTTCACAGGATGCCACTGTTGGGGAAGCAGCCCAATTAATGCTGAAGCAGCGCATCGGCGGCCTGCCGGTGGTAGGTGCAAACGGTGCGTTAGTTGGTATCATTACTGAATCGGATATCTTTCGTTTAGTGGTTCATGATTGGCTGCGCTCCGAAAGCGACCCGCCGGAGCCGTTTGCCCATTACAGATAAGTGTGATTGCCAAGACCTGCGAGGTTTCCAAAACCTCGCAGGTCTCTAGAAAAAAGTTAATAAGGGGTGATATGATGGAATTTGGGGTTCCTAGAGAAGTTCGTGATCTGGAGATGCGGGTGGGACTGGCGCCTTCCGGGGTGCTGTCATTGACTAAAGCCGGTCATCAAGTTTATGTGGAGAGCAAGGCTGGCAGTGGTGCTGGTTTTAGTGATGAAGATTATCGAGCGGCTGGGGCGAACATTGTTTTTACCCCGGCTGAGGTTTACGGCCGTGCCGACGTCGTTGCCAAATTATCCCGCCCCACCCAGGATGAACATCGTTTATTCCGGCCGGGTCAGATTATCTTTTCCTTCTTGCATCTGCCGGTCGCTTCCCCTGATTTGTTTGTGGCATTGGCTGAGCGAGAGATAACAGCCGTTGCCTACGAAATGATCGAAGAAGACAATGGCGATATGCCTGTTTTGATCTCGGCCAGCCAGGTGGCCGGCCGGTTAGCGCCGACCATTGCCGGGCAGCTTCTGCGCAGCGACCGGGGCATACCTGGCCAAAAACAAGGACGCGGTATTTTGTTGGGCGGTATTCCTGGCGTCCCCCCGGCCGCTGTCGTCATCATTGGCGGCGGCACACTGGGCAGCAGCGCCGCCGGTGCTTTTGTGGGAATGGGGGCTGAGGTAACGGTACTGGATCGTAGTTTGAAAAAACTGCAATACATCGATGAACGGTTTAACGGCCGTGTCACCACCATGTTTGCCAACAAATACAACTTGCGGCGGGCCGTCAAATTTGCCGATGTTCTGATGGGCGCCGTCTTGATTCCTGGCCAGCGAGCGCCGCTTTTGATTACCCGTGAAATGGTTCAATCCATGCGTCCTGGTTCTGTCATCATTGATTTTTCCATTGATGAAGGCGGCTGTGTGGAGACCAGTCGGCCGACAACGCTGCGCGATCCGGCGTACATGCTCGATGGTGTCGTTCATTACTGTGTCCCCAATATGACCTCCGTCGTGGCTCGTACTGCCTCGTATGCCGTCACCAATGCCGCTTTGCCGTATTTAAGATCTGTAGGCGAACTCGGCGTGCTTGGCGCCATCCAGCGTGAACCAGCATTGGCCCGTGGCGTCAATCTATATCAAGGTAACTTGACCCATCCTGGGGTAGCCGCAGCGTTGGGCCGTGAAGTAACAGCCAATTTGCCAACTGTCAACAACAAAGCCAATGGGAGCAAACAATGAATTGGGAAAGTATTTATCGCCGAAAAGTGACGGATGTCGCCGATGCCCTCAGCGTTATTGAATCTGGCAACCGCATTTACATTGGCGGTGGCGCCGGCGTGCCACAAAGTTTAACTCAGGGTCTGACTTCACGCGCTTCTGAACTGCGCGATGTGGAATTAACCCACATCCTGACCTTTGCCGAAGCGCCTTATGTGGCTTCCGAATTCGCTGAGAGTTTTCGCGTCAATGCGCTATTTATCGGGCCTAATGTTCGCAAGGCCATTCATCAGGGACGGGCTGACTTCACCCCGGTGTTCCTGAATGAAATTCCGGGGATGTTTCGTGATGGTCCCTTGAAGCTTGATGTGGCCCTTGTCTCTGTATCGCCTCCTGATGAACATGGCTTTTGCTGCTTTGGTGTCGAAGTGGGGACAACCAAACCGGCCGCCGAATCGGCCCGGATCGTGGTTGCCGAGGTTAACCAGCAAATGCCTCGTACCTTGGGCGACTGCTTCATTCATGTCAGTCGCCTGCACAAAATCGTCGAGGCAAACAATCCTATTCCTGAAGTGCCGCAGGGTGGCGCTTCGGATGAGCATCTCAAAATTGGAGAGCATATTGCCGGCATGATTCCTGACGGGGCCACGCTGCAAATGGGCATTGGCAGCATTCCTGATGCGGTTTTGCACCATTTGGGCGGCCATAAAGATTTGGGTATTCATACCGAACTGTTCTCTGATGGTGTGATTGATATGGTGGAGCAGGGCGTGATCACCTGTGCTAAGAAAACGTTCCATCCGGGGAAGATCGTTTCCGGCTTTTTGTTTGGCACAAAGCGGCTCTATGAATTTGTCCATAATAATCCGCTAATAGAAATGCATCCGACTGATTATGTCAACGACCCATTCAATATCGCCCAAAATGAGAAGATGGTGGCCATCAATTCGGCCGTTGAGGTTGATTTGACCGGCCAGGTATGTGCCGATTCGATAGGGTCGCGTTTTTACAGCGGTGTCGGCGGTCAGGTGGATTTTATCCGGGGGGCGGCTCGTTCAAAGGGCGGTCTGCCCATCATCGCTTTTATGGCCACGGCCAAAGACGGTCAAATTAGCCGCATTGTGCCAACTTTGAGCAAAGGGGCTGGCGTGGTAACGACACGCAATGATGTGCATTATGTGGTGACGGAGTATGGTGTTGCTTCTTTGCATGGCAAAACGGTGCGGCAGCGGGTTTTGGAACTGATTAATATTGCCCATCCGCAGTTTCGCGATGAATTGACCCGGGCGGCGAAAGAGTTAGGTTATTTGTAGACCCTCGTTTTGCTTAAAATGGAAGAAAAATAAAACCGTGAGTGGCTGCCTGCTCACGGTTTTATTTTTGTTTGCGAGTCTTTGAAACTTCAGGCTTTGGGCTGCTTGATTTTGTTGATGGGGAGGGCGATGAAGAAGGTTGTCCCTTTATTTTGACCGGCGCTTTTGGCCCAGATACGGCCGTCATGCGCATCAACGATCGCTTTGCAAAGAGCCAGCCCAATGCCGGCCCCGGCTTTTGCTTGACCTGTGCTCTTGACCTGGAAAAAGCGCTCAAAAATCTGAGCCGCTTTTTCCGGGGCAATGCCGGCCCCTTGATCCGAGATGGCCACGATGAGTTCAGTTCCTTCTGACCAGGCGTTGACAGTAATTTTGCTACCTTCCGGGCTAAATTTCAGGGCATTGTCTAAAAGATTGGTAAAAACCTGATCCATCAAATTGGCGTCGGCCATAATGGTGGGCAATTCGGCAGAGGCCTCTAACTTAAGCTGAATATTTTTGTTGGCTGTTAATATTTGCCAGGATTGAACGGTTTCGAAAAGATGATGATTTAGGTTAAAAGGTGTTTTATCTAATGTATCTTTGCCGACTGTTTGCAATTTGAAAAGACGATTGACCAGTACAAGCAGTTGTTCGCCTTTTTTATCAATCACATTTACGGCATTGATTTGTTCATCGGTCAACGACCCTAAAAATCCATCTTTAAGCATTTCGGCGTACCCTTTGATCAGCGCCAAGGGGGAGCGAAGGTCATGAGAGACATCTTGCATCATCTCATGCTTTGTTCTGAGGATGCGTTGCAGTTCATCGTTGGTCCGTCCCAATTTTTGGTGCAGCTGCGATTGTTGAATGGCGATGGTTAATGTTTCGGCGATTTCCCGGATGACTTCGATTTGCTCCGGTTCAAAGACGGTTGGGTGGTTGGCGGCTAGTTGCAGGACTCCCATGTTGTAATCGCCAGCTTTGAGGGGCACGTTCATGTAGGAATTGAGATTTTGAGTCAGCCACTGCTCTTCGACCTGAGCGCGGTGGGTGAGGCTGTTGAGTGACTGGACAATATAGAATTTGTCGAGCGGCCGTTCCTTACATTGCGTAACGGCCGTTTCAGATATATTCTGACCATTTGCCAGATCGGTTTCTTTGTCGTTGTTAATGGAGGCCAGAACGAAGAGTTGATCGGTATCCGAGGTTTTAATCAGTAGGTGGGCCTGCTGGTAGGGAACCAGCGATTGGATGCGCTTTAATGTTGCCTGGGCGATTTCTTCCGGTGAATCGGCGGCCAGAATGGCCTTGTTGATGGCGTTAAGGGTGATTAAACGGCCGTTTTGCCGATGCACTGCCTGTTCAGCTCGCTTGCGAACACTAATGTCCTTCAAAATGACAACCAGGTTGCCGTGACTGTTAAGGCCGCTGCCATTCATGGTCACAGGTTGGATGCGTAAGGATACATACCGGTGTAAGGTCGGGTCGTAGATTTCTTGATCGGCAAAACCTTCGTCATTGATAGCCTGGTAAATAGCCTTATGAAGGTAACAGGGGTGTTCACAGTGATGATGGATGAGGGTGTGATAGTTGAGATCTTTGAGGGTTTTCACATTGCCCAACCCCCATTTTTCAATGGTCCGGTTGGCGCGCAGGATACGGCCGTTTGTATCAATAATACAAATCAATTCCGGCAGCGCGTCTACTGTAGATTCCCATTCCTGCTTGGCCCGCTCAACTTTGGAAAATGTCTCAGTCAGAACCGTTTCGGCAAGTTCATCACCCTTGAGCTTATTTAGCAGCAAATTCATGCCGTTGCTCAAGAGATTGGTTGTGTCTTTGTTTGTCGTCGAATCCTCTTTCACCGATAAATTAACCATTGCGTTATCCAAATACTATAACATTACTACTTGGCGTATCGGCTGTGATGAAAGCTATCATGTGGATGTTTGCCAATATTTACTCAATTCAAGTATAGAGATGATTTGTTACATTTTCTGTTTCAAACGGCCGTTTTAACATGAGAAAATAGTCATGATACATGCCTGAAACAAAAAACCAGGACCAGTTATTGCTGGCCCTGGTTCATTTTTGTGACTTGTCTTGTAAATTTAGGTAAACCACAAAAAGAACTATGATGAAAAAATCGTCATTTCTTTGTGGGTTACTCAGGGAAAACGGGCGAACGATTGTATTCTTAATTCAAAATACTTTCCCGTTTTCACCTAACTGCCCCAGTTAACCGATCCCCAATTAACTGAACCCCAGTTAACCGAACCCCAATTGACGCTGCCCCAGTTCACACTGCCCCAGTTGACAGATCCCCAGTTGACGCTGGTCCAGTTAATGGGATCACTGCCGCTCCACAAGAGTTTGCTGGCTGCGACGCCGGTGTTGGCCGTTTCCGTTGTTGTTCCGTGGATAGCTGCCGGCACATCCAGGTAAGCCACCGACTTGGGGCCGGGCGATGGGGTTGTGAAGGCGCTGCCGGTGGCCATCAGGCGGTACTTTACCTGATCCGGATTCAATCCCGGCTCATCTTGCAGCAGGAGCGCTACAATACCAGAGGCGATGCCGGAAGACATCGATGTACCTGACATGCGGAAGTAGGTGCTTCCGTCGGGACTGATAACAACGTGATCCGGGTGATCCAGCAGCAGATTGCTGTCATCGCTGGCCAGAAGGCTGATGATGTTTACACCGGGGGTCAAGACATCCGGTTTTTGGAAGCCGCCCTGCGTATTGCCATGAGCGGAAAAGTCAGCCAGAACGTCGTCGCCAGTGTTAACCGTGCCCATGTCATCTGTTGCACCGACGGTGATGAAGAACGGATCATTGGCCGGGGCGTACAGGTAGCCATCTGCGCCGTTGCCGTTGTTGCCGGCGGAAACAACAACCGTAATACCGTTAAACCAGAGGATTTCCAACGCTGCGTCCAGCGGGCTTTTGTCGTAAGTTTCAACGACGGCTGCGTTCAAAGAAAGATTGACGATGCGAATATTGTACGCTTCGTGATTTTCATATATCCATTGGATGCCGGCGACGACGTCGGAGGTGTAGCCCGCGCCGTGGTCGTCAATGACCTTGACGTCAACCAGGTTGGCTTTGGGAGCCACGCCCATGTAAACGCCATCCGATTGCAGCCCATTGCCGGCAATCGAACCGGCGACGTGGGTGCCGTGGCCGTACAGGTCATCTGGCGAGCTATCGTTGGTCATAAACTGCACGTGGGCCAGGATGCGCGAATTTCCGGTCCCGTCGGTCAAATCAATGTGGTCGGCGATACCGCTGTCAACGACAGCGACCGTTACATCCTGACCTTGCAGATAGGGGGCTTCGTTCCAAACCTGGTCGGCGCCGATGGCCTGAACGTAGGGATTGTCCAGGTTAGACGTGTCAATGCAATCTAGGCAAGAGTAACTGATTTGTACGTTATCGAAGTAGGCATAGCCATTGGCAGTGGTAGAGCTATGGAAAGTAGACGAAGGTCCGACACTTTTTAGCCGCAAGGCATCCAGACGCGTGCCGTCTTCACGTTGGTAAATTGTAATAACGTGTTGGCCGGCGGTTAGATTGACAATAACTTGATCGGTCACGTTGCGATTATTGACAAAATCGCTGTTATAGTTGGTATTGTTCGCGGTGTCCCATAAATATCCACTAGAAGGCGATCCATCAACTGCTACCCAGAAAGAGTCATCATTACCATCAGGTGCATATACGTCACCCTCGATTGCGTAAGCGCCAGCCTGGCTGATGTTGAAGACAAACTCAGCCCGATTTGACGAGCCAAAGTTGTTAAATCCTGTGCCATTGGCTGTGTAAATGTAGTGGCCGCCGCTAGCGTTGGAGTCGCTGCCGATCCTGAAATTGCCAGACAAGTGGGCATTTTCCGCTTCTATTTCTAGCACCGTCCCCGAATCGCCAACGTTTCCATTGCTTTCAAACCGGATGGTTGTGTTGTTAGAAATATAGCTGCTGATATCGTATTGGGCTGTTCCGTTTTGGGAGCCGCTCAAAGTGTCTAGCGTGTCAAATGGAGACGAGCCGTCTTTGGAAATTTGTACAGATACTGCCTGTCCGTTATTGAGGCTGCTTGTTTGCCAATCGAAGCTCAAGAGGGCCTGGGAAGAACCGGAAAGGTTTGCCTGACGGGCGATGTTTTGGCTGTTTTCTGTGGTTAAATTGAAGGTTAAACGGCCGTTATTCACCGAAACGTTTCCCCCAGTTGCCCCACCGCCATTGGGATCGTTTTCTACCCAACTACCGCCCCAGGTTTCAGACCCGTTGTTATTGGCGTATGACGCCGCATTGAACGCATCCTGGACTGTCTCGGCCGTAGGTGACAGGGAAATGCTGGAGAAGTCAATTTGCACGTTGTCAATATAGGCGTATTCGCCATATTCCCAAAACTGGCCTGTGTTGCCAAATTTTATCGTTGTGTTGGCGGACATGTAATTGCTAATGTCGTATTGGGCCGATCCGCTTTGGGAACCGCCAAAGGCTTCTAATTCTGTGAAATTGGAGCCATCTTTTGAGACCAGAACAGAAATCGCTTCCCCAGCGTCCAGGCCGCTGGTTTGCCAGTTAAAACTCAAGGTGGCGCTGCTTTGATTGGACAGGTCAGCCTGGCGAACGATGGTTTCGTCGTAGGCATAATGGAAGGTTAAACGGCCGTTTTGCACATACACATAACCACCGTAAACATTCCACCAACCATAAGGATCATATTCCGACCAGCTATTCTTCCAGTTGATGGAACCATCATTGTTGTTGTAGGAAGTCGAATTAAAGGAATCGCGAATGATCTCGCTGTTGGTCGTAAACGTGGGCGCGTCTAGCCCGGCTATGTCACCGGCGGCGGCATTACCCGACGTCATGACAATGGGCAGCATGACTTGATGGGTAAACTCAATGGTTTCCCGTTCGCTAACGGCCGTTTGATATTCAATTTGAACGTAGTCGAGGTAAAACTTGCTTTCAGCCGTCAAATTGGTCGAACTGACGAAACGAAGGCTGAATTCACCGCCGGCGAAGGACGACAAATCATAGCTGGCAAACATAAGGTTGGGATCGGTAGCCGGCCCGACCAGGCGGTCCAGTTCTGTCCAACTGCTGCCATCGCGGGAAACTTCTATGGTGATGGCGTCGGTTTCAGTCTTGAACCCTTTACGCCGGTAGCCAAAGCTAAGAACAGCGCTGCTGCTTTCACTCAAATCGAATTGGCCCTGGATGCCATTTTCAGCGTCCTGGATACGCAGGCCGGTAAATGCGCCGCCCAGGAAGTTGGTAACGGCAACGTCGCCGGCTTGCGGACCATCGTTTTCACCGATTTCTAGCCAACTGCTGCCGTATTCCTGCTCATTAAAATCAGATCGAAAAGAAAAAGTATTGGTACTGCCCGAATCACTGACCTTCATGACCGGGCCGTCAAAGCTGATCCAGTTCACGTCAGGTGATTGAGCCAGTTCCAACACGGCTTCGGCCGGGATTTGGGCTGCAAACGCATTGAGGATGGGTAAATCCCTGGTGACAGCACCACCGAGAGTTTCGGTTAGTTCATTGGCACTATCGCCATCACCGATTTTCTGCACGATCACTTCTACCAGCGAGTCTGGCTCTTCGGCGGCCATATTCAGTAAAACTGACTGTATCTTGGCGACACCTCTTTCTTTGACTGGTCCTGGTACTACTAGAATCAAGAGGAAAATTAAACTAATTGTGAGGAATAAAGCTTTCGAGCCGCTTCCTCCCCAATTAACACTGTTTGACCTTGAGGTATTTCTGCCCCAGTTGACACTTCGTTCTCTCTTGTTCATGGTTATCTTTCCTTGTTGGTTTCGTTGAAAATCTGTCTTAAGCGATAGACTTTTGACCTTATGTAACCATTTATAAGGCGACTTTCATTATTGTATCGGAAAACTGTTACAAAAACTGTTACATAGTCCATTTGGACTAGTGGGAAATTAGTCCTATATGGCAGAATAGGCTGGGGTTGGGCAGTCGTTTGGTTGAAAATCTGGCCGGATTAAAACTGGAATATCTGGCAGGCTGTCGGAAAAGGCAGCTTAGGTAAACCATAAAAAGAATTTTGACGAAATATGCGCCATTGGTTTGTGGTTTACTCAGGGAAAACGGGTGAACTAATGTCCTTAAATTCAAACTATTTTCCCGTTTTTACCTAACCGAGTGCCGGTAAAGTAAAGGAGAAACAAGAACCTTGCCCAACATTTGTTTCTACTTCAATGGTCGAGCCATGGGCTTCAACGATTTTCTGGGCAAGAGCCAGCCCCAGACCAACACCTGTTTGATAGTAAGACAGACTCTTATCAATCTGGTCGATAGGGGCGAATAGGGTTAGCCGCTTATCATCGGGAATACCGATGCCGGTATCGGTGATTTTGACGAGGACGTCACCATGACGGGCAATGGTTTCAATTTTTACTTCTCCCCCGGAAGGCGTGAATTTGATGGCGTTGTCGAGAAGTTGTTCCACAACCCAGGTGATTTTTTCGTTGTCGGCAATGACCTGGGGCAGGAAGGGCAGCTTTTGTTTGAATTGGATGTTTTTGATTTGGGCTTTGGGTTGGGTGTGAGAAACGGCCGTTATCACCGGCCCATCTAACTTAAACGGTTCCAAATCAAGCAAGATTTGACTGTTGGCAAACGAAGAAAACTGGAGCAGTTCCTCCGTGATGAGGTGCAGTTGTTGACTGGCGCCGCGCATTGATACGAGCGTATGCGCTTGTTCCTCGGTAAGCGGTCCCAGCAGCTCTTTTTCCAGCAGTTCAATATACCCCAGCAGAAACTGCATCGGCATACGCAGCTCGTGCGACACGTTAGCAATAAAATTTAATTGCAGTTTGTTGAGACCGGCCAGTTGTAGGAGCGCATTTTGTAGTTCGTCTGTTTGCTGCTGGACTCGTTCCTCCAATCGTTGATGATTATGCGCCAGGGCCGCTTGTAGTTGGAAAACATGGCCAGCAATGACCTGATTTAACTCTTTGCGGCTAACATGACCCAGCTCAATTAACAATTCACCGGTGAGGATGTTTTGCCCGGACTGAGCACGCTCAGCCTGGATTTTTAGCGCCGTGTCCAGCGCTTCCGGGGAAATGTAGCCTTGTTGGATGAGCAGTTCGCCAATGCGGGGGACAAGCATCTCCAGTCCCGATGGTGATGGGCTTGGGAATTGGGCAGCCTGATTGATTAATCGTTCCGTGACTACGGCCGCCTTTGCCAGTTCTGCCTGACAATGATGGCAAATCTGTTCTGTTGAAGTGATAGGTCGGTTACAGTCAGGGCAAATGGTCTGTTGCTGCCGGTTCATGTTTTGTTGTCCAGTATGCCTTGTCAATGCCTCGCGGCCATATGAATAATATTGGTCTATCCTAGATTATGGATGAGAAACGTTACAGTTCGCGTTACAAGTGCGTGAAAGCAGGTAGGAAATTGGTCATACTGGAGAGGAAATACAAATGCCAATGGACATTCCATTGGCATTTGTTTAAGCGGGAGTGGGAGGGTGGGAATTTAAGGCAAGCGCAGTTTTTAATTTGTGTATTTTGAGCGGACAAAACTGCGCTTGCTTGAGAGGAATCGTTTTCTTTTTGAAAAGTTATTTGTAAACGATTCCTAACTCTTTGCTGAGACGTTGCTCAGCAAAAAAAGCCCTTCGGGCAGTTGACAAAATAGCTTGTAAATGTAAAGCTCCTATCATCACGAAACAAGTGAAGGAGCGGATGAGATGAAAGACCAACTGACAGATATGTATGCCGACTTCCTGCATGGTTATTACGATTGCGCTGACCGTATTGTCCTCAATGGTTATTACCGCCTGGGGTATACGGCTGGAGGTTTTCGTCATTGGTGGCAACGTTTGTACGGAACAGATGAGAATCTGGACAAACCGCATCTCGTGCGTCTGGCAGGACGGTTTAGTCGCCGGGTCAAGGCGTATGCTCAAGCACATGAGATACCTGTACTGTATTGCCAGCCAGGTGACCGCAAGCACAAAATCGCCGAACAACACATACCGCAAGCGTCCCATTTTGTCGGTCTTTTCCTCATCATCATTAGTCGGTCATCCGGTTTGGTATGGGATGTGCGGCGAACAGAAGCGGGTCATATACGGATGAGCAAGCATTATCGCTACATCAATCATATCTTCTTTCACATCATTGACCCAGAGTGGGGTCACGTGACCATTCGTATGAGCAGTCACCCGCCATTTCGAGCTATGTTGATTCTCAACGGTCATGAGTATATCGCCCGCCAGGCGCAACAAGCCGCGATTGAAATCGAGCAGACAAGCAATTGTTTCTCTGCTATCATCAATCCAACAGACTTGACGTGGCTTGCAGAGACCTCGTGTGCCCTGCACACCAGAGGGCAACTGCGTCAAGTCTGCAATCGTTGGGTCAACACTTGTCTCCATTTTGCTCTGCCCGAAGCAGAGCGCACCCGCAGTGGCTTTGTGTATGATTACTCCCTTTTTCAAGTAGAGTTTAGCCGGAACTTGCTGTTTCGTCGTCCGGCGCAGATGGAACAGGTTTTCAATGCCCTCATTGACCGTTCCCGTTCCTTGCTTGACCTCAAGCGCATTAAAACTATCTTTGGTCGTAAACGGCGTCCTCATTGGAAAGGCCAACGCAAACAACGAAAGATTAACGTCGAGCGCATCTTCGAGAGACCTACTTACAACCTGAGCATCTTCAAAATCCGTTTCGGTGAATTGACGCTCAAGATGTATACCAAAGGCGAAGCGGTGCTTCGTTGTGAAGTCGTGGTCAACAATGCCAAAGCGTTGTCTTGCAAACGGTCTCTGGAATACTTCCCGCAGGTTGTCGCCAAACTGCAGCAACTCCTTATCCGTTTTCTTGACCAACTCTACTGTCTGTCTGCTTCTTTTGTGGCTGAGGACACACTTGAAACATTAGGTCTCCCTGGCCAGGTAGGTCAGACACGCACGGCCGGTATTGACCTGAACAAACCGCGTCTGCAGGCTGTTATGCAAGCTGTTGTCATATTGGCTGCTTTACCGCAGGGTTTTACCGCTTCACAACTGGCCGTCCAAGTCCGTGACCTGTTGGGTTGGTCACAGGAGCAATACCGACCACGCCATGCCTCCTATGACTTGAAAAAGCTGCGTGGCAAACTGTGGGTGCATAAGATTGAGAAATCGCGCCGTTACCAACCTGATGAACACGGCTTGAAAACGATGGCTGCTCTACTTACGTTGCGAGAAAAGGTGATTAAGCCGGTCTTGGCCGGGGCGGGTAAACCCAAAAGGGGTGGCAAACCGAAAAATCAGACCGACCTTGATATTCAATATGGAAAAGTTCAGACCGAGATGCACCAGTTGTTGGATATGCTCGGTGTAGTTGTTTAGCCATTTTATCGACAACTTTTTGTCGATGTGGCTTCTACAAGAAATCTACAAGAAATCTACAAGAAATCTACAAGAAATCTAAGCGGGGATGGGCTTAACGGCCGTTGCCAGGGCAAAGCCGCGTTGCAAAACTTGTTTGTTGGCTTCCAGCAAATGATGTTTTTTGGCCGGTAGATGATCTTGCAAGGTTTGGCATAGGGCTTCCAGGGAGAGTAACGGCCGTTTCGCCAGCAGCGCCCCAATCGTAGCCATATTCATCATCTTGGCCGAGCCAAACTCTTCGCCAATAGCGTTAGCCGGGACCTCGATCACGTCAATATCCGTCCGTTCTGAATGCTCTTTCACAATGGAGCTGTTGACGATCAGCAGTCCGCCTGGCTTGACTGTTGGTTCGTATTTTTCATATGAAGGAATACTGAAAACAATGGCCACATCGGGTTGGGCGACCGTTGGTGCGCCGATTTCTTCGTCGCTGATGATAACGGTACAGTTGGCTGTTCCACCGCGCATTTCCGGTCCGTAGGATGGAATCCAGGTAACGTGCAAGCCGTTTTCCATCCCGGCATAAGTCAAAAGCTGACCGGCAAAAAGAACACCCTGACCGCCAAAACCGGCAATGATTATTGAAGTTTCCATGATTGTTGTCCTTGTATCATGTGTCACGTGTCTTGTATCACGTTTTACGCATATTCTATTTCTGGTTCCAGTTCGTCCAGTTCTTCGTGCAGTACCTTGCCCAGCCGCTGGATACCGAGTTCGATTTGTTCGGGGGTGGCGTTGGAGAAGTTGAAGCGGCCGGTATTGCGGCCGACGTTTCCTTCAGGATAGAAAGCAAACCCGGGTACGAAGGCCACGTCATTGCCGATGGCTTTTTGCAGGAGAACGGCCGTGTCCACCCCTTCCGGGAACGTTACCCATAAAAACAGACCGCCCTGCGGATGGGTCCAATGCGTGTTGGCCGGGAAATATCGTTCCATTGCCGCTAACATCACATCGCGGCGCTCCCGGTAAACCCGGCGGATTAGCTGCTTATGTTCATCGATAAAGCCATCTTTAGCGACCTCATAAGCCAGCATCTGGTTGAATGTGCTGGTGTGCAAATCGGCCCCTTGTTTGACCATGACGCACCGCTTGAGCACCTCTTCCGGCGCGGCCATCCAACCCAGACGCAGGCCGGGGGCCAGTGTTTTGGAAAATGTCCCCAGATAAATCACATCGCCCAGCGTAAAATCTTTACCGTTCACATTGGGGCTGCGATTAGCTTGAAGTTGGGCATCCAGGACCAACAGCGGTGGCAAATGTTCTCCTTCAAAACGCAAGTCGCCATAAGGATCATCTTCAACAATGGGAATGCCATAATGATCAGCAATTTGCACCAGTTTTTGCCGCCGTTCCATCGACAATGTGACACCGGCCGGATTTTGGAAATTAGGCAGGATGTACATGAATTTTGGTCCGGCGCGCAAGGCTTCTTCCAACCGCTGATCGACACAAATACCATCGGCATCGATGGGGACCGTGATAAACTTAGCCTGGTAAACTTTCCAGGCCTGGAGTGCCCCCAAATAGGTGGGGGATTCGGTTAAGATTTTATCGCCCGGATCAATCATGATCTTGCCGATGATGTCCAGGGCTTGCTGTGCTCCGGTAGTGATAAGAATATTGTTAGGGGAAGCCTTGATGCCGTACCGGCTCATTTTTTCAGCGATTAACGTGCGCAAAGGCAAATAGCCTTCAGTGGTGCTGTATTGTAATGCTTGCGCGCCATTGTCTTTTAGAATACGGGCCGCTGCTTCCTCGAACTGCTGGATGGGGAAAACTTCTGGTGCGGGCAGCCCGCCGGCAAAGGAAATCAAGCCCGGTTTTTCTGTATATTTGAGCAGTTCACGAATGATTGAACTGCCCATGCCGTGCATCCGCTGCGCATAGCGATGGTTCCAAGGTGTGGTCATGAAAAATCTCCTGGTTTGAGTGGGCAAGTGGGCAAATGGCAAATATGCAAGTGATGGCATGATTGCTTACCTGCCCACTTGCCAACTTGCCTGCTTGTTCACTTGCCCTTTAATGCGTCTACAACTTTGTAATCGCCTAATGGGAATTGAGGAATCATAGCGTCGCGTACCCATTCCAGAGCCTGGACAGGCTGCATCCCCCAATTGGTGGGGCAAGAAGAGAGCAGCTCGACAATGCTGAATCCTAATCCCATGACTTGAGCCTCAAAAGCAGTTTTGATCGCTTTTTTGGCCTGAATGATGTGACGGGGGTCGTGCAGGCTGCGGCGGACGCTGTAAACGGTACCCGGCAAACCGGCCATCAATTCGGCGATTTGCATGGGGTAGCCGGTTTGAGCAACTTCACGGCCGGTGGGGGAAGAAGTGGTAATCTGGCCGGGCAGGGTGGTAGGGGCCATTTGGCCGCCCGTCATGCCGTAGTTGGCGTTATTAATGAAAATGGTGGTGATTTTTTCACCACGCACGGCAGCATGCAGGATTTCGGCAATACCGATGGAGGCCAGGTCGCCATCCCCCTGGTAGGTGAAGACAATGCTGTCGGGATTGACTCGTTTGAGGCCGGTGGCCATGGCCGGGGCACGGCCGTGTGCAGCTTCAGCGCCATCCACATCAAAATAGTCGTAAGCAAAAACAGAACAGCCGACCGGTGCGACGAGAATGGTGCGCTCTTGAATCCCCAGTTCATCAATCACTTCAGCGATGAGGCGATGGGCCGTGCCGTGAGTACAGCCAGGGCAATAATGAGTGTGCCTTTCGTCCAGGGAATGCGGCCGTTCATAAACAAGCTTCTCGGTGGGTTTTAATACCAGTTCTTCAGTTTGAGTAAATGCTAAGGTTGCCATCGTTCCCTCCTAAAAATGTTGACCAACTAAATTTTGGGCAACGGCATGCTGCCTAATGACTTCGGTCTGCCGCCACATGGTGCGTACTTTGGCTTCGATTTCTTCCGGTAAGGGAATAACGCCGCCGGAACGACCCAAAAATTCAACTTCGACCTGACGTCCGACGGCTTCGCGGACATCGTGGATCATTTGGCCGTTGTTCATTTCTACGGTCAAGAAGGCGGGGACGCGGTCGGCCAGGTTCGCCAATTGGTCGTAGGGGAAGGGCCATAGGGTGATGGGGCGCAGCAGGCCAACGGGGATATTTTCTTCACGAAGGTGTTTAACGGCCGTTTTAGCTACTCTAGCAGCCGTGCCAAAAGCGACAATAACCAGTTGGGCGTCTTCGGTGTACAGTTCTTCGTAACGCAGTTCGTTGGCTTCGATTTCGGCCAGCTTGGCTTGCAGATGGTCGTTGAAATCGGCCAGTAGTTCGGCCCCCATTTGGATGGAACTGATTGTATTTTTGTGTTGACGGCCGTGTCTTCCGGTGAGTGCCCAGGACGGCCGTTCCTTTTGCATTTCTTGCATGGGCGGCAGTTCAGCCGGTTCCATCATCTGGCCAATCGCCCCGTCCAGTGCCAGGTAAACGATTGTGCGATATTTGTCGGCCAAATCGAAGGAGAGCACCATCAAATCAATTGCTTCTTGAATCGTTGAAGGAGCCAAAACGATGGGGCGAAAATCACCGTGACCGGCCGTTTTGGTGATTTGATTGTAGTCTGATTGGGCGGGCTGAATGTTGCCCAGACCGGGACCGCCGCGCATAACGTCGACAAAAACGGCCGGTACTTCCGAACCGGCGATGTAGCTCATGCCTTCTTGCATGAGGCTGATGCCGGGGCTGCTGGAAGAGGTCATGGTGCGCACACCGGCCGAAGCCGCGCCGTAGACCATGTTGACGGCGGCCACTTCGCTTTCCGCCTGCAAAAAGACTCGTCCTAACTCCGGCAAACGTTTGGATAAGTGTTCTAATATTTCAGTTTGGGGGGTAATGGGATAGCCGAAGTACGCTTCGACACCGGCTCGAACGGCCGCTTCCGCTATAGCCACATTACCTTTGAGTAGTTCTTTTGCCATTCTGGTTTTCTCCATTTAGGCCATTTCCAGAAAATAACGATCCGAAGAAAAGGTGTATTTCTGGAATTGGCTTGCGGTTGTCTTTTTTTTAGAGCAACCTTGCCAGCAAACGGACAGAGGGGTGTAGGCTCTCTGCGCGTCGTGGGATGTTGTACCTGGCTCTCGTTGTGGGGGCGAGGGACAGGTGGGTGGGGTAGGTTAGACGGCCGTGCCGGCAAGCTCACGTCGAGCCGCTGCCATCGGGCGCTGTTTTTTCTGTGGAATATCGCGGTAAACAGTAATGCAGCCATCCGGACAGGCGACGGCGCACAGGGCACAACCAGTACAATCATTGGCATGTTCCATCAAGAAAACAGGCCGATACCCTTTACTGTTAAAATCCTGAGATAATGTAAGCACATCTTGTGGGCAGGCATCAATGCACAACTCACAACCCTTGCATCGCTCGACGTCAATAACAATGCGTCCTTTTGCCATATGACACTCCTTATAAATATTGCATCCCTTTGAAAAACAAGTGAGTCATTGGTTGGATGGTTGATTTAGTTTTCAACAAAGAATCCACTATGAAACGGAATCACTTTTCAAAGAACAATTTGGGTTAAATTACTGAAACGAAAAAGAGACATCGACCGAAGATCGCTGTTTTTGAATTATTGTCATTTATACATTTATTAACAATTTTCGTTGATAAGTGTAAAATGTAAACCAATATGCCATAATTTATTGTAGAATAGCAACTAATTATCCATATTATGTGTCAAATTTACTTTCCTGACTAGTGACAAATGTCATATATTATGCTTGTAGATAGCAAATTTCTCTTTTCCTAATTTGCCGGTTACCTGTTTTGCAGTTCATATTCATTTATGTGACAATGTGGTTGGATGGCTCGTGGGGCATCGACTAAACATTCCTCTTTTTCCCCGAAGGATGATCAACGTTGATGATATTAGATGGCCATTTTCGTGGTCGAAAATTAGTTACCTCTCGGTTGAAAACGACCTTGATGGTAGTGATTGTTTTGTTGGGGACTTTTTTTCGCCTTTATCATATTCAGACAATCCCCCCTGGCGATGGCTTTGATCCGGCTTATTATGGCCTGGATGCCCTGCGTATCTTAAATGGCGAACGACCGGTTTATCTGGCGACGAATTTTGGCCGTGAGGTCATGTTTAGTTACCTGGTTGCCGGCGTGTATGCCGTTGTTGGGCCGGGTACCTTTGGTATTCATTTAGCTTCGGCATTGGTATCAATTTTAACGATTCCGGTTGTTTTCCTGGCTGCTGCGGAGTTTTTTAAACGGGAGACCGGCGTATTGGTACGTCGTTATGGAGGCTTGTTGGCAGCTTTGATAACGGCCGTTTCCTTTTGGCATTTGGCATGGAGCCGTTACAGTGTACGGGCTATTCTGATCCCCTTCTTTGTCTCATTGCTTGGATTTTGTTTACTTCGTGCCTTGCGTTTGCAAAAGCGGCGCTACTTTTTCTGGACAGGGATTGTTTTGGGACTTAGTTTTTATACATATCCGTTGGCCCAACTTTTCCCGTTGCTGGTAAGTTTAGGATTCCTATATGGTTTTATTTCCCGCCGCTCTGTAACTAAAAAGGACATTAGCCACATCGTATTCGTATTTGGCACTGCTCTTTTGCTGGCAATGCCGCTCCTGTTTTTTATTTATGACAATCCCGGCGTTTTTAATCAGCGCATCAATGATGTGTTTATCTTAAAAGATACAAATGTTCTCTCTGAGCAAATTGGCATACTGGGTGAAAGCATCTGGCAATTGATGCAAATGTATATCGTGAAGGGCGATGATGATCCGCTGATTAATTTGCCAAGACGGCCGTTATTAAATCCGTTTTTAGCAGCAGCCTTTATCACCGGACTGCTAATCGCCCTGTACCGATGGCGGCGACCCCGTTACTTGTTCTTGTTGTCATGGGTGGCTGTTATGTCTGCTCCCGCCTTTTTGGCGACAAAAGCGGCAATGGGCAAACGTGCCCTGGGTGCGTTGCCGGCGGCCAGTCTTCTCATTGCTCTGGCATTGCTGACTCTGATGGATAAACTGTGCAGTCGCCATCCCCGCTTCGACAAAAGGGTGGTACTTTCTGGCCTGACCGTGATTATCTTGGGGCTTGTTTATGCAGGCGGTATTACCTTTCGTGATTATTTTATCATCTGGGCGGGGGACCCTGCTCTCGTTTATCATTATAATGCAGGTGTTGCCGAAGTGGGCGAGTATGCCGCCGGGCTTCCGGCATCTGAGCGGGTTTATTTATCGCCAACCTGGATTGATCACAGTGTACTTAAATTGCATTCTGGAAATCGGGAAGATATTCGTGGGTATAATGGGCGTCACTGTTTCCTCTATCCTCAGGAGATCGTTGCCGATACAACCTATATCATCGTGCCCGGCGACGATCACAACAGTCTCTCCTTGGTGCAAAGGTATTTCCCGCAAGGTCAACTTCGCCACCAGGGCTACCTAAGCAACGGCGATTCCTATTTCACGACTTACCAAATCCCAGACAACTCATTAGCGCAATTCAAACCAGAACAGCCATTAATCGCGAATTGGGATGATCAGGTTGCGTTACTGGGCTACGATATAGGCGGCTCGAATTTCAAAGCTGGCGATTCAATTCGGATGAATCTTTACCTGTGTCCTCTGGCCGATATGTCGCGCGATTACACAATCTTTATTCACTTGATTGGATCGGAGAACCCGCAATCAGGCAGTCTATTGTGGGGGCAGGTTGATCGGGAACCTTGCTTTCAATCGTATCCCACTTCCTGGTGGCAATCAGAAGAGATTTTACGGGATACCTTTGATCTACCAATTGCCCCAGATGCCCCCCCAGGTGTATATACCTTACGCATAGGCCTTTATTGGTGGCCAGATTCAACCAGATTGAAGGTAATCAACGCCACAAATGAAGCTGTCGATGAAACTGTGATTTTACAAGAGATTCATATTGGGGCGATTACGCCTCAATGATTTCGTAACTGAGTTTGATGGGGGCAACCTGGGCCAACATCGCCTGGGCCGGGCAGTAAATCTGCTCCGATAGTTCAATTGCCCGTTCGACGGCTTTGGGATCGATATCTTTGCCCCGGAAGATATAGTTGATTTCGATAGCTGTGAATACTTTAGGGTGTTGGTTGGCCCGCTCGGCGTGGGCGGTCACTTCAAACCCGGTCACATTTTGCCGCTTTTTGCGCATGATGGAAATGACATCCATCGCGGTACAGCCGGCCAGCCCTTCCAAAATCAGCTCCATTGGCCGGGAACCCAAATCAGCGCCGCCAACAGACGGGTCTGAATCTAAAATAACGTCGTGATTACTGTCAGCGGTGGCGATGAATTTCATGCCGCCTTGCCATTTTAATGAGGCATCCATAACTTTTCTCCAATGTAAATAAACCGCGGAGACGCAGAGAACGCAGAGAGAAAGAAAAATGAGGGTTATTTTCATCCATTTGTTGGTGTGCGCAGCTCATGGTGTCTCCTTGAATATTAAAAACGTGAAACGTGGTACTTGACACTTTTAAGAGGACACGCCTCTTTTCCGGTGACTTTATCAAGTGAATGCGCCGCTTTCGGCTACCTGACCGCATCGATTACAGGTGAGTAGAAACAGGCTGTCGTAAGCGAGAAGTCCCTGGTTACAAGCCGGGCACGGGTCGCCTGGTTTGGGTGTTGGTGCGTCACAACTGCTGTTTTTTTGCTGCCACCAGTAGGTGTCAGCCGGTTGTTTTTGTGCCTGAGCGGCGGTTAAGATTGGTTTGATGATGGCCATCGGTCTGATATAATGCCCTGTTTTGGGCGATTATTGGGTTTATGTTCTTTCGCTCACATGGGGGCTTTCCCCCCCATGCCACCTATTTGATGTTGATTGTACCGCTTTGGTTACAGGGCGCTACTCTGAGATAATGATGATACATAGGCACGGCCGTATTACCGGAACCTATCTTACGAATGAGTGATTTTACGGAAACAGATTCAGAATTACCCGAAGCACGGCGTCGCTGCCCCCATTGTGATAGTGTGGTGGAGTCAGGAGCAGACCACTGCTTGATGTGCGGCAAGCAGCTTGATGGTGCTGCGGCAGTGGAAACGGCCGTTTCCCTGCCCGCACCTGAGCCAAAACCCATTCTTGAACCAGAACCTGAACCGGAAATGATTCCCGATGTTGTTGAATCGGTTATGCAGCAGCGGGAAGCGCCCGTAACATTTTGGTTAACGGCCGTATTTGCTGTCGTCATCGTCGTTTTGGGGGCGTTGGTTTTACGATTTCAAGGGGAGGGCATCGCGATTGCTTTAGCGCCGTCGCCGACTCCTATCCCATCGACACCGACACTAACCCCGACCTGGACGCCATTGGCGACAGAAGTTTTAGCGCCGACGAGTGTGCTTGTGGCAACGGCCGTGCCCTCAGCCACACCCACACTTCAACCGCCGCAGTCCCATACCGTCAGTGCCGGTGAAACATTAATTGGTCTGGCGCTGCGTTTTCGCGTTTCCGTGGAAAGCATCGCCGAACTCAACAGCATTCCCGCCGACAGTTCCTTGCTGGTTAATCAGGCGCTGCAAATTCCCTGGCCCACGCCGACCCCGCCGCTGGTTCCTGTCGCTACTCTCATCAATGGCGAAACGGTTATTGCTGACCCCACCGACTGCGAACGGTATCAAATCCTGTCTGGCGACTCGCTTTCTGGTGTTGCTGCCCGTTATGATGTTGATTTTGGCTTGTTTTTGCTGGTTAACCGGCTGACGGCTGAATCCATCCCCCAACCGGGCGATGTAGTTTGTATCCCGGAGATTGTGTACGGCGGTAATTTGCCGCCCACCCCCGGTCCCTCGCCGACGCCGACGGTGACGGCGCCGCCACCCGGTCCGCAGCTGCTGTACCCGGTAGCCAACGCCGTTATCCAGCCGCCCGATGGGTTGGTGACATTGCAGTGGACGGCCGTTAAAAATCTGGCTGAGGACGAGTGGTACATGGTCGAGTTGACCGATTTGGACCATATCGACGGCCTGCCGTACCGGGGCTTTACGCGGGATACGGCGTTCCAGCTTCCCGGTTCCTGGCGGCCGGCGGTGGAAGAAACGCATGTGTTGCAATGGAAGGTAAGCATTGTTGTGGTGAACGGCCGTCGCGCCGACGGACTGCCCTTTTACACCTACGGCGGCCAGACCAGCGCCCCAGCCTTTTTCAGTTGGGAAGGAGCCGTCCCTACGCCCACACCGCTGCCAACAGCGACTGTCACACCGGAAGAATAATCCCGATTCTTATTTCAAAAATGGGTTGTGCCGTCGTTCCATGCCAATCGTGGTGGTTGGGCCATGGCCAGAGAGGACTTGCGTTTCGTCGGGTAGAACCATCAGCTTATCCCAAATGGTGCGCATCAGCAGGTCATAATCGCCGCCGGGCAGGTCGGTACGGCCGATACTGCCCTGAAACAGCACATCGCCATCAAAAATGACTTTGTGTTCTGGTAAATGGAAGCTGACGTGTCCGGGGGCGTGGCCGGGTGTGAATAAGACGTGGACGTTTAGATTGCCAATTTGCAGAAGTTGCCCTTCAGCTAGCATTTCATCGGCCGGGGGCGGGGTGGGGATTTCCAGTTGGAAGAAGCGGGCGGACAGATTGGCCTGTTCCAGCATCGGTACGGCTTCGGGGTGGATGTAGATGGGGGCGTCAACGACATCTTTCAACTCGGCCAGCCCGCCGACGTGGTCAAAGTGGCTGTGGGTGAGGAGGATGTGGCTGATGGTGTAGCCTTGGTCGGCGGCGGTTTGGGCGATGGCACGGCCGTTCCACGATGGATCAATCACCGCCGCCTGCATCGTTTCATCGCAGGCCAGGAGGTAGCAGTTGGTTTGCAAAGGGCCGAGGGGGAGTTGGAAGATTTGAATCATGCGGGCATTATGGCCAGAAAGCGGCTTTTTGGCAATAATTGGCGCATGGCTGAGAAACAGGTACGCATGTTTATCGCGATTTCGCTGCCGGAAGGTGTTCGGTCGGCGCTGGGGCAGGTGACTGACCGGTTGGCGGCACAGGCGCCGCCGCGGGCAGTGCGTTGGGTCAAACCGGAATTGATGCATGTGACGCTGCGTTTTTTGGGGGATACGGCCGTGTCCCTCATCCCCACAATTACCGCCGAACTGGACCACGTTTGCGCCCAACAGCAGCCATTTAATCTCGTTATCAGTGGCCTGGGCTGCTTCCCCAATCGTAACCGACCACGCGTCATCTGGGCCGGCTTGCAGGGCGATCTGGCCCAGGCCAATGCACTGGCGGTGGCTGTCAATGCGTTTTTGTCACCGTTGGGCTGGGAAGTGGAGAAACGGCCGTTTCGCCCTCATTTAACTCTGGGGCGGGT
>JBNKZT010000014.1:0-33941 GCA_050301775.1 Promineifilaceae bacterium (SeqCode)
CGTCTTTGGCAGCGTTGCAGCGTAGGATACACGGCCGTACCATTCTCAGTATCAATCGCCGCGCCAAATACCTGGTATTTACCCTCAGCGATGGAGAAACCTTAATCATCCATCTAAAAATGACCGGCCACCTGTCTGTTGTTAACCCGGAAACGCCGCCGGATAAATATGCCCATACCATCTTCAAGTTGGAGAATGGGCAGGAACTGCGCTTTCGGGATCCGCGCAAATTCGGCCGGGTATACCTGGTGCAAGACCCGGCCGAGATTTTTGGTTCCCTGGGACCGGAGCCGTTGGAAGATGCCTTCACAACGGCCGTATTACAGGAACGCCTGCAAAACCGGAAGCGCGTCCTCAAGCCGCTTTTGCTGGACCAAACGTTTGTGGCCGGTATTGGCAATATTTACGCTGACGAGTCTTTGTATTACGCCAGACTGCACCCGGAACGTCAGTCGAATACGCTGTCCCCGGCCGAAATCGAGGCATTGCACAGTGCTATCCAAAAAGTGTTAAAATTAGGCATTGAACGGGAAGGCGCCAGCATTGACAGGTATGTAAAACCTGATGGCAGCAAGGGTGATATGCAAAATGCGGTAGCTGTCTACGGCCGTGCAGGTGATCCTTGTTATCATTGTGGCACCCCAATTCAGCGAATGAAGTTGGGCGGTCGTAGTACCCATTTTTGCCCAACCTGCCAATCATAATGGTGTAAACTAATCTCCGGGAGGTTTGCACGCTAATATTGGTCATGGATGGAACCTCCCGGAGGTTGATTTGTAAAGGAGTGGCATATGCGTAGAGAATTAGAGGTTATGCGAGTTTGGCGCGTCCCCCCTTTAGGTAAGCTGGAGGTAGAAGTTAATGGGCAGCGTTACCAAAGCCTGTCGGAGATTACGGACGAAAAGGCCAGACGGGTTTTGCTGGCGGCTATTGGCGAAATGATTGATTTTGCCGGGAATTACCAGGTTTTGGTCGATGCCGGTGTGGCTCCGGCCATAGGTCCGGCGAAGGCAGGCCCTCCATTAGAGCAGCAGCAGGCGGAATTTCTGGCCCGATTGGAGAATGAGCGGGATGTGCTGAAAAAGACGCCGCCGCCTAAACCACCGCTGGCGGTGTTGGGTGGGGTAAAGTTGACAGAAGACGCGTTTGCGGCGCAGGAGGCGGCTCGGAAACGGCCGTTATCTGTAGCCGAGCAAATCGATGAAATCCTGCAAAAACATGTTGCCGCCGTCCCCGAACTTGCCGAACGGGTTATTCATTTGGCGCAAAATCCGGCAGGGGGCATTTTGATCGAGGTGGATGGCAAGAAATTTGGTAAACCGGCCGACATTCCGGAACCGGCGATTCAAGAGTTAATCAAGCGGGCTGTAAAGGAATGGGATGCTGCCTGATTGAAAAGTGGGGTTGATGACGCTGTCCGGTTGGGGCAGCATCTTTTCAAAATGGGCCACGAGGCGACTGCGGGCCGATTGGGGGAGGAATGCTGCTTGTGCCGCGTCCAGGGTCATGTGGCGCAATTCCCGATAACCAAGGCCAAGTTGGTAAACGGCCGTTACATATTCATCCGTCAGCGTACAGTCACTTACACCGGGATCATCTGTGTTCAGTGTCGCCCGCAGTCCTAAATCCAGCATATCCACCAGCGGATGATGAGTCATATCGCGCACGACGCCGGTTTGTAAATTGCTGGTCAGGCACACCTCAAACGCTGTTCCGCGATCCCGCGCCAGACGCAAAACATGAGAATTCTCGATGGTACGCACGCCATGGCCGATTCGATCAGCGTATAATTCTTCAATGGCCTGCTGCACGCCATGTGCGCTGGCCCATTCCCCGGCATGAACAGTCACACCCAATCCTACATCCTTAGCTTTTTTGAAAATAGGTGTAAATGGCCCGGGTGGAAATTTTACTTCATTGCCGGCCAGATCGATGCCCACAATGCCTTTCCCGGCATATTCAAACGCAATTTCGGCTACTTTTTTGGCCTGTTCCAACGGATCATGCCGCACCATTGTAATGATAAGTCCCACCTGGATATCAAAATCTTTGCTGGCGTGCTGCACGGCCTCAATGACCCAATCGGTCACTTCGACCAGCGAAAAACGGCGGATGCGGGCCAGGGCCTGGGGGCTGAAGCGTAACTCCAGGTAATGGATGTTGTCATTGGCGGCATCAGCGACCACTTCATAAACCAACTGGCTGATGACTTCCGGGCTGCGGTAAAAATGGCGCAGCACTTCAAATTTGCTGAGGAAAACTTCATGATCCGGTGGCTCGTCAGTGACTTGCACTAACGGCCGCAACGTTTCTATATCGTCTGTAGGCAGGTCAAGGTTAAAATCGCGGGCGATTTTTAGCAGCGTTTCCAGGCGCAATGAGCCTTCTAAATGGCGGTGCAGGTCAATTTTGGGGATGGATTTGAGAGTTTCAGGGGAAATTCGTTTTTTTGACACAGGTACTCCGATAAATTAGTGACTGTTTTCCGATAATGATACGGCCGTTTCTTCCTCTACAACCTTGGGCAATGTAAAATAAAAGGCACTGCCCTTGCCGACCTCACTCTCCACCCAAATTTGACCCTTATGGGCATCGACAATGCGCTTAACAATGGCTAATCCAATGCCCGTTCCCCCAAAACGACGACGGGCTGAGCCGTCTACCTGATAAAAACGTTCAAATATTTTGCGCTGTTTATCTTTGGGAACACCAATACCTTCATCTTTAATCGTAACCAATACATCGTCGGCCCGTTCGGTTATCGTGACAGATATGGTGCCACCATCCGGGCTGAACTTCATGGCGTTGCCGATCAGGTTGTCAACAACCTGGCTGATGCGGTTCTTGTCCATGTATACCATCGCTTTAATGGCTGGTTTTTTGTAAATGATATGCAAGCCTTTTTGACTGGCAACAATTTGGTGCGAAGCAACGGCCGTTTTCAAAAAGTCCGCCATCGAAATCGCATCAAGCTGCAAATTGCCCGCATCGATCCGCTGCAGCGTAATAATATCTTCAATCAATCGCGTTATTTCATCTGCCTTGGTGGAAACAATATTTAACGCTTCAAGTTGGCCCGCATTAATGACGCCCATTTCCCCTTCCAGCAGCAGGTCAACATACCCTTTAACAAACGTCAGCGGCGTGCGTAATTCATGAGACACATTTTGGACAAGCTCATCCTTCAGTCGGTCACTTTCTTTCAACTCTTCATACGCAACAGCCAGTTCAACTGCCCGTTCCTCGATTTCCTCAAACAGGCCGGCATTGGCAATGGCCACGCCAACCTGGGCGGCCGCAATCGTCATCAACTGAATGTCCGAGGGACTAAACGCATTGGGTTGATCGCTGTCAACGGTCAACGTTCCAATTGCTTCGTCGCGGACCACCAGCGGTACAACCAGCAAACTGCGAACCACATCGCTGAAGAAGAGAAAGTCGGGTTCATCGTGAGCATCATGAATATAGATCGCTTCCTGGCGGCGCAGCGCCTCACCGGATACACCTTCGCCCACTTTCATGCGCGCTTTTTCAATGATGTCCGGGTTCACGCCCACAGCGGCGGCAACGATTAATTCTGTCTCATCGTCTGACAACATGGTAATTGTGCTGGCCCGTGCGTTCAATAAGCCTTGCAGTATTTGAACGGTTGTTTGCAATACAGATTTAAGCTTCAAATTACCCGTTACCTGTTTAGCCATGTCCACCAGGGCTGACATATCACGCAGGCGGCGCTGTGAATCATCGAAGAGCCGGGCATTTTTAACGGCTACGGCCGCTTGATCGGCCAATAAATTGAGCAGCAGGAGTTCGTCCTGTGTAAATGTATGGGGATGTAAATACGTGATGGTAAAGGCGCCAATTACCTGATCGCCATGTTTAAGGGGGAAGCCGGCAATGGCTGAAATGCCCCAGGCGTTGGCCTGCGGCGATTGGTAAAGGGGGTGGGTGTTAGCCGTGTTGATAACGACTGGTTTGCCCCCCTGGACGACCCTGGCTGTCAATCCGTCTTTGCGAATGTGATCGACGGCAGGCTGGCGACGGCCGTCCCGCCACAGCGCTGACCCAAATGTATATTCATCTTTTTCGGCATCATAGAGATAAATGTGAAGATTACCGGCATCGGCTAATAATTTGAGAGCCGATTCTGTGATGGTATCCAGCACCGATTTGAGCTGGAGCGGGGTATTCAATTGCAAAACAATGCTGTGGAATGTCGATAATTCTTCGATGCGGCGCTGGGCCTGGGAGAAAAGATGGGAATGTTCAATCGCAACCGCTGCTTGCCCGGCCAGATTTTGGGCCAGCCACAGTTCACTTTGGCGGAAGATGCGGGGTTGGGCGTGCTGCCCCAGCGCAATCACGCCCAGCATTTTTTGCCGCCGAACCAGCGGCACTAACAAAATGGATTGCATGTTGGAGGCTGTCAGTAAATCGGCATCATCTTGTGATGCTGTATGCCCCTGCCGCAAGCCGCAAATTTCTTTGGTCTCGAACAAGCGCTGTAGGGTTGGGTGTTTCTCCATATGTTCGACCGACATTAAACCGATTGTTTCATCGGCTTGTTTTTGTTCGGTATAGAGAATGCTTTTATGGGCCGCGGCATCGTATTGTTGTTTATGCTCGTCCCATACAAAAATGGTGCAGCTATCGACTTTTAGGGCACGCACCATTTCGGTAACGACCGTTTGCAGAACGAAGTCTTGATCCAGGTTGGCGGTCATTGTGGCGCTGGCCTGGTACAGGGTGCTGATTTCGGAGAGCTGCTGCTGGGTGCGTTGGTAAAGGCGGGCGTTGTTGAGGGCAACGGCCGTATGCGCGCACAACGTCGTCGCCAACCATTTTTCCCGTTCACCGAAAGCATTTAATTGTTCACTATAAACCATTAAAAAGCCGACAATAGTGCGTTGGGCTACAAGAGGAACACCCATCCAGGAACGCATGGCCTCGTTGCCGGAAACAGAAACATAATCTGGGTCAACGGCCGTATTGCCAATTACCACTGCTTCTTTTGTTTCAATACTCCCTTTGATCAGGCGGCTGTTGGTCCAGGCTGCCTGCATATCTTGGCCGGATACCGGCAGCGGCCGATCATGAAAATCACGGCCGGTGATATGTTGTAATTTGTCATCATCCCGAAGGAAAAAAGTATAAGCTGTGTCGTAGGTGAATACGCTGCTTAAGGCAATGAGCAGTTGATTGAGGACGCTGGCCGGTTCCAATGAGGTGCTGATAATGGCAATGGCCTGGCGCAGGGCAACGGCCGTTTGGTAATCACGCGTGCCCTGGCTGACCAGGTTCTTCGTCTGGTCATACATGCGGGCATTTTTGATAATGGTGGCGATATGGGAAGCGACGGCCATGAACGTCTTGAACTCAGATGAGTCGAAGGCATGGGGCGCGTCATTTTGGATTGAGATAGCGCCTAAAACATTCGTACCATCGCGCAGCGGCACAATGATGATGGAGCGTGGCAGCGAATCGCCCAGCGGGATGCCCTTGACGGGTGTTGTTTCTGCTTCGCTGTCGGTGGTAATGAACGGTTGGTTATTGGCAATGACCCAGGCGACCAGACTATTAACATCCAGAATGGAAATGGGTTCCTGGGTAACGCGTTCACGGTGGCGGATGATCCAGGGAAAGGTTAAAGTTTGGGAGTCGCTGTCGTACAGAGCCACGTAACAAGTTGAAGCATTGAAGGCCGACATCAATCGTTCTTGAATGGCGGTCAGTGTGGTTTCTAATGGCTGCAAAGCCAGGGTTGAATCGGTGACCCGGTAAATCGTTTCCAGTTGGTTGGTGCGCTGCCATGCTTGGCCCAGCAGTCTTGTGTTGTTTAGGGCAATGCCCAAATAGCCGACCAGTAGTTCCAGAAAAGTAATGTCGCCTGGTGGGATTTGTGCCCCATGGGGATATGTAACCTGAAGCAGAGCAACGACTTTGTCTTTGATGGTGGCCGGAACAATGAGTTGGGGCGGGGATTGATTGGTTAGCACGGCCGTTTCCCCCGTCTCGATGACCTGTGTCATAATCTCATCTACATTGACTGGCAGCAAAGGGCCGGTTTTTACCGTTGGTCCCAGAATTGAGTGAACGACAAGTTCACCCGTTTCCTCTTTCCACAAGAACAGCCTGCCATTGGCCTGAGGTACTGTTTCGGCAAAGCCGCGCCCCAGAACTGTGGTAATCGCCTTGAACTGCTGCTCAACGGCTACCGTCTGGCTGACTTTTTGTAATAATTTAAGCTGGGTGGCGGAAGGACGGGCCATTGCCCGGAAAAAAGGAGCAGTCGACATCAGCGCTGCGCCCATTTCGGCTAAGGCCTGTTCATCGTCGCTAAAGGGCTGTTCCCGGTACAGGCAGAGTGTATAACCGGTTTCGTTGAGCGGAATTTGCAGATCGGCAGTATCAGGATCGAGTATGGAAACGGCCGTTTGCGTTAACTCTACTTCTCCAGCAGCTAATTGTGCCTGACCGAAATCAAGCGCAATGTTAAACAGCTGATTGAGTGTGTTGGCCGATGTGATACGTCGCTGTAGTTCTTTGATTACCAATAATGGCGCACTTTCATCTAGCATAATGAAACCAGTTTCTTAATTATCGGACGAATTAATGGAATTTGAAATAGGAATTTCGTTTATTCCCTAACAATCAATGGTTCCATTTTACGTGCGACTTCTAGTCATGCTAGTGAAAGAGACGTAAAAAGTCAACACCTATTGCGTTAACGTCGGCGTTTTTTTGGTTTTTGCTTGGTTGGGGACGGCCGTTGCTTGCCACCTTGAGCCTGTCCATTTGTTTGTTGAGCAGATGGGGAACCACCGGCACGGCCGTGACATTGCTTATATTTCTTGCCGCTGCCGCAGGGGCAGGGATCATTACGGCCCACTTTGGGCGCGTCCCGCCGCAGTTCAACCCCCTTGCCTTTCTCCCGCTTCACAACTTGATAACCGGCATCTTGCGATTGTAATTGATAGGCCACTTGTTGCTGCTGCTGCTGTACAAATGCCTGATGCGAGGCAACCTGACGGAAAAATCGGTCTACCACATCCTGATCGATATTGCGGCGCATGTCGGCAAACATTTCATACGAACGTCGTTTGTATTCCACCTTAGGATCACGCTGGGCAACTGCTGCCAGACCGATTTCGCGGCGCAGATCATCCATCGCCGTCAAATAGTCACGCCATTCACGGTCAATAGCGCTCAGCAGCAAAAAGCGTTGGAAATTTTCATATTCTTCTTCGCCGATATGCTGCTGCCATTTTTCCTGTTGTGTAGCGACATAGCCGTTCAAAGCAGTAACGAGCTGCTCGCTGGAAAGTGCTGATAGACTGTCCAATAATAAATTGCGTAGTACCTCATCGGCCGACATCTTAAAGCGCAGATGTCGCGAGGGGGCATTTTTAGCCGAAAGCCCGTCCACGTTGAAGAGAGAAAATGATTTATCCAGCGCTGTTTCAGCCTTTTGCCAGATTTCTTTTTGCTCACTTTCGCCGACTTGTTCGGCCAGGAACTCATTGTAAAACAGTTCCACTTGTTTCAAATAATCCCGGCGTATATTTTCCCGGGCTTGCAACTGTCCACCCCGGCGGCTGGCCAAAATAGCTAGATTGGGAACTGGCGGCAGCAGAGGCAGGAAGCGCCCCATTGCCTGTACCAATTGGTATAAGTTACGTCCTTCGGCCTCGTTTTCATGGACCAACAGCATCAGGCGATCGGCCAGTTTGGATGGGGAGAGATCGGCCAACTCGGCCCGATCAACATCGCGCAGACCCGGGAGGAAGCCGCGCAGGCGGGCAACGATACCGGTGATATTGATGGAATCAGTAGCATCCGTGCTAAAGTCGGTGATGGCCCGATCAATTTCGCCGCGCATGAAGGCCGGGTAGTTGTCGAGGTAATTGTCTACCAGTTCGGCAATGGCGTTTTCAAAGGCGTCGCTGATCTTACCATCCAGGTCCATCTCTTCACCCAGAAGGATGGCCCGGCGTTCGTCGTAGATAGTCTGCCGTTGTTTATTCATCACGTCATCGTATTCAACGACGTTTTTACGCATGTCGAAATTGTAGCCTTCAATACGTTCCTGGGAGCTTTCGATGATGCGGTCCAGCATACCGCTTTCGATGGGCATGTCTTCAGGAATGTTGGTGCGGCCCATGAAGTTTTTGAGCCTTTCACCACCGAAGCGACGCATCAGATCGTCTTCCAGAGAGAGGAAAAAGCGGGAGGAACCGGGATCGCCCTGACGGGCTGCCCGACCACGAAGCTGGTTGTCGATGCGGCGGGACTCGTGCCGCTCGGAGCCGATAACGTGCAGACCGCCCATCCGCCATACTTCGCCGCGTTCCACTTCAGCCTCGGCCCGAATTTGTTTGATGCGGTCGATGAGGCTGGCCGGCAGGCCAGGAATGGTCTTGACGATTTTTTGGGCTTCAGCTTCATTGTCGCCCAAAACGGCGCGAATGAGGGCGGCGCGGGCGTTGTAATGTTTTTCGAACAGGATTTCGGCCAGGAATTGGGCAGCTAATCGGGGATCGGCGTGGACTTGTTGGTAACGGCCGTAAACCTCCCACAACGCCTTCGCTTCATCCGCCAGCGCCGTATCCTTGTCTAACTTATCCAGGTAATCGCGGGCTTGACCCAGCCGACCACTGTGTACCAGTCTTAATACAGCCAATAGATTATTGTAATCAATATCATACGGTTCTTGCAGAATACGGCCCAGATAGCCGATTACCTGCACTTCTTCAATTTCGGCCAGTGCCGCATCATATTGCTGTTTAAGCTGCAGCAGCCAATCGACCAAATCTTCACTGAGTTTGGCATTCTTTCGCGTCATGCTGCGGGCTGCATCTTCACTTTCTTCCAGCAATCGGAAAGCGAGCGTTGTCACAAGTGTTCGATCAAATAATTCCTTTTCTAACGCTTCCGACGTCAACCCTTCAGGATTGCCGCCTAACAAAATATCGGTACCACGGCCGGCCATATTGGTGGAAATTGTGACGGCAGCCTTGCGGCCGGCCTGGGCCACAATCAACGCTTCTGACTGGTGAATCTTGGCGTTAAGAACATTATGTTGTATTTTTTCCTGCTGTAACATCCGGTGAATGAGTTCGGAATGTTCTACAGAAGTTGTACCGACCAAAACTGGCCGTCCGGCCTGGTATACGCGTTTAATTTCATTGATGATGGCCTGGTCTTTGGCCTGTTCGGTGCCGTAAACCTGATCAGGATAATCGGTTCGCTTAAAGAAGACCGGGGCGCTGGTTTGAGGATCGAGGTAGGAAATCTCATCGGCATTTTCTACCTTTCTCTTTTTCTCTACCAGGCCCATTTCGCCTTTGTCAACGATATATTGCACATTCGTTGGTAACGGGGTGACACCCAATTCGTAGATTTTATCGAACTCCTCGGCGTCGGTGAGGGCGGTACCGGTCATGCCGGCCAATTTGTCGTAGAGCCGGAAATAATTTTGTAGGGTGATGGTCGCAACGGTAATCGTTTCCCGTTTGATGGTGACATTTTCTTTGGCTTCAATGGCTTCATGAAGCCCATCTGAGTAGCGTCGTCCCGGCATAAGACGGCCGGTGAAATCATCGACGATGATAATTTCACCATCCTGAATGACGTACTGCACATCCTTCTTGAACATGTATTGGGCTTTGAGCGCATTATCCAGGTAATAGGTCAGGTGATAGAAGCGGGGATCATACAGACTGTCACCGGCGTCGAAATCTATTTCAGGAATTCGCTTTTCAATTTCGGCGATGCCCATTTCGGTCAGGCTGATGCTGCGGCTTTTTTCGTCGAGATCATAATGACCGTTGGCTTCTTCATCTTCTTCCGCCGTATTTTTCCGCAGGCCGCGCAAATAACCGGCAAAGCGGGCGTATTCCTTGCCGGAAGTGTCGGCCGGCCCGGAGATGATGAGCGGGGTACGGGCTTCGTCGATGAGGACGTTGTCGACTTCGTCGATGACGGCATAGTTGTGGCCCCGTTGTACCAGATTGTCCGGATTGGTGACCATGTTGTCGCGCAAGTAGTCGAAACCAAATTCGCTGCTGATACCGTAGGTGATGTCGGCTTGATAGGCTTGCCGGCGGGTGCAGGGCCGCCAGTGGACCATGCGTTCATCTTCCAGTTCGGCGCCCGGGTTAACATAATCGGGGTCAAAGAGGGCTGAAAATTGCTGCGGGCCGATGCAGCCGGTGTTCAGGCCCAGCAGATGGTAGATGTTGCCCATCCAACCGCCGTCGCGCCGGGCCAGGTATTCGTTGACGGTGACGAGTTGGACACCATTGCCGGTTAGGGCGTTCAGAAAAAGGGGCAGGGTGACGACGAGGGTTTTACCTTCACCGGTACGCATTTCGACGATTTCACCGCGATGGAGCAGGATGCCGCCCATGATTTGCACGTCGTAGTGGCGCATACCGGTGGCGCGGCGGGAGGCTTCGCGCACCAGGGCGTAGGCTTGGGGCAGGATGTCGTCGAGGGTTTCGCCGTCTTCGAGTCGTTGTTTGAGTACGGCCGTTTCCCCCTTAAGTTCTTCATCCGCCATTGCCTGATATCTTGGCTCCAGTGCAGCGACTTCATCTACAATCGGTTGTAGGTCTTGGATAATTTTTTGGTTGGGATCGCCAACGATCTTGGATACTAATTTCTTAAACATAGGTTTTTGCGTGATTTCGGGTCGGATTTAGATTGTTCCATCCCCGTCAAATAAAAATCAAAGGTAACTAGATTACACCACTCATCTTAACTTTAGATTAGCGACCGGGCTTGTTCATTATTCATTAAACAACTCGCCCACACTGCGGCCTTCATGCGAACGCAAAATTACTTCGCCCAGCAGCTTGGCTACGGTGAGGATTGTCATATTGGGCAGCATTTTGCGTTCAGGGATGGGCAGCGTATCGGTGACGACGATTTCCTTGACCGGCATGTTGCGCAGTCTTTCGGCAGCCGGGTCGGACAAAACCGGGTGAGTGGCCGAGATGTAGATGTCTTTGGCCCCTTTTTGTTTGACCAGCATAACAGCTTGCTCAATTGAACCGGCCGTGTCTATCAAGTCATCAACGATAATGACATCTTTACCCTCAACGCTGCCAATTAATGTGAGTGCTTCACGGACGCTTTCATTACCAACACGCCGTTTTTCTACAAAAGCCAGCGGCATATCCAGTTCGGCAGCGTAATTACGGCCTCTTTTGGCAAAGCCCAAATCAGGTGTGACAACGACGGCATCCAGGTTTTTCTTCCGGAAATAATCGACCAGAATATAAAAAGCAGTCAAGGAATCACCGGGAATGTTATAGAAACCTTGAATCTGACCGGAATGCAAGTCGATGGTCATCCAGCGATCAGCGCCGGCGACTTCAATCATGTTGGCCAATAATCGGGCAGAAATGGGGATACGGGGTTGGTCTTTTTTGTCGCTTTGGGAATATGTTAAGTAGGGGATAACGACAGTAATACGACCGGCTGAGTCTCGTTTTAAGCAGTCGATGGCGATGAGCATTTCCATAATGCTGCGATGGATAGGGCGGTTGTGGCTGTGGATAATGTAGACATCCTGGCCGCGAACGCTGCCATGCAGCCGGACCAGGATGTTTTCGTTAGGGAATTGGAGGATGTCCCATTCGCTCAACGGCACGTTAATGTAACTGGAAATGCGCTGCGCCAGGTCCGGGCAGCCGGTTCCGGCAAAAAGTTTAATTTCTCCGTAAGCCATCATAATTGTTTGCCTCTTTGTCGTTGTCGATGATGTTGGGCTGGTCGTCACTTACCAGCTTGCACGATTGATTTGGCTGAATATGTCGGCCACGGCCGTATACGGGTCAATTTCCCGGTTGGCGATGGCGGTGATGAGCTGATTGCGATCGTCATGGGAAACGGCCGTTTGAAAACGAGCCATGAACCGGGCTTGCAGCAGTTGTTCTACTTCGCGCCGGCTGCGCACCTTTTCCTGTTCCAACCAGCCACTGGTACTTCGCAGATGGGTTTTGTGAGCTTCAATTTGATTGACCAGCTCGGCGATACCGGTGCTGTCGGTGGCAACGGTTTCTAAAACGGGAACCGACCATTGGGTTTGGGTTTGATCGTTGTCGGAAACGGCGGCTGCCTGCATGAAACGGCCGTGATGACGCACGGTTGTGGCCTCCCCTAACTGCAACATCGTTTTTAACGAGCGTACCGTCCGTGCCGCGCCGGGCCGATCGGCCTTGTTCACAACTAAAATATCAGCAATTTCCAGGATGCCGGCTTTGATCGATTGGATATCGTCGCCCATCCCTGGTGCTTCAATGACCAGGGTTGTATGGGCCGTGGCGGCAATATCTACTTCGGCCTGGCCTGCGCCCACTGTTTCCACCAGGATCGAGTCGAAACCGGCCGCATCTAACACTTTAATGACAACGGCCGTTGCCTGCGATAGTCCACCCAAATTCCCGCGTGATGCCAGACTGCGAATGAAAATCCCTTTGTCGCCTGCTAAATCCCGCATCCGTACCCGGTCGCCCAGCAAAGCGCCCCCGGTAAACGGGCTGCTGGGATCGACAGCAATGATGCCCACCCGCTGCTCTTTACAGCGCAGTGCCTTGGCCAGTTCATTAACCAGGGTGCTCTTGCCCGATCCTGGTGCGCCGGTTACGCCGATGATGTGCGCCCGGCCTGTTGCCGCATAAATTTGGGGGACAATGTGGGAAGCGGCCGTTTCACTATTTTCGACTTGCGTAATTAAGCGAGCCACTGCCCGCGCTTGACCCAGCCGGGCGCGCTCAATCAACTCATCCACAACCAGTACCATTTCATAAGCGGGACCGAATATGTTCCCAGACAAAATCAACAATTTCGTTCATATTTGTGCCGGGACCAAACACACCTTGAACGCCCATGATTTTAAGTGCCGAAACATCCTCGTTGGGAACAATGCCCCCGAGAAAGACAGGTATATCGGCCATTTCATTTTCAGCCAGCAGTTCCATGATCCGGGCCATCAAAGGCATATGTGCCCCGGAAAGAATGCTCAAGCCAATTGCATTGACATCCTCTTGCAGCGCAGCCTCCACAATCATCTCTGGTGTTTGCCGCAGTCCTGTATATATTACTTCCATACCAGCATCTCGCAGCGCCCGGGCAACGACCTTTACCCCTCGATCATGTCCATCCAGTCCCGGTTTGGCTACCAGGATGCGCGGTTTAAAATTATCCATTACACAACCTCCAACCGTCGACTTGTGGTTCAAACATGCCCTTCAGTAATTTAGCTAACATGCAAAACTGGATTATACCGAGTGTACGGCCGTTTTACGAATGGGGGCATTTGCTTTATTCTCACCTTGTCCGGAACTTTTGACCCCAATTCGATAGAATTCGATACCGACATTTGTGGTAAGTAGTAGTACAATAGTAAATGTAGACAATGTAATTTGCTTGTGATAATCTTAAGTTGATTTAATTGACTAAGGTTTTCCCGGTGTCTAAAGGGTAAAAAGATGGCTGACGACTTGAGAAAGGTAGTTTGTATCGAAGATGAACTTGAAATGATTGAGCTGGTTAAGCTCATTCTGGATAGGAATAAGTTTAAAGTAACAGGTGCTGTTGGCGGACAAGAAGGCCTGGATAAGATTAACGAAATCAAACCCGATTTGGTTTTACTCGACCTGATGATGCCCGAAATGGATGGCTGGGAAGTTTATCAAAAAATGAAAGCTTCTGAAGCCATGCGTGATATACCGGTTATTGTCGTGACAGCCAAAGCTCAGAGCATTGATCGTGTGCTTGGTTTGCATATCGCCCGGGTTGATGACTACATCACAAAACCCTTTGGCCCGCAGGAACTCCTCGACAGCGTCGAAAGAGTCATCAACACAAAAAAAGAAGAATCGGCCGGCTGATCAGTTCCGATATTATTTTGATGAATTAGCCTGTTTGTAAACGCAAACAGGCTTTTTTGTTTTTCCGAATCCAGTTTGATTTGTGTCTAACGTTTTTTATGGTTTCATCTGTTAATTTTATTACCGGTCTGGTATACTGAACGCAATCGAACTTAAAATGAGTTCGTTGACCCAATTCATGTTTTCATGAGGAGTAGGGGTGCAAATTCGATTTTGGGGTGTTCGTGGAACAATCCCAACGCCAGGACCAGATACGATAAAGATAGGGGGTAATACTTCGTGCATTGAAGTTATTACGTCTGATAGACATCGCATCATCATTGATGCTGGGTCAGGAATCCGGCTTTTGGGGAAAAAGCTTCTACAGGAAGCAACCGACCGCATTGTCAGTACCATTTTGATCAGCCATACGCACTGGGACCATATTCAGGGATTCCCATTCTTTTTACCTGTTTTCGGCCGAACTAATCGACTTGTTTTGGTTGGGCAGAAGAAAGTAGGCCGGCGGTTAGAAGAAGTTTTAGCAGGGCAGTTTATTGAACCTTACCTTCCGTACGCTTATAAATCACTGCCAGCAGACTTGATTGTGAAAGAGGTCAAGGATGGCGAACAGATTGTTTTAGGCGACCAAACAGTGGTCAAAGTAGCAGATTTGAATCACCCCGGCGGTTGTTTGGGTTTTCGAATCGAAAATAGTGGTTATGTATTCACATATTGCAGCGACGTGGGGCACGGTGACGAATTGGATGAAAATGTCTTGAAGTTGGCCCAGGGAGCAGACTTACTCATTCATGATGCGCACTTTGCGACAATGGCGGAGCGGGACAAATATAAAGATTGGGGGCATAGCACCTGGTATGAAGCAGCTCAGGTTGCTTTGGAAGCACAGGTAAAAAATCTAGCCTTGTTCCATTACGGACCAGATCTGACCGATCAGGATGTGGCAGAAATCCTGGTAAAAACGCGTCAAGTTTTTCCGCGCACGTTGTTAGCGAAAGAAGGATTAGAAATAGCATTACCGCTTGAGAATACACTGCCGGATTAAGCAGTGGATTGCCTCAAATTAATATTAGAATAAAATATACGTTGAAAGAAGGAGCAGTGAAAGGAGAAAACAGCCTGTTGTTTGAAGGTAAGCAGATTAAAAGCTTTCCTTTTATGTCCAGTGTTTTTTCCTTTTGCGCAACCTAATAAACGGAAACGGTCATAGTGGGTAGATATTTTTCACCAGAACCAGGAGAACATACACCGCAGTCGGTTTTGATTGTTGATGATGAACCAATGGCACGTACGCTGCTGCGTTTGATGCTGGTTCGGGCTGGTTTCAATGTTTCTGAAGCAGAAAATGGCTCAGATGCTTTGGCCAAGGTTAAAAAAAATCGGCCGGATATTGTTTTGCTGGATGTTATGATGCCGGGGATGGATGGTTTTATGGTATGTGAATCCATTCGAGGTCACGAAGGTATGTCTGATCTTCCCATTATCATGTTGAGCGCTAAAACTGATTTGGATAGTATTAATCGCGGGCTGCGCTTGGGGGCAACAAAGTATCTGACAAAGCCTATTTCGCCCGAAGATTTGACGGAGCATGTTCGTGAAGCATTGGAAAACAGTACCCCGGTTTAGGCAAGCGCAGTTTTTAACTAGTACTGCTTTCCATAAGTCCGCATAAGGTTTGTAATGCCCACTTTAGTGGGTCGCCCGGCTAAAGCCGTTACTACAAACCTGATAAGGATTTACGAAAACGTGTACTAGTGCATTTTGAGCGGGAAAAACCGCGCTTGCTTGAGAGGAACCGTTTTCTTTTTGAAAAGTTATTTATAAACGATTCCTTAATTTATTGATGCTTGATTAATGGGGGCGGTTTGTTTTTGTGGTTGGACACGGATTTATTTATAATTTATAGGTTAATAAACATTTGATTGGAGGTCGTTAATTATGCTGGTGAAACGTTTTTTGCTTGCTGTGATTTCTATTGCTTTTGGTGTCGTGGTAACGTTGGGGATTGTTTATTGGATTGGAACGACGCCTGATGAGTATGGCGGCGGCTATTTTACGTTCACAGCATTATCATTGGCCATTGCGCTGGGCATTTGGCTGGATAAGTTTATGGCAACCGAGATTCTGCCTAAATGATTTTGGGTGGGTGAGTTTTAGGTTGCCTCATATGGTTGTGTTTTTAGAGCCTCCACCGCTTTTGATGGGGGCTTTTTGTTTTTTTGTCAGTTCGTTTTAACAATTGGGGAGTTGTTGAGGAGATGGGTTACGGCCGTTTCCTCCATCCTCCCTTCCCATAATAACCCAATAAGGATCGTGAAAAATGACAGCACAAATGATCGATGGCACAGCGATTGGTTTGAAAGTTCAGGAAGAAGTACGTCAAGCCGTAGCTGAAATGAAAGAAAAATATGATTACACACCTGGTCTAGCCACTGTCTTGGTTGGTGAAGACCCGGCATCAGCGGCCTATGTGGGCATGAAGCAGCGTACCTGCGAAAAGCTGGGTATTCGTTCTATCGGCCACAAGTTGGAAGCCGACGCCACGCAGGAAGAAGTGGAAAAATTAGTCTCTGATCTGAATGCTGACCCGAATGTAAACGGTATTTTGGTGCAGCTGCCGCTGCCCTGGCATTTGGATGAAGAAGCGATTTTGAACAGCATTGACCTGGAGAAGGATGTGGACGGTTTCCATCCCATCAATATTGGTCGTCTGGCGATGAAGGGGCGCGACGAACTGTTCGCGCCGTGTACGCCTGCCGGTTGTATGCGCCTGTTGCAAGAGATCGGTGTTGATCCTAATGGCAAGGATGCGGTGATTGTCGGCCGTTCCAACATTGTAGGCCAGCCGATGGCCATGCTGCTGCAAAAAGCGAATGCGACGGTGACAGTTTGCCACAGCCGCACCCAGGATTTAGCAGGGCATGTCCGCCGGGGCGATATTGTCGTCGCGGCGATTGGCCGGGCAGAAATGGTTACTGGCGACATGATTAAACCGGGTGCGACCGTGATTGACGTAGGCATCAATCAAAAGTGGGTCGAGCATTCTGCTGATCGCGAGTGGACGTGCGACGCTACGGGCGAAACCTTCATTGCCCATCGCCAGGATGAGTCACAGAAGGGTGGTCGTCGCAAGATGGGTGTTTACTGCCCTGACTGTGATAAGGTTTACCTCAAGGACCAAATTCCTGACGATTGTAAGGATAGTGAGTTGGTCAATCTGTTCCGCAAGTATAAGCTTGTGGGTGATGTGAATTTTGACGAAGCGAAAGAGGTTGCCGGTTACATAACGCCGGTTCCTGGCGGTGTTGGTCCGATGACAATTGCGCTTTTGATGGAAAATACACTACGAGCGGCGCAGATTTATCTGGCGAACAAAAGCTAGAGATTAGAGATAGAGCTAGAGGAAGAAAATCTTTCCTCTAGCTTTTGCTTTTTCCTCTAGCTAAATCTTGGGGGGTGTTGATGTTGGCGAAGGAACGGCCGTCACCATCAAACTTCACAATCTCTTCAGGCTCCACATATTTCACCGAAACCTGATCATAAAACCGAATAATCTTCAGCCGTTGGGCTTGCAAGTTGGCGTTCATGTGCGGCAGGCACATTTTGTGGTAGATGGCGTGCAGCGGTTCCGGAAAGTTATTCCAGCGGGGGACGATAATGTCGGCGCTTTCCTTGAGTGAGATCATGTATTGCAGCAGGGGCCGGTTGAGCCAGGGCATGTCGCAGGCGACGACGAGCGTGTGGGGATGGCTGGCGTAGTGTACGGCCGTATAAATTCCCCCCAACGACCCATGATCCGGATACACATCGCTAAACAGCGGCAGACCAAAATGGGCGTAATCATCGGGCTTGTTGGTGATGATGATTAGCTCATCACCCAATCCGGTGACCCGCTCAATGACTGTTTCAATCATGGGGCGGCCTTCAAAAGGCACGAATGATTTATCCTGCCCCATGCGGCTGCTCTGGCCACCGGCCATGATGGCGACGGTGAGGGATGAGGGATGAGGGATGAGGACTGAGGACTGGGGACTGAGGGATGAGTTATTTATCACTTGCCAACTCGCTTACTTGCACACTTGCCACTCGCAAACTTGTTTACATAAATCGGTAAAAAACTTGATTGCTAAGAAAGCGGCCTTTGTGTGTCAGGCGGACACGGCCGTTACCCACTACTAATAATCCCCATTCCACCAACTGACTCATTGTGCCGTCAAAAGCGTCATCTAAACTTTGGCCAAATCGAGCCTGAAAAGCAGTTAAATCCAGACCTTCTTGCAGCAGGCGCAGTTGGGTAATGATCGTATCCGACATTGCCTCGGCCTGGTCAACGACATGGTGGGCGGCAGTGGCCGCCGACAGTGGGAATGGCCCATCGACCTTGCCTTCCATCCGCCGGATGTAGACACGGGGCTGCTTGACGATTTCGTAACGATAGCCGTTGGCCGAGCCGTGCGCACCTGCACCCAGCCCCAGATATTCCTGGTTACGCCAATAAACGAGGTTATGACGACATTCCTGGCCGGGCAGTGCCCAGTTGGAAATTTCGTAATGGCCCAGGCCGTGTTCGGCCAGAATTTTGGCGGCTAGTTCATATTGATCGGCGGCGAAATCGGGATCGGGGGGCTGGATACGGCCGTTGCCCAACCAGCGGTTCATGGGTGTACCCGGCTCAATCGTCAGGCAGTAGAGGCTGAGATGGGATGGTTGAAAGTCCAGTACGGCCCGTAAACTTTGTTCCCATGAGGCCAGCGTTTGCCCCGGCACACCGTAAATCAGGTCCAGGCTGAAATTATCGAAACCGGCGGCGCGGGCATCGGCCACGGCAGCGATGACGGCCGGAAAGTCATGCTCTCGTTCCAGCAAGGCCAGTTCGCTGGCAATGGCGCTCTGTACGCCGAAGCTGAGCCGGTTGACGCCTAGATTGTGAACGGCCGTCAAATAATCTCTATCCACCGTTCCCGGATTGGCTTCCATCGTGATTTCGGCGTCATCGGTCAGGGCAAAGTGGCGGCGGATGGTTTGCAAAATCTGCCCCATCATGGCCGGTGGCATGAGGGACGGTGTGCCGCCGCCGAAGAAGATGGTGTGACACGGCCGTTTCCCACCCGCCAACTGCCCCACCTGCTCAATTTCGCGGCATAAAGCGGCCGTGTATTCTCCTTTCAAGTCGCCGACACTGGTGTACGTGTTGAAATCACAGTACGAGCAGCGGTGGCGGCAAAAGGGAATATGCAAATAAAGAGCTAACCGACCGTCAGTAATCATTGCGATTCATGAAAAACCGCAAAGGACGCGAAGAGCGCAGAGAATTTCCAGAGGGAATCATCTGCGAAATCTGCGAAATCTGTGGTTTTTAGTGGATTCATCATTCAAAACTCATCATTAGAACTGCTTGTATACAGCTTCAACATACCGTATCATAATCATAGAGGCAGAGGAAAAAAGTAGCAAAGAATCAAAGCGGCAAACCTGCTCTGCACCCTTGAAGGAGACATCGCGATGAGAGAAAGATTTGCCAAACTCGGTGTGGCCCGGCTGGCACGCATGGTGGAAATTAGCCGTATTCTAAATTCCGCCACCAACCTGGATCAATTATTAACCCACATTATCCGCGAGGCAGCAACCTTAACCAACACAGAAGCGGCGTCGATTCTACTGCTTGATCCCCAAACCCGTGACTTGTACATTGTGGCGTCTTCCAACGAGATTCCTCCCCAACTGGCCAACACTCCGGTTCCGCTGAACGGCAGCATTGCCGGCGCCATCCTCCGGGCCAACAAACCGATGTTCATTCCCGACGTTGCCGAAGACCCGCGCTGGAACAAGAATGTGGATAAGGTGATTGATTTTCAAACGCAGGCCATTTTGGGTGTGCCCATGCGCGATGTAGACCGGCAGCCGGTGGGTGTGCTGGAAGCGATCAACAAGAACAGCGGCGAATTTACCCGGCAGGATGCCGAATTGTTGACGATTTTGGCCGACATCGCCGGGGTGGCCGTGGAACGGGCCAGGATGAATGATAATTTGCGTCAGGCCTATGCCGAGTTGAATGATTTGGATCAGCTCAAAACGGATTTTATCTCGATTGCCTCGCATGAACTGCGCACGCCGCTGACGGTAATTTTAGGCTACCTCTCGTTTTTGCGTGAGGAAGCATCGCCGGAGATGATGGGACAGTTTGATACGGTTTTGAATGCGGCCGTTCACCTGCGGACGCTGATTCAGGATATGCTGAACTTCCAATATGTGGACACCGGGCGCGAATCGCTCAATCTGGCCCGGATGGATTTGGTGAAATTGGTGCGGGATATGATAGCGGAACGGGATGAAACGGCCGTTGCCAAACAACAAACCGTCACCATCAACCTGCCCGACAGCGAAATCCCCATCATGGCCGACAGCAGCGTTATCGAAGTAGTGCTCAATAACCTGTTCGACAACGCCATCAAATTTACGCCGCAGGCCGGCCATATCGAAATTGCTGCTGAAACCAGGGACAAAGAAGTCTGGGTTACTGTTACTGATAATGGTGTAGGCGTCCCCCCCGACCAATACGAACGGATTTTCAAGCGATTTTATCAGGTGGAAGATCCGCTGGATCGCCACCATGAAGGGATGGGGTTGGGATTGGCCATCGTCAAAGAATTAGTCGAGCTGCATCAGGGACGGGTTTGGGTGGAAAGTGAAGCAGGAGAAGGCAGCACGTTTTTTGTGGCTTTACCGGTTGCGGAGTAGGCAAGTGGGCAAGTTTGTAAGTGAGCGAGTAATGAGTGTCAAGATGCGTAAAAGGTCGGGTTTGATTTTAGGATTTCTTTTGCTCTGGCTGGGCGTTTGGGCGGTGCAGGCACAAGGGCCGAACGTGTTGGTGCTGGAAATTGAAGGCGCGGTGACGCCGGCGATGGCCAGTTATTTTAAACGCGGCATTGCCGAAGCTGAAGCATCCGGCGCTGAAGCGCTGCTCATCATCCTCAATACACCGGGCGGCGCGGTGGACACGACACAGGAAATTGTACGTAGTTTCCGGGCGGCTGAAGTGCCGATTATCGTTTACATCAGCCCGCGTGGGGCGCAGGCAGCGTCGGCGGGCAGCATCATTACGGTGGCGGCTCATGCGTCAGCGATGGCCCCGGAGACGGTGATTGGAGCCGCTTCACCGGTGGGCGAAGGGGGCGCGGAACTGGATGAAACGATTTTCCGCAAAATTACGGAAGATTTGACGGCATTAATGCGTAGTTTGACGGAACGGCGCGGTGAGGAAGTGACCAAACTGGTCGAAGAGATGATTGTCGATGCCCGCGCGGTTAATGCTCAGGAAGCATTGGACATCGGGTTGATTGACGCCATTGCCGAAGATGTGCCGGATTTGCTGGCCCAGTTGGATGGCTTGACGGTGGTGGTGGATGAAAAGGAAGTTGTGCTGGCAACGGGAACCGCCACTGCCCAACCCTTCGATATGAACATCATCGAACAGATTCTGCATGCACTTTCTAATCCGCTGTTGTTGGGTATTTTGCTGACCATCGGTGTCCAGGCGATTTTGATCGAGATGTCCAGCCCTGGCGGCTGGGTGGCCGGGTTTATTGGCGTGGTCTGTTTGGGATTGGCGCTGTACGGTTTGGGGCAGCTTCCGGCCAACTGGTTTGGTCTGGGATTGGTGGCTGTTGCTTTTGTCCTGTTTGTGCTGGAAGTGAAAGCACCAGTGCATGGCGCCTTGGCGCTGGCCGGGACGGCAACGTTGCTGGCCGGTTTATTGGTGCTGTTTAATTCGCCGGGAACGCCGGAATTTGCCCGGATTTCCATTTCCGGGGCGGTGACAGTCAGTGTGATCACGGCGGCTTTCTTTATTTTTATTGTGACGATGGCTTTGCGGGCGCAGAGCGCCCAACCGGCCACGGGCAGTGAAGGGTTGGTCGGGCAAAAAGGGCCGGTGCGTACGGCGTTAACGGCCGTTGCCGATGGCGAGTCCTTTAATGGTATGGTGTTGGTGGCCGGTGAATTGTGGCGGGCACAGGCTGCCGAGGCGATTGAGAAGGGAGAGGTGGTACGGGTAACGGCCGTTGACGGATTCACCCTGCACGTTAAGCGAAACTAATTTGCCTCTAATCACAAATGGCATAATCATACAAAACAGGCGATAATGATTGTGGGGAGGCGGCCGTTTTTATCAACTGCGGTTTGATCCCGCCAAACGTTGCATGAGGAGGTTTGACGATGACAATTGTTAGCCAGTTATTGCGTACCAAAGGGAATGATGTGTGGTCCGTTAGTCCAGATACGACCATTTTCGATGCGCTAAAATTGATGAACCAGATGAACGTGGGGGCTGTGTTGGTGTTACAAGAGGGTGAGGTAGCCGGCATCTTTTCCGAACGGGATTATGCTCGTAAGGTCGTTTTGCACGGCAAATCGAGCCGCACAACACCTGTTAAAGAAGCAATGACGCCCGACGTGATTTGTGTAACACCCAAAGATTCCATTGAAACTTGTATGACGATGATGTCGGACAGACATTTTCGCCACTTGCCTGTCCTATCAGAAGAAGGTGAATTGTTAGGGATTATTTCCATCGGTGATGTGGTGAAAGCGCTGCTGGCCGAGCAGGAAGGCATGATTAATCATTTGCAGGATTACATCAAGGGCTAGTTCCGAAACCCGTGATCGGTAATTCGTTATTGCCGACTGTTTTACAAATTGCAGGCGTTCAGCAACAAAACAATTATCCGTTCGCTTTGTTAACCCAAAAGCTGTTTTTCAAGGATAACCCATTGGCTGACTAACTGAATTGCTGATAGCTGAACGTTTGTAACAGATTGTTGGTTTTTGATGACAAAGATTCAGGTCAGTCTTGACGGCGAAACGGCAGAACTTGAGGTGCTGCGGCAGGGCGACCATTTGCGGGTGATGCGGGATGGTCAAACGACGGAGCTGCACATTCTCCAGGCGGATGCCAATACGTTTGTGCTGGAAGTGGAGCGGCCCGATGGTTCGCGGCAGTGCATTCGCGCCGCGGCGCATGTGGCTGGGGATAAGCGGCAGTTGTGGGTAAACGGCCGTTCATTCACCTACGAACGCCTGCGCCAACGACCTATCGGGGGCAGCACCCACGACGGCTCACTGGCTGCGGCCATCCCCGCCGTTGTCTCCGAAATTCTGGTAGCTGTCGGCGACCGGGTTGAGACGGGTGACAAGCTCATCCTGCTGGAATCAATGAAGATGGTGATTCCTGTTCAAGCGCCGCATGATGGTGTGGTAACGGCCGTCCATTGTCAAACCGGCGAATCTGTTCAAGCCGGAATTCCTTTAATTGAATTAGAGACTGGAGACTAGGATTGGAGACTGACCGAGACGAACCAATTCCCAGTCTCCCCCCATAAAAAATTATGAACCGTAACAGACTTGATCGATTAACCAAAGAAATCCTGGCGCATGGTGTGGATGGTATTGCCTTGATGCCAGGACCAAACATGATCTACCTCAGCGGTATTCACACGCATGTTAGCGAACGTCCCATCATCCTTTTCTTCCCGGCCGATGATGAACCGGCCATCATCATGCCGTCATTGGAAGCGATGAAAGCGCGCGATGCCGGCGTTCCTGAGGAGCGCATCTTCGCCTGGACAGATGACGAAGGCTACACAGGTGCGTTCCAACAGGCATGTGCCCATCTGGAATTGGCCGATTATTTGCTGGGTGTTGAAGCCCTGCACATGCGGGTGCTGGAACTGGAACTGCTGCAGCGCTACGCGCCCGGCTTACAAATTACTCACGCCGAACCGGTGATGGGCGCGCTGCGTATGGTGAAGGATGACAGCGAACTGGCAGCGATGGAGAAGGCAATTGCGGTCGCTGAAAAAGCGATTGAACAGTTGATCCCGCAAATCAAAATTGGCATGACGGAGAAGCAGGTAGCGGCTAAGCTGACCCAACTCCAGATGGAAGGCGGCGCTGATTCGATAGCGTTTGGGCCGATTGTTTCTGCTGGACCGAACAGTGCCTCGCCCCATGCTGTGCCGACGGAACGGCCGTTGCAAGCTGGCGATCTCCTCGTTATTGATTGGGGCTGCTACGTTGATGGCTACCCATCGGACATTACCCGCACCTTTGCTGTGGGTGAGATTGAGCCAGAATTCAAGCAAATTTTTGAGATAGTCAAACTTGCCAATCAGCAAGGCAAGGCAGTGGCCCGTTCTGGCGCAACCGGCCAGGACGTAGACCGTGCCGCGCGGGACGTGATTGAAGATGCCGGCTATGGCCAATATTTTTTCCATCGCACCGGACACGGGCTGGGGCTGGAAGTTCACGAACCGCCATTCATGATGGAAGGCAACGAGGAACCGCTGGCGGTGGGCAATGTATTTACGGTGGAACCGGGCATCTACCTCACCGGACGGGGCGGTGTACGCATTGAAGATGATGTGGTGATTACGCCGGATGGACACCGTTCGTTGACGACGTTTCCACGGGATTTGATCACGGTTGGATAATCGCGATGGGGTGAAGGGGGACAGGGGTGAAGGGGTGGCTTTCACTCCCTCCTTCCTTCATCAGTTCTTTTGGTTGGTTATTTTGGGGCTGTTGGTGGTTGGCTGCCGCCAGGAGGATCCGCCGCCAACTGTGCTGCTGCCGACCGAGATGCCGCTGGTTGTGCTGCCGACGGATACGGCCGTTCCCGCACCCTACCCCGTTCCCACGATCCCACCCCCGGAGGCGTATCCGGTTGTGACAGAAGCGGCGGTGGCAACGGCCGTGCCCAGCCCGCAAAACACCCCCAATCCCGATACAAGCAGCCAAATCTACCTTCCGGCCGTTGTGGGCAGTTCGCCGGAAGAAATCGATGCGCCGATCAATGCCGCGCCAACGCCCATCCCTACACTCGACTTTGCGGCTTTACAAACCCAATTACAGGCCCAAGGACAAACCCTGGTCTACAATAAAATCGGTTTCCATGCCGGCATAAACGGCACGATGGAAGGGCTGGAAGAATGGATGCGTCAGTTAGACGCTGCCGGTGTCCCGTTTTTCATCAAAACAGCCGATAATGCTGAACCTGTCTACATCGCCCAGGAGTTGATGAAGCAGAGCGGAGTGCCTCACACACTTGTTTTCCGTAACGCGGCCGGCGGCGATGATTACAACGTGCCCTTTTACGACCTGCCTCCGGAACAAGCGGCGCAAATCCATTGGCAAAAACATATCGATGCTTTCCCGCCAGAGCTGAACCCCAATCTAGTCTGGTTGGAGACCGTCAACGAAGTGGATAAAAATCGCGCCGAATGGATGGCTCAATTTTCTTTGGAGACAGCCAAATTGGCTTTGCGCGATGGCTACAAATGGGCCGCCTTTGGCTGGTCTTCGGGTGAACCGGAGCCGGAAGATTGGCAGTCCCCGGCGATGCTTGAGTTCTTGCGGCTGGCTGCGGCCAATCCCGACCGCATCGCCATTGCCCTGCATGAGTACAGCTATTTAGTTGACGATATAGGCCACGAATATCCGTATAAAATTGGCCGTTTTCAGGAGTTGTTCCGTATTTGTGATCAATATGGCATCCCGCGGCCGACAGTTCTTATTACCGAGTGGGGCTGGACGTATGAGAGTGTGCCGCCGCCGGATCGGGCCATCCGTGACATCGCCTGGGCGGCCAATCTCTATGCCCAGTTTCCCCAGGTAAAGGGGGCGGCTATCTGGTTTTTGGGCGGTGGTTACGGCGACATTGAAATAGAAACGCAGCGTCTGATTCAGCCACTGACGGTGTTCAGCCTGCAAAATTATTTCACTATGCCTCAGCCACCGGCCCAAACAGCCATTGAGCCGGAACGATTTGCACCGTGAGTGAGTCCGATTCGGTCAATCCTGGTTCATTAACCTGGTCCCGGGCCATTTTACACCTGGACATGGACGCATTTTATGTCAATGTCCACCGGCTGGACCATCCTGAAGATCGAACTGTGCCGCTGGCGGTAGGCGGTAAACCCAATCAGCGGGGTGTAGTGGCTTCGGCCAGCTACGAGGCGCGCAAGATGGGGGTCAGATCGGCGATGCCTACAGCAACGGCCGTTCGTCTTTGCCCCACTATTAAACTGGTACCGGCCGATTGGCCCCGCATTCGTGAATGTTCCCGGCAAGTGATGGCTATTTTGCGGCAGTATGGCCCCCTCGAGCAAATCAGTGTGGATGAAGCTTACATTGATTTGAGCCAACACACTGAACCGGAAATAATTGCCGCGCACATTCGGACTGAAGTGAAGGCAAAGACCGGGCTGCCAGCCTCGGTGGGGCTGGCTACAGCCAAATTGGTGGCCAAGGTTGCTTCCGATTTTGACAAGCCGGAAGGATTTACGGTGGTGCCGCCGGGCACGGAGGCGGCCTTTTTAGCGCCGCTGCCCGTGCGGGCGATTTGGGGTATTGGTCCCAAGACGGCGGAAAAATTGGCCGGGTTAGGCATTGAAACTTGCGGCCAACTGGCCCAGGCTGATCCTGAAAAACTGCGGCGGCGGTTTAGCAATCATGCGGTTGAATTGCAAGATCGGGCACGGGGTGTGGACGGCCGTTCCATCAAAACCGATCATGGCCCACCCAAAAGCATCAGCCAGGAATGGACATTTAACAGCGACATCAGCGATACGGCCGTTTTGCGTGACAAACTACGCCAGATGTGCGGCAAGGTGGCCCACTCCTTGCAAAAACGCAGCCTGGTGGCCCACACGGTTACCGTGAAGTTTCGCTGGTCTGACTTTACAACATTTACTCGCCAACGGTCGGTGACGGTAGGCATTGATGGCGAAACGGAGATTTACCGGCTGGCGGAGGCGATCTGGCTGGAGAACTGGCCGAAAAACCGGCCCATGCGGTTGTTAGGCGTGGGAGTGAGTAAATTGGTTGAGGAGGGGAACGGCCGTCAACTCGGCTTTGATTTTTAGAAACTGGTCACTAAATCTTGCCAATCAGAATCTGACGCGTAATAATCAAAGTAATCATGACACGCCTATTTTCCGACACATCACCAGAAGCAGAAGCTGTTTTGATAGCTCTACTACGCCAGGCTCCATCATGGCGTAAAATAGAAATGGTTGGGGAATTAAACGCTGCTGTGCGCCAATTTGCATTAAGCGGGTTACGCGAACGTTACCCTGAAGCAGATTTACCAGAAATTCGCCGTCGGCTGGCCGATCTTTTGCTGGGTGAAGAATTAGCTGAAAAAGTATATGGTCCCTTGACTCAGGAAGGTTCCCATGCTTTCTGAACCAATCGCTGTGACCCTGCTCGTTATTGATGTTTTTGAGCGATTAGGCATTGACTACATTATTGGGGGTTCACTGGCCAGCGCGCGACATGGCATGGCTAGAGCCACGATGGATAGTGATTTGGTAGCCGACCTACGCTTTGAACACGTCAAGTTGCTTGTCCATCAATTGGAAGACGCTTTTTATATTGATGAAAATGCAATACGGAATGCGATTGAGCGTCACAGCAGTTTCAATTTGATTCACCTGGAAACGATGTTCAAGGTTGACGTGTTTATCCCCAAACCGCGTCCGTTTGATCGCAACCAAATTATGCGTGGAAAAAAACAAATCGTGGCCACTGATCCGGAACGAACGGCAAAAATAGCCACAGCAGAAGATACCATCTTGGCAAAGTTGGAATGGTACCGGCTGGGTGGCGAAGTTTCCGAGCGGCAGTGGCGAGATGTGTTGAGTATTGTCTCTGTGCAAGCAGAAAGATTGGATGAAGCATACCTGCGACAGCAAGCAAATGCTTTAGGCGTTGCTGATTTACTTAAGCGAGTATTTAATCGTTAATCCGCGCCGGCAATCTGGGCTTCGGTGCGGCTGACAAATCGGCCCACATCTTCGGCAAAGCTGAGGACATTTACCTGAGCCAAAATGAGGGCCGCGGCCAACAACCCCAAAGCTTCCAGACCAAAAACAACGCCGTAAGCCAGTGATGCCGGCAGCGCCAGATTGAGCAGCAGCAAGTCGCGGACAGCCCCACCCATAAATACGCCCAATCCTTTGAAGACCGTTACCGCAATCGTCCACAGGCCCAAATACAGGCCCGCTTCTTTTTCCGATGACATGACGGCCATCAAACTTAGGCCGCCAAACGTGTAGACGCCAAAGCCGCCGCCAAACAGCAGCAGCGCCACTTCAAGCAAGTGTACCTGATCGGACAGGGAAGCCACAGCCAGCAGCGCCATCCCGGCAAACATGGCAATCAGCCCGCCGCTGGTGATACCGCTGTGCGTTTCCGGCGGCCGTTTACGCCATAAATAAGCGCCACCAATCAATGTGATAACCGTTGCGCCTTGCCAATACGCATTAAAACGGGTCGTCTGGCTAACCGGCAAATTGAATGTTTCCGCTCCAAATGGCTCCAAAATCGCATCTTGTGCCCAGGCAGCAGTGGTTGCCAGCGACAGGAAGATGAAAAAACCGCGCGTACGCCGATCGGCCCAGATTTTTTGGAAGGTTTGCCTGAAAGCGGCCAAATTAGGACCGGTTTCGGCTGCGGGCAGACTGTTTTTTTGAGCAGTGAGTACCTGTCTTTCCACCCCGGCAATCGATAAATACCATAAAATCCCGCCACCAATCATCGTCGTCAGAGCCATTTGCCAGAAGATGCGCTCATCATAAGCCTGCATCCAGTAACTAAAGCCAATCCCCACAATAGCGAAGAATACAATCAAGGCTGTTTGCACCATACTGATGGCGATACCCTGTTTGGCTTTGGGTGCTGAATCGCGCACCAGGGCCAGGAACGGGCTGCCGGAGATGAGCAGCCCTACGCCATACAGTAAAGATGAAATAGTGGCGTACGTCCAGCCCAGAAAATCGTTTTGCACCAGTTCCAGGCGTCCCAGACTGAGGCCCAGGAGAGGGAGGGAAACGACCATCATCGCCCGGCCCAGCCAGATGTAGGGGGTGCGGCGTAGGCCAAAAAGCGGTTTGGTATCGGATAAAAAGCCGGCCCACAGGCTGACCGGGAAGAGCAGGTAACGCAGGGCAATGAGTAAACTAACCGGCGCCGCCGGAATGCCGAAATTGGAGATCATAATCCGGTTCCAGATGCTGGTAACCAGAATGTCACCCATCGCGGAACCGATGTGGAAGCTGCTCAGGCGCAGGGTGCGACCCAGATTAAATTGAATGGATTTGTCCGGATAATTTTTCATCGTAGGTCCAATTTTACTCATTGGCTGAATGCTGTCGGGATTTATATCAGATTTGAGTAGGTTTGGGTAACTTTTGGTAGATTTTTGAGGAACGGCTCAGAAAGTTGGCCGCGCAGTCCCATATCATCCAATGCCCCGATGACGTCTTGCTGTCTGACCATCATCGTCAGCAGGGCATTCAAGCCGACCAGATTAGCCCGACTTCGCGCGCTTTATTGGCAAAGGTCGCCAGGGAGGCGTTGGCACCCGCGTCGTGAACCAGATTAGTCCTGCTGAGCGCCGTCCACAAAAACCACTAGTACACGTTTTCGTAAATCCTTATCAGGTTTGTAGTAAAGGCTTTAGCCGGGCGACCCACTAAAGTGGGCACTACAAACCTTATGCGGACTTATGGAAAGCAATACTAGTACAGTTGGGCGCAAATATACTCAACACAGTCATAGTATTGCATTTTGAAATGAGGAAAACTTGACCTTTATACTCGCCTGAAATACCAATAAATATCCTCACTCGCAAAATGTCAGTTTATGCCCACGTGCAGTATAACTTGCTAGAAGAAAAAGCGTATGCGCTCAACTGTTTAAGTGTTTCGCAGCATTCGTCAACTGTAGACTTATTTAAGCCGCGAAACACTAGCAGGCTGTTGGAGAAGTTATGAACAAGAGAATTTGGGATGCGGAATAACGCGGAGGGTGCGGATTTTTTATAATTTTTTTCGATAGGCCCAGACAATCTCGGCCATAATCGAAAGGGCGATTTCTTCCGGCGAACGGGCGCCGATGTCCAGGCCGACCGGTCCGTGGATGCGGCCAATGGTTGATTCGTCGAAACCCATCTGGCGCAGGCGTTCCTGTCGTTTGGCGTGGGTCGATTGGCTGCCCAGCGCGCCAATGTAAAAAACCGGCTTGTTGAGGATGATTTTTAAGGCGGGATCGTCGATTTTGGGATCGTGAGTGAGGAGGGCAACGGCCGTTCCCGGAGTCAGTTCAATCTCGGCCAGCGCCTTGTCCGGCCAGGCCTGAATGAGCTGATCGACATGGGGAAAGCGGGCCGCACTGCCAAAAGCGCGGCGCGGATCAACAACAATGGTGCGATAGCCAACCGTGTGAGCCAGCGCGGCCAGCGCCTGAGCAATCTGGACACCGCCAACCATCAGCAGCACAAGCGCTGGGCGAACGACATCCACAAAAACCTCGGTCTCGTCGGTCAACTGCACCCGCTGTGACCGTTGGGCCGATTGGGCCAGCCCGATGGCAGCGGCACTGAAATCGGGCAGCAGCTCGCCGGCAATGCGCGAACCCTGGCCCACAACCAATGTCTGTCCTGCATTTGGCCCACTGATGATGGTGACACTGGCCCCGCTCTGGTTTTGCTGGCTGAGATCACGGCGGAAAGGGTAAACGGCCGTACTCAAATCCTGCACAAACACCGCAATTTCCCCGCCGCAAGCCAACCCTACATCCCAGGCCGTCTCGTCGGCCACGCCAAAATGGAGCAAGCGGGGCACCCCGGTGGCCAACACTTCCTGGCCCGCTTCAATCACGGCCCCTTCCACACAGCCGCCGCTCACCGAACCAGCGATTTGACCACCGGTGGTGAAGGCCATTTTGGCCCCCGGTTGGCGCGGCGACGACCCCCAGGTAGCCACCACGGTGGCCAGGGCGATTTGCTCCCCGGTTTCAAGCCATTGTTCAGCTGCTGGAATAATCTCTTTCATGAATTCTTTCTAGAACCGCAGAGGGCGCGGAGAACGCAGAGCGACGATTTTGTAATTGGTTTATGCTAATCGTTTTCTGACAAGGTAGATTAGCAAGAATATGCCCAATAGTAAAATGATGCCGGGAACGGCCGTTTTCAACCATACCCGCGACCCAGCCGGCTCAACGACAAATTTCTCCGGCCACAGAACACGTTCAATGCCGTCCAGACAGCGGCGGACGATGGCGTTGACGTTGGCATATAGCAGACGCGGCGGCAAATTGGCCAACTGCCCGGCCGTTTCAACATCAATTTCGTACTGGATGATAGTTTGCTCGTTGTGGGGTGTCAGGTGGATACGGCCGTGTCCTTGAAAAATCCCCTGAGCGCTGTGGCCGTCGAAAACGATTTCCCAAACAACGCTTTTTGACTCCGTAATCGTAAATGCACCCTCATACTGCCCCCGCATAGGGCCGACCTGGATCGTCAGCGTGCCTCGTTGGTGCTGCTCATCCAGTGGGGGACTTAGTTGAAAATCGGAGATGGCTTGAGCCAACCGTTGGCCATCTCGCAGGACCGATTCAACAACTGCTTGCGGTGCAGAAATGGTTCGATTACCGGCAATCTTCATGCGTTACTCCCAGTTGGTTGCGCATCGTTTAGGCAAGATTATGACTCGTTGAGATCATCGGCCAGCAGCGTATCCAGCTTGGCCGCCAATGTTTCGATTTGCTCGTTAAGTTTTTGGATTTCTTCTTTTTTGGGGACACCGTGAGCGGCCAAAACCCGCTCGATGTCTTCATCGGCATCAGATTCACGGTTCAGCAGCTTACGACGCAGGCGCAGGCCTTCTTCTTTGGCCATTTCCCCCCGGCTGATGAGGCCTTGCAGCCGCCGGTCGATTTCGTCGTCAACCTGGCGAAACAAATCAAGCGGTGCGGTCAAGCCACGGCGCAAGGTGTTGACGGTGTCGCCTCCGGCCTGCACCAGGCTGGTCAGCACCGATTTGGGTAAAAAGCCGCCCCCTTTCTTCTCCTGTTCAAAGATGATCTGAGATAGGGTTAAGGAGGTTAAATCTTCACCTGTAGTATAATCGACGACTTGTACTTCCTCGCCGTTACGTATTAGTGCAGCAATGCCGTCCAGGGTGATATATTTTTTAGCTTCGGTATCGTATAGTTTTCGATTGGGATAACGCTTAATGACGGCCATCGTTCTGCTCCTTGAGTCGGTTCATGATACGCTGCGTCATAAATTATAGCCTGAATTTATAGGGAAGTGTAGCGGGCTGTTTGGGGTTTGGCAGCAAAAAGGAGGGAAACGGCCGTTTCCCTCCTTCAGGTTACATCGTGATGAACAAAAAAGATAACGCTATTTCTTGTTCTTCAGTTCATCTACTTTTTGGGCCAACAGCGTAATCTTTTTGCTTAATTCGTCAATGTCACTCTTGCTGGGCACATTCATCCGGTCCAGCAGCCCTTCAATCCGGGTTTCCAGAGCATCTTCTGCTTTTTGTGCCCGGCTCTTCCGTTTTTCCAGAATGTCATCAACCAGTTTACGGCCGTCTTTTTCCGCAATCTCGCCCCGGTCAACCAGTTTCTTCACAAACTCTTCAACCTCTTCCTGGGCCAGAGCCACAGCGCCCACACCAGCCATCAATACCCGGCGCACACCGGCCAGAAGCGAATTCCCCGCTTCCACAACTTCTTCTTCAATCACTTCAATTTTTTCGGACATAGTTTATTTACCTCTTCCAATTGAAAGAGGGCAGACGATTGCCTGCCCCATTTCTATAAATTCTAAAAGAAATTGCCAGGTTGTTAATTAGGCCGTTTCTTTCTTCAGTTCGTCTACTTTTTTGGTCAGACGGGTGAGTTTGTTATTGAGTGAATTAATTTCGCCGCGGGTGGGGATGTTCATGCGGTGCAGCAAATTTTCCATTTGCTTGTCCCAGTTCTTTTCCAGCTTCTTGGTCATGTCTTTAGTCTCTTTTTTGCGACCATCAACAAATTCATCGACCCGTTTGCGGCTTTTGCTTTCCGTGGCTTCGCCCTGTTCGATCAGTTTATCAGCCAGGTGGACAACTTCGTCTTGTACCATCATGGCTGCACCCAGGCCGGCCTGGAATAATTTGTGTGCATTGCCAATCAGCATCTGCGGGATACTGTTTTCTTTTTCCATTTCTTCTAAATTCGTTACCTTAGCCATATCTTGCCTCCAAAAATCCTTTGTTGTTATGTGCCGAAAGCAACTTCGGCGCTTTATTCAAAAATTGTTTAATGCGCTTATGACGCACTGCATCATGGCATAATATAACACAGTGCGTCATGAATTGTCAAGCCCCATTTGCAACAGATTTCACAAAGCAGATGAAGAAAGAAAGATAGCGGGGATTGGGGGATGAGGGAATGGAATAAATATCAAGAAAATCTGCAAATCTCCTCATCCCCGCCCTTACTGTTTGGGCGGATCGGCTTTTTCCAAGATGAGGCGAACCGACCGATCGTAGGTGAAATAATTCCAGACCCAGTTGACAAAAACGTTCAGCCGGTTACGGAACCCCAACAGGGTCAATAAATGCAAAGCCAACCAGGCTATCCAGGCCAGGTAGCCTTTCAAAGGGATACGGTTGTACAGCCATACGACAGCCCGGCGGCGGCCGATGGTAGCCATGATACCCCGGTCGTGATAGGAAAAAGTTTGGGCAGGCTGTCTGGCAATGTCGGCCAGGATGTTTTGGGCGGCCAGGATGCCCTGCTGTTGAGCAACAGGGATGAGCATGGGATACGGCCGTCCATCCGGCGCTTCCAGGTGCGTCATATCACCAATGGCGTAGATGTTTGGTTGTTCTTCCAGGGTGAGGGTGGGTGTGATGGGAACACGGCCGTTTCGCCCCACCTCGACCCCCAACATTTCTACCAACGAGGCCGATCCCTTTACCCCGGCCGCCCACACCAGGGTGAATGTTGGGATTTCGCTGCCGTCTTGCAGGGTGATGTGGTCATCGGCCATTGCCACAACCGGCTGGCCAAGCATCACCTCTACGCCCAATGATTCAAGCTGCTGCTTGGCCGCCCGCCGCAAATCTTCCGGGTAAGGCGCCAGCAGATCGGGCTGCATCTCGATCAGGATGACGCGGGTCTTGATGTCGTTTTGCGTGTATTCCAGGT
>JBNKZT010000015.1:0-32792 GCA_050301775.1 Promineifilaceae bacterium (SeqCode)
CCGCCCACCTGCTGGCCGATTATGCCGCCAATCTGACCACCTGCCCTCACTGCGGCCTTAATCACCCGGCCAACCGCCGCCACTGCCCTGCCTGCCAAACTACCATCTCTGTCCCCCATCCCCCAATTCCTAAATCCCCGCGCCATCTCTTCACAACCAGTGGCTTTATCGAACACGTTGCCGTGCAGCGGAACGGCCGTATCCACACCATCGTCCGTGAAGGAGATTGCTACAAACTGGTCCGGCTGGGCTTGAGCGGCAAACTGGATGAGACAGTTTTGTTTAACGGCCGTCCCGGCTACCGCTTCGCCAGCTTCGGCGATCATCTGACCGTCAATCCACCACTGGGCGGCCAGCTTCTCATCCTGGACGTAAGTGGCAGCCAGCCACAAAAGGTAACAATGCTGGAGACGGCGCTGTTCCGGGATACGGCCGTTTTCGCCGCCACACCTCACCATCTCTATCGTATTGCCGGAACGTGGATCATGTGCGGCACTGTGCGCGATGGACTGTACGTCGAGGACGCCATCGCCACCGCCCACCGTAACCAGACTCGCTTCTGGGCCTCGCCGCTCACCGAAACGCTGGCCGGTTACCATCGCATCTTCGCCGAGTATCGCTTCTTTCTTATCCACGAGGGCAGCAGCTATGACATTCCCATTCCGCCGCTGGGGCAGGGAGAGAGTTTGAGGGATACGGCCGTTACCTTCACGACCAGCACCGTTACCATCCAGCGCACCGTCTACCAGCGCGGCCAGCAGCAGAGCCACACGACCATTTGCGATTTGCGCGGCCAGATCAAGCAAGTTTGGTCTGAACCGGTGAACAATGATGGGGTGGGAACGGCCACTTCGACTACGCTCAGTGCCGGCGTGATCCATCCTCACCCCGCTGGCCAACTCATCCAGGAACCGTCTCGACTCCTCTTCCATCCATCCTGAAAATCCACGTTATCTGCGCCCTATTCGACACTGGCTAAACACCTGAAGGCACTGTATAATCGCCACGATTCATCATTTGCTTGAGGAGATTGCCATTATGCGCTTAACCCAATTTATCCGACGATTGACCACTGCTCTCATCCTGGCTGCATTTGTTTTTCTGCCAACGGCCGTTCACGCCGCCGGAACCACTGCCCAAACGGAAGGCAGTCTGGGCGGCGCTGGCATTGTCATCGCCCTCCTGGCCCTCATCCTGATTTTGCTGGCGGTCGTCGCCATCATTGGCGCAGTAGCCTTAGGCATCATCGGCATTGGTTACAACAGCATTCAAGGTGACGATTAGCGAAACGGCCGTTCCCCTTCCTATCAGACTTCACAGCAGCCAGCGGACCAACCCACTGGCTGTTTTTTTGCCCCTTGACAAAGTGTTTTTTATACACTATTATATCTTCAATGATTTAGTGTAGTATTAACACTTAATATTCAGAAATGGAGACACAACTATGAACCAATTTCCCAATTTTTACGATCCCAACCGTATTGGAACCCTGTTCTACCCTGATGTGGCCGCCATCGCCGCCGAGGCCCGGGCCGCCAACCTGCCCGCCGCCGTCGAGGACAAAAAGAAAATTCATCTGGTCATCATCGATATGCAGATTGACTTTTGCCACGCCCAGGGCAGCCTGAACGTGCCCGGCGCAGTGGGCGACATCCAGCGTACCATCGAGTTCATCTACAACAATGCCGAACGCATCACCAACATCACCTGCTCGCTCGATTCCCACCTGCCGCACCAGATTTTCCACCCCGCCTGGTGGGCCGACGCCGATGGTAATCACCCCGCCCCATTTACGATGATCACCTACGAGGACATCAAAAACGGCGTCTGGCGGCCGCTGGTCATGCCGGTGCAGTCCACCAACTACGTCAAAACGTTGGAAGAGCAGGCCAAAAAGACGCTGACTATCTGGCCTTATCACGTCATGATTGGCGGCATCGGCAATGCGCTGGACCCGGAATTGTGGACGGCCGTTATCTGGCACAGCCTGGCTCGCAAAACCCAACCCACCTGGCTGACCAAAGGCAGCATCCCCCAAACCGAACATTACTCCATCATCCAGCCCGAAGTGCCCGTGCCCAATCACCCGCTGGGCGGCAAAAACAAAGCCTTCCTGGACACCCTTGCCAGCGCCGACGTCATTCTTATCGCCGGTGAGGCAGAAAGTCATTGCGTTCTGGAAACAGTAGAAGACCTGGTCGAAGATTTCGGCAGCAAACCCGATGCGCTACGCAAAATCTACTTCCTGCGCGACTGCACCTCCCCCGTGCAGCACCCTGACGTCGACTTCCACGCCATCGCCCTCAACCGCTTCGCCGATTTTGAGAAGAAAGGCGTGAATTTTGTAGACAGCACAGACAAACTACCGTTTTGATACTAGAGACTGGGAGATTGGTGATTATTTCAGTCTCTAATCTCCAATCTCCAGTCTCCTCCAAAGGAGATCATCATGACCCCCAATAACGGACTTGGCAACCTGGACGATTTGTTCCAATCAGCCCAGGACGATGGCTTAACGGCCGCTTCCCTCGACCTGGTCGTATCCAATCTCAATGGCCCCACAATGGCCGGGCCGGTGGGCGTGCCGCTGGACCAACTGGCCACCAACGAAGTCACCCTGGCCATGAACATCATCGACATGAGCGGCTCGATGGCTCCCCATGCCGCCGACCTGATTCGCGCCTATAACGAAAATTACCTGGCCGCCATGCTCGGCTCCACCGCCAGCGACGACATCCTGGTCAGCACGATTTTGTTCGAGGACAAGGTCAAGCTGCTGCACGGCTACGTCAATCTGGCCGACGCCCCCCGGCTGACGGCCAAAGCCTACGACCCCAACGGCACAACTGCCCTATACGATGCCGTCGCCGGCGGGCTGACTAACATGGTGCTCTACGCCCAACAGCTGCGGCAGAGCGGCGTGATGGTGCGCGGCATCGTCATCGTCTACTCCGATGGGGCCGACAATGCTTCCAAACAAAGCGCCCGCGACGTGCGCCAGGCGGCGCTGGATTTGCTCAATCAGGAGATTTACACGCTGGCTTACGTTGGTTTTGGGGTGAAAAAGCCGATGGGTTTCAAGAGCAACGGCGTTAATCCGGTACAGCCGTTGGCCGACGAAATCGGCTTCCCCCATGCGCTGGCCGCCGGGGTGGACCACAGCGAGCTACGGCGCATCTTCCACCTGGCTTCGATGTCCGCGGTGCAGGTGAGTCAGGGAACGGCCGTGCCCGCAGCAATATTCAGTTAAGAAAAAGGTGCCTGGCACGGCCTACGTGCCAGGCACTCCTAATCAGCGTCAACATTCTCAAGCAATTTTTTTATTCCCCAGCCAAAAAGCAAAAAAGCAATTATCCCTGGACATGTTACGGCCCCCCAAAAACCAAGTGTTCGGTAAAGTATAATCACCGGCCACAAAAGGCGAACCGAATAAACCTCGCCCGACTCCAAACGACTTAATTGAATAAAAACGAGTATAGCAAATGCGAGAAACAATCCCCCCTGACCAATGTAATTATACCATTTGCTATCAGATTTGCTTGTTTTGTGCTTCCTGTCAACAGTGGCAGAAGGAGAGGCGCTCCTTGCTTTTACTGACTGTTGCTGCTGGCCTTTCGTTTTAAGTTCGCTAATGCAATCTGAACACAATGTGGCTGGCGAACCATCCCTCCGTTTTCCAGTAAAACTTTTGCCTACAATGGAGTTATGACACCTATCACAAGTTTGCATGAATTCCTCCTCCTTCAACTTACTGTCCTAACAAAGCATTGGCTTGCTGAACAGCCGGAATCAACCGATTAAGACTATCAGCAATACTCGACCGGGCATCGCCATAAGCTTGAGCATTCAGGCTGCCTCCACCGTTCTGGCAAAGCGAAAAAACGCCATTATTTCGATCTGTTGTGTGTTCTACAGCAAAAATATATTCATTATAAACGCCGTGCCATTCATCGGGCAGCGAATGATAAGCTGGGCTTGTCATTATTTGACGGTAATATCCTTCATATTCTTCACAAGTTTCCCACGAACCATTGTACAAACGATCAAGCAGGCCACCCATCTGGTTCAAAACCCATTCTACCTGACTCATATTGTCTCCCAGAGCCACCGCGTTGAACGGAACCGGCGCCGGACGTACTGGCGGCCCAGCCGGTGCCGGCGTGGGCGTAGCAGCAACAGAAGATGCCGTCAGCGCAACATCATCAAAGATTGCCTCGTTATGAAGGGGCAGATTGGGGCCAATTGGCGCAGCATGTAAAATAACAGCCATCGTATCTTGCACAGCCACCGCATCAATGCTGATGTATTGCCAAATGTCTAACGGCCGTACAAAACTAGTGCAGACATTTGTACCCCGATTGGCATCTGTTTCATTCAGGGGATTAATGCATAGTCGGACGGCGAAATCTCCAGGATTCTCCGATACCGTCCGATCCTCATCGCTACTTGACCAGATTTTAACCCACACACCGGCCCGGTATGTTTGATCAGGAATCACGTTAAAGACAGTTTGAGAATAGCCTGAACGGCCAACCCCTATTGCGGCATACGTGCCAGAATGGACAAACTGAGGATTGTTTGAGACGTCATATAGTCGAACCGGCACACCACGATACCATCCTAAATCGCCACTCTCAAAACTGGGATTTTGCAAAAGATTACCAGCGGGGATGACTGGTACTGCCGGTGGTTGAGAAACAGGAACGGCCGCTACCGTTGTCGGGGCCGGTGTGGGTGTGGCTGGGGCGGAAACGGCCGTTACCGCAGCTACCTCGATTCCACCCACATCAACTTGCGAAACAGCCAGCCACGCTTCCTCGCCGTCAGCAGTCAATACCTGCAGCCAGTCACCGCTTTCGTTCCGACCAATGACCTGCACCACTGTATCGACTTCAATGTCACCGATACGGCCGTAAACCGTGCCCGGTCCACGGCGCAAACTAACATCTTCGCCAAAAACGGTCACAAAAACGCCCGATTCCAGTACAACTTGCAGTTCGGTCACGCCTGTCCCAAATTCAACGGGCAAAATCGTATCCTGATAACCATCCGCTTTTACCGTCACCGTATACGTTTCACCGACAACCAAATTGGCAAAGGTGACCTGCCCGGCAGCAGTAACGGTTTGCTCCGCATGAAATGCTAAACCAGTATCGTCCAGCAGCACCTGGCTGCCGGGCAAGGATGCCTCGCCAGTTTCATCCATCACAAACACGACCAACAAAGGCAGCGGCGTTGCCGATGGGGTAAAAGTAAATGTTGGCGCTGGCGTATTTGTTGGAACTGGGGTGTCGGTTGATTGTAAAGTAGCCGTTTCTGTGGGAACGGCCGTTGGCGGCTGAGGAACAGCAGTTTCATTGGCTTCCAAGGCAACCGGTGTAGGTGCTCCTTCGCGGCAGCCAACCATCATCAAAATCAAAACAAGCATCAAGTAAATCGTTTGGGGTTTCACACATCCTCCTGAATTATTAGAACAAATCTGTGTGAATAATGACATCTAAAACACTGGGTGAGTAGTGACAAACGGCTGTTTTTTTTCCTGCTAAATGTCACAAGCCAAACTGGCACACGTTTAAAACAGCTACTGATTCGTTGAGGCAAAGCCCACGGGAGCCTTTCACTTCTTAGTTATTGCTCAGCCGAGTGTAAACAAAAACGGCCGTTCCCTACACAGGAAACGGCCGTTAATATTTCAAATTCAATTCACAATCAGATCAGTTATTAACTGACTTGGGATCAATCCCCGCCGCTTTCAACGCCTTGTTATAGGCCGATTTTGCTTTGGAATTAGCAATACGCGCCTGGCGCACCGCTGCCGGATCCATATCATCCGTAATTTCAATTAATTCTGGTGGCGGTGGAACATTGGCCGCCGCCGGTTCAGGTACGGCTGCCGCCGCTGGCACAGGCGCTGCCGCCGGAGATGCTGCCGCCTGGGGATCAATCCCGGCCGCTTTCAACGCCTTTTTGTAGGCTGATTTTGCTTTGGAATTAGCGATACGCGCCTTACGAACCTCATCTGGGGCCATATCATCCGTAATTTCAATCAATTCTGGTTCAGGAATATTGACCGCTGCCGGAGCCGGTGCGGCGGCGACTGGCGCAGCCGTTGCCGGAGCCGCAGCAGCTATACCATCTGCTTTAGCCGCTTTATTGGCCGCCGATTTGGCCTTGGCATTGGCAATACGCGCCTTGCGAATATCGGCCGGTGACATATCGTCAGTAATTTCAATGACGGGGTAATCTTTACCGGGAACCAGTTCAACGTCCGCTGCTGCCGGAGCAGCTGCCGGGGCCGGGGCCGTTGCCGCCACCGGCGCGACAACATAACCGGTACGCAGCCCATCCCAGCCATGATACGCTGCAATTTTAACGGCCGTTACCGGATCATGTTCCACACCCTGCCACGCTGTTTTCAATTCAGCCGCCTCACCCAGCCGGCCAATGCCGTTATTGGCGCCGCGCGGCAAAGCAGCCGCTCGTTTAGCAGACAGTTTACGGGCTTCCCGTACCTGCGTTTCGTAATCGGCATCTACCGGAATTTTGTACCCCATCGTCAAGGCCATGTTATAGCCGTTACCCGTGCTGGCCTTTTTTTCCATTTCCACACGATTTTGCTGAACGGTCTTGTCGAAAACGGCCGTTCCCTTAGCCAGGATAATCCCGGCGACAACGATTACGATAATAGCCACAACAGCGATCAGAAAAATTGGCATAGTGTCATCCTCAACATGATTCTAAACAATCCGCGACTCCCGCCTGCCCACAAACTCTGTACTTCTGGCCATGGGAATCAAAAACAATTTGTTATTAACTCAAAATTAGGCCTGGTCATTATACATTTTGTAGCCGAATTCTCAAACAGAAATCAGTAAATAGTTGACGACTGCCTGAACTTTTGTCACAATGAATCAAAAGAGGTAACCATTGCCCTGGCAGCAGACCGTTCAGCATCTTTCCAATTAAATCAAACAGGCAAAAAAAAGCCCGGGGTTACCGGGCTAAAAGATTTGGATGCCGAAGGTGGGATTTGAACCCACACGAGCGTAATGCTCACTACGCCCTGAACGTAGCGCGTCTGCCAGTTTCGCCACTCCGGCTGATAAGTTATAAACAATAACAACTGGCGGCATTGTACCAATTCAACTGTAAAAGTCAATATTTACTAAACCTGATCTTTTAATGAACTTTGATTCCCAGGAGGCAATAATGTCTATTTCGAACTTATTGAAACGTGTCCAAATGTTCTCCAATCTGAACGAGTCAGAACTAGAACAAGTCGCTGAAATCTGTGTCCAAAAACAAGCTGCGCCCGGAGAATTAATCCTGGAACAGGATACAACCGGCACAGAAATGTACATCGTGGCCGATGGCTCTGTCGATGTTTATGTCCAAAGCGGCGAGGAAACCCGCAGCCTCGTTGTTTTGGGAAAAGGCCAGGTTATCGGCGAAATGGCCTTGATTGACCAGGGGCATCGCTCGGCTTCAGTTCGAGCCACTAAAAATGGCGTCACCCTCTATTTGGTCGAAAGTCATAAGTTTTTCGACCTGTGTAATGCCAATCACCGTATCGGCTTTATCGTCATGCGAAATCTGGCCATAGATATTGCTTTCAAATTACGGCACCGCAATCTGACTATCGCCTGATAGCCACACGAGGAGTTTGACGATGAATGAGGATAACAACACCATTTTCTATAAAGTAAGTTATGTGGTCTTGGGCGGCAAACACACAGGTGCGATTATCAATGTAGATAAAAAGCCCGAAGTTGGTGATGAGGTCACGTTCGATGATAATGTGTTTGAAATTGTCGAGGTGATGGAACTTATGCCATCGGTTGGTAATTTCGCCTTTTTACACGCGACTTGTAAGTTTATTCGTGAAGCAGATTAGAGATTTTTTCAGGCTACATGAATAGCATTGACGGCCAGTTTACCCGCTTCTTCAAGGGCAGGTTTTTCCTGCCCTTTTACATTTATCCACCGGACAGCGTATTGGTGGCTCAATTGATCAAGCGCCTGCCATAAATCAGCATTCGCAACCGGTTTGCCATCTTTCTTCTGCCAGGCCCGTTTACGCCAGCCATGAATCCAGCCAGTTATGCCCTGGTACAAATAGTCTGACGTGGTAAAAACTTGAACGGTGCTGCCGGCCGGGAGGAGCAGGAGTCCTTCAATAACGGCCGTTATCTCCATCCGGTTGTTCGTACTGCTAACGGCCGATCCACTGGCCTGTTCCGTCTCCCCACCTAATTCCAGTACGGCGCCCCAGCCCCCCGGCCCCGGATTACCCTTGCAAGAAGCCCTCACAAACAACCGGGGGATGTCATCTGAAATCTGGGCGTCGGGCGTAATTTCCAGCCGGGCCTGGCGAGCCAGCGCATCGACCCGCTCATTGTAACGATTGCCGGCATGTCCTTTGACCCAGTGCCAGTTGATTTCATGGCGCTTTACCAGCGGCCAAAGCGCCTGCCATAAATCGGCATTGGATACCGGCTTACCACTTTTATGCTGCCAGTTCTTACTGGCCCATTTCTCAATCCATTCGGTGATGCCCCGGCGCAGATATTCGGAATCGGTGTAGAATTCGATTTGACACGGCCGTTTCAACGCCCGTAACGCCTCAATCGCCGCCGTCAACTCCATCCGGTTATTCGTCGCCTCCGGCTGATGGCCGGTCAGCACTTTTTCATGCTCACCAGACAGCAGCAGGGCTGCCCAGCCGCCAATTCCCGGGTTGGGATCAGCCCCGCCGTCTGTATAAATTTCAACTTCCATAAAAATTGTAGCTTTCCAAAACAATCATACACATGTTATTTAGGTTCGCTATATCATTCCCGACCTAAAGAATCGTTTACAAATAACTTTTTAAAAAGAAAACGATTCCTACCAAGCGAGCGTAGTTTCTTCCACTAAAAATGCATAAATTATAAACTGCGCTTGCCTAAAGCCGCTTTCATTTCCGCAACGCTGGTAAACTTGACTCGCGGTCGTCCCAGAGCAGCACCCCGCGCTTCTTCCTGTTCATTCAAAACCAGCCAATCATCATACGTAAAGAAATCCGGCTGCCGCTCCTGAACCAACGCCACAGCCGCTTCAGCCGAAGGGTACACCGGGGTCAACACGTTTCCCTCTGCCAGATCAGCCATCATATGATTCACCGTTTCCAATGCATCCGGCTTGTTTGTCCCAATCACACCAGATGGTCCGCGTTTAATCCAGCCGCCGGTATATTCACCCAACACCGGCTCATTGGTTTCCGGATTCATGACACGGCCGTTCCGGTTCAAAATCACACCCCACTTATCATAAAACGGTACACCCGGCAGCGCCACCCCCCGGTACCCAACTGAACGAAAAACCAACCCCACAGGAATCTCCTCAAACTGATCCGTAGCCCGTGGACGAGAACTGCCCGATTCCGTCAAGTACAACTCATTCTTCACCAGGCGCATTTTGACAATTTGGCCATCTTCATCGCCAATGAGTTCCACCGGTGAAACCAGGAAACGAACATGGATTTGTTTAGACTTACCGCTGGGTTCTTTGCCGGCATAAGACTTGATCACCTCAACCGTACTCATCGTGCCCCGATCAGCATTGGCCAATTCAGCCTGGCTAATCTCATCTAATTCTGCTTCTTCCGGCAAAACAATGACATCCGCATCCTGCATTTCACCCAATTCTTTGATTTCGGGCGTTGTAAATTTGGCCTGCGCCGGACCGCGTCTCCCCATGATGTAAATCGTCTTAATATTGCTTTTGCCCAACGCTTCCAGCGCATACTCAGCAATATCTGTTGTTGCCAGCTCTTCCGGCGTGCGCGCCAAAATCCGGGCCACATCCATCGCCACGTTGCCAATGCCGACAACTGCCGCACTTTCTTGCGACAAATCCACTTCATAATCGCGATAATCTGGATGACCGTTATACCAGGCGACAAATTCAGTCGCCGGATAACTGCCCTTCAAATCCTCACCGGGAATGCCCAGTTGACGGTCAGTCTGCGCACCTGTGGTATAAACAATCTGGTGATAATACTGGCGTAAATCGGCCACTGTGACATGTTTGCCCAGTTCCACATTGCCAAAAAAACGGAATCCCGGCTTTTTAGCCGTGCGATCGTAAACCTTTGTCACCGACTTGATTTTTTGATGATCGGGAGCCACGCCAAACCGCACCAGGCCGTAAGGCGTCGGTAAACGCTCAAACATATCGATTTCTACAACCAGGTCTTTCTGGCGAAAAAGGTGTTCGGCCGTATAAAATCCTGTAGGGCCGGCGCCGATAATGGCTACGCGCAGCGGATTTAAATCTGTTCCAATTTCTGACATCAAAAGCTCCTTTGGTCTGTATGCGCAAGGCAATGTTTAGGAATCGTTTACAAATAACTTTTCAAAAAAACGATTCCTCTCAAGCAAGCGCAGTTTTCTCCGCTCAAAACGCATAAGTTATAAACTGCTCTTGCCTTAACGACACCACGAATCAACAGTCAACAATCACTAACTGCCCAAAGTCTGATTGACATGGGAATGTACAAATTTGTTGGTCTAAAACACAACTCCCCCCGGTGCCCGATGACCAGGGAACTCTATCTTTTATCCTTCACCCGCCAAAATGCGCGTTTCCAGCGTATCAATCTCACCTCGATATTGATCCCGCTCGGCTTTTAAGATATCGCCAATGGAAACGATGCCAACCAAATCGCCATCTTCGACAATGGGTAGATGGCGAAAATGTTTTTGGGTCATTGTTCCAGCAACGGAGGAAGTTTCATCCTGCGGTATACCGGTGATAATATTTTTAGTCATCAGATCAGCTACCGTTTCTGAGAAAACTGATTCATTTTCAGCGGCGCGGCGGATGATATCCCGCTCGGATAAAATACCGATTGGTTTTTTATCGGCATCAACCACAACCAGGGCGCCAATCTGGCGTTCTACTAGCAAATGTATGGCATCACGTATCAGCTTTTCGGGGCCAATTGTAATCACGTTCATGCCTTTACGGGAAAGGATTTGTCGAATTTTCATGATCCTGCCTCCAATCTAAACACTGGAAAGACGCTCTATTTTGCGCCCCGGCTCACCCAATTGGTAAACAACGAATAAAGCCGATGGTATGATGGATGACAGTTTTGAGGCTGTTGGCCGAACTAACATTGTAAAGCATTATAAGAGATGGCCAAACATGAGACAACCATCCTGGTTGATTAAAATATGGGGAGGCAGAAAGGGTTCCTGCCTCCCAACTAACCAAACTTATGGGAATAACGCCTGTAAACGCGTGCAGGCTGGGCAATCTCCATCGGGACGAATAATCGCATACCCGGCCTGGGGGTCGGTATCAGTGTATGTATTGAAATCCAGGTTGTAAATGATAAACAGGCGCACTTTGCCGCTGTTGGCTGCTATGCTGGCTGCCTCAGCCACCCATTGTGCCTGCTCAACTTCTGATGTGCCGCTGGCCCAGCCAAAATTGGCCGGCAAACTATCAAACCCATCAGGCGATAAATAGCCAATCTCGGTAAAGCAAAGCTGGCGTGCACCGCCAAAGGTATTGTAATACAGGTTGAGCGTTGGCTGGAAGTACCAACTGTAATGAGAACCACCCGGATGACCTGAACTAACCGTTGGGGAAGTGGCGCCGGCATTGTGATGGACACCAATGCAGTCGGCAAAGTTGGCGGCTCCGGCTGATCGCATTCCGGCCAGATATCGGTCGTCGGCCCAGGCATTTTGCGTGTTGTCAAAGCCGGTGGGCGCTAAAGCGCCACTGATGACCATGACGTTTGAATTGGCCGCTTTGATGGCATTATAGGAGGGAGCCAACAAACTGTTAACGTAGGTTGTGGGGCTGATTTGCCCGGCCGGCCATTCAAAATCAATGTTCATTTCGTTCCAGATTTCGATGGCATCGGGGCCAAGAGCGGCCACGCCAGCCACAAAATTGACGTAGGCGTTGAAATCAATGCCGTTGACCGCCGGGTAGGGCGTCGCACCGGTGATGCTTAACAGGATTTTGAAATTATTTTGGTGAGCCTCTTGAATGAAGCCGTTCAAAAGGGCCGGATCGTCACCTGGTTTCCACTTATGTTGAATTTTGACCCAGGTCATTCCCGACTGTTCCATCTCAGCTTTGTGGGCCATATTGTTGCTCTGGGCGCCCAGGCCAAAGTTTTGGCTGGGGATTGGCGACGGCGGAACAGGTGTTGGGCTGCTGCCGCCACCGGGAACGGCCAAAACTTGCCCTACATAAATCAGGTTGACATTACTAATATTGTTGGCCTGAGCGATGGCAGCGACAGTTGTACCAAACCGGCGAGCGATGGCGGAGAGGGTGTCACCAGTTTTTACGGTGTAGGTGCCGCCGGTCGGTGGCGGGGTCGTTGGCGGTGGGGTCTGGGGAATGGGGGTAGCGCTGCCATCGGGTATTTGCAAGAGTTGATCGGCGTAAATGAGGTCGGGGTTGCTAATGTTGTTGGCAGAGACGATGGATTGGATACTTACGCCAAATTGGGCAGCAATTCTACTGAGTGTATCGCCCCATTTAACGCGATACGAGAGTGCGGAAACGGCCGTTACCACCGTCAAAACTAAAACGACAGAAAAAACCAAAGCCAGCCAGCGTGACCTTTTCATCAAAACCTCCTTGACAGCAAAGGGAGGCCAGATTAAAAACTACAATCCCATATGCTGTTTTACTGTTTCTAACAACGCCACCAAATTATACGGCTTCTTCAGGAATCCCACCAATCCTGTGCCATTAAAGCGCCGTAAAACCTCTTTTTCATCATAACCGGAAGAAACAATAACCGGCACCTGGGGATTAATTTTGTGCAGTCCTTCATACGTTTCATGGCCGTTCATACCCGGCATAGATAAATCCAATATTACCAATCCGATTTCGGCCTGGCGCTCACAATAAATGTCAATACCCTCCTGACCACTTAACGCCGTTATGACAGGAATACTTTCCAAGTCAAGAATATCTACCACAGCTTCACAGACAGTGTCTTGATCGTCGATGACAAGTACATATCTGGCAGATGTAGATTCTGGGCTGGGTATCATTTTGTTTTCGCGTTCACTTCCTTGATCATATGCAAAGCCCATGATTTCATTGCCTCCAGGAAACAATAAGGAAAATATTGTACCGTTACCAGCGTTGCTGTCCACTCTAATTCCCCTCTTAGTGGCCGCGAACGATCTCAGCTACAGTCAACAGTCCCAATCCCCAACCCATCATAACAAAAAATAGTGTTAGATGTTATGTGACTATCGTCACACCATCTGGAAAATCAAAAACGGCCGTTACCCGCAGGCAACGGCCGTTCCATTCAACAATCAAAAACGGCGAGTTGAGCTATTGATTCAAAATCTGCCCAATAATCACCCAGGCTTCGTCAATCAACAGTTGGCCTTCGACCGCCGGTAAGCGATGCAGCCGTACCAACAACTGCACATGCTGGATAAAGACCCTCATTTGCAGCGCAGCCAGGTAGTCGTAAAGCCAGTAATCCCGGCTCAGGAGCTGCTCCGTCACCTGTAAGTCGCGCAGCAGGATACGGCCGTAATGAGGTAGCAACACCCCACTATCCACCAATCCATTGACCATATCCTTCAAACTGGCCAGCCGTTCTTCGACCGTGATGACGTGGGTGGTAAAGCTAAACACAACCGGGGCTTGCAGCACACCGCTGTCGCCGCCGGGCACGCCCACCGAAACGGCTCCGGCCACAGTGACCGTGTAAGTCGTTCCATCAACCAGGCCAGCATCCGGCGTAAAGGTGACAGTCTGAGTGACGTCATCATAGGCAAAGGTTCCGGCAACCGAGCCGGCCGGGCCTTCAACGACAAACGTGGTGTCTGGCTGCATGGAGTTGCTGAATGTGACGGAAACGGCCGTATCCACCAGCACATCCATCGCCCCATCAGCCGGTATGGTACTCACCACCAGCGGGTCACGCCAATACTGCACGGCCTTCGTGCTGTCCGCGCCAGTGCCCCAATCCGTAGCTGTCATATCCACCAACTGCGTACCATCCGTGCCATAGCTGATATTCAGACTGCGGTTGTTAACTGAAACAATGCTGCCCCACGATTCCACCGTGTCCCAACTGCCACGTGTAAACTTATACTGCATACTCGTGCCATCTAGAATGTCCAGCGTGTACTCCCACGTCGTGGCATCCACCTGCGTCATCGGCGCCAACCCCGGATTCCACGGCCCAAATTCAGCAATGTCACCCACAATATAAACCGTGCCCAGCGTGTAATCCGGCACACCAATGCGGAAAGTAACGCTGACCAGTCGCGGTTCAGCCGTCGCCGCCACCGTGTTCGATGCTGCCGACCGGTTATAGCTGTCGTCAAAAGCCACGATGTTGTAATTGTACGTCTCGCCGGTAACAACGCTGTCGTCCGTGTAGCTGACCGCTGCCGGATCGGCAATCGTGTCAATGCGGCTGAAACCAGGCGCAGCGACATTCTCGCGGTACACTTCAAACCCGTACAAATCGCCATCCGTGTTGGGATGCGCATCCCACATCAGCGAAACGGTGCTGTTAGTTGTACCGGCCACCGCCAAACCAGTTGGTGCAGCGGGCGCAGTTGTATCCGCACCGGCTGCCACCGTCAGTACACCAAACGGTCCAGGGCAGGTTGGATTCCCTTCATCCGGCCCATTCACGGCGTAGAACCAACTCCTGCCACCATCGCCACTGTAACGGGTGGTGTAACAGTAAGTTCCCAGCATATCAGGCAATAGACTGCCGCCATATTCATCGTTGTTCTGGCTAAAATCATAACCGGCATTAGGCGCCATCGGCGACCAAATCCAATCAGCGCCGGTTGGATTGGTATCTGGACCAAACCCAACCTGAGCTATCACATCAGGCACCGGTTGGGAGGAGGCATCCGTAAAGCCCGAAATCCAGATTTGGCCGTAGATATTGTCGGTACGATTAACGGCGCTAATAGTGTGATTAATGCTTGGCGGCCACTGTAAACCGGCCCAACCGATGCTGTAACCAGTTATTGCCAATGCTTCGTTGGAAAAACCAGACGCCAGCAGTGTGCCGTCATCGCGGCTGACCACCACATAATAGTAGTCGTTAGCAACCGTTAAGCCGGTGTCGTTGTAACTGGTTCCGGCCACATTTGCTACAAAGGCATAGCCACCACCGCTCACCGGGCTGCGATACACATCGTAGCTGGTGGCTCCAGCTGCCGCGCTCCAACTCAGGTCGATGGCGTCGCTGGCAACGGCCGTTGCCACCAAATCATTCACAGCCGCCGGAGGCATCGTCATGGCCGCGTCAGCCACCAGCAAGGCCCCATTCATGCCGGGCACACTGGGCACAACAAGTTCACCGCTGGCGCTGACCGTGTAGCTGCCGCCGTTGAGCACATCGGTGAAGGCAGCGCCAACCGGCAGGTAGCCATTAACATCGACTGTCACGCTTTGTGCCGCGCCGTCACGGTTAACAATCACCACAGCCGCATCGGAATAATCGGAGAGGAGACGGCCGTATGCATACACATTCGCCGTATCATCGACCAACAACGTATCAAAGCTGCCGGTACGCAGCGCCGCATGGCCGTTGCGTGCCGTCGTCAATGTCTGGTAATAAGGCAACAAGTCGGTGTGACCGGCCCCACCCGCCTGCAAATGCGTGTAGAACGGCTTGCCACCTTCATCCAGCCACGGATACGGCTGGCGATTGTACGGATCATCTTCCCACTTGCCACCGTAATAGTAAGTCGGGCCGACCAGCCCCACCTCATCACCGTAATAGATGGTCGGCGCACCGGGCAGCGTCATTTGCAGCAGCGCTACACCCTTGAGACGGGTAAGGGCATCGGACCAGTCGTAAGTCGGGTCCAGCAGCGGCGTGGCATCCGTGCCATTCGCTGCGTTTTCATCCAGCATGAACAGCGCTCGATTGGTATCGTGGCTGCCCAGCAGGTTCATCATCGCGTACATCGCTTCCGGCGGATAGCGTTCGATCCAGTTGTTTAGCCGCGCATCCAACTGCGACGGTGACAGCGGCGTCAGCTCGCCCGCCGACGACCCACTGTTGTGATCATTGTCAGTGAAGGTGGTGTCGCGCCAGAAGCCGAGCATTGCCGAGCTGTACTGGTAATTCATGGTCGCATCCATCTCGTTGCCCAATGTCCAGGGCGAGGCGTTGCCCCACTCTTCCAGCACCATGTACGCATCCGGGTGCAGCGCTCGGGTTGTGCTGCGGAAGCTTTCCCAGTAGTCGTTTGTTGGATCGTTGGTCAAGCCGGGGTCCACGTCGCCGCCAACGTCAAAGCGCCAGCCATCGGCCCCTTCGGCCAACCAGTAAAGCGCCACCGACTGCGGACCGCCATCAAAGATCAGGTCACGCACTTCAGGGGTTTGGGCGTTCAACTTCGGCAAGCTGTCAAAGCCAAACCAGCTTTCATACGTCGCGCCGCCGGGTGTGCCGTCGGAGCCTACGCAGGGGCCGGTTCCGGCCGCCACGTCGGTGAAGTAATACCAGCCGCGATAAGGACTAATCTCGCTTTCGCATGCGCCGCTGCCGTCGTTAACGCCAGGGATGGCGCTGGTTTCGTTACCGGCCGCGTCAAAGCGGGAGTAACGGTCGAAGTAGATGCTGTCGGATGAGGTGTGGTTGAAAACACCGTCGAGTACGATGCTCATATCGCGACTATTGGCTGCTGTAACCAGCGCCTCAAATGTTGCCAGATCGCCAAAGTCACGGGAGATAATGCCGTAGTCGGTGGTGTCGTACTTGTGATTGGATGGCGACTCGAAGATCGGGTTGAAGTAGAGAATCGTCACACCCAAATCTTGCAGATAATCGAGCTGGTCAATGACGCCTTGCAAGTCGCCGCCATAGAAGTTGAGGCTGTAGGTGCCGGGGCAGTCAGCCGCGTCACGCGGATCGCAAATGGCTGTATTCCAGGGGTTGGTATTGCCGCCAGCCGGATCGGAACGATAAATCGTGCCGTCCAGCTCGCCGTAGAAGAAGCGGCCGGGCTGTGGATCGTTGCCTGGATCGCCATTGCGGAAGCGGTCGGGGAATATCTGGTACATGACGCCATTTTTCACAAAATCTGGCGTCTGGTAGGCCGGATCGTACACGGTGAGCTGCCAACTGTTATCCTGGCTCTCGGCGTAGGTTTGGCCCCAACTGTGATCGCGGGCAGCATCATCTTCGTAGTAGGCGGTTGCTGTACCGTCAATGGCTATGAAGCGATACCAATATAGGGTCGGATCAATGCTGGCCGGCACAGTCACTTCCCACCATTCGTAAGTGCCATCGTCGTTGACGAGGGTCATGTTCAGAAATTGCTCGGTATTGGGACGGTCGTTCCACAAACGCAGTTTGGCTGCGGTTAAATCGCCGCTGGCGGCTCGGAGGCGGAGGGTAACGGCCGTGCCCGTCGTCACCGGGCCGCCCGGCGTACGGAACAGCGTATCGCCGCTGTTGTGTCCCAAATCATTCCACCAGACATCATTGTCGTGGGCCGCGCCGCCGCTGATGGTCACATCAATCGTCAAAAAATGGCTGGCCGGATCGTAAATAAACGTAACCAACGCATTATCCACAGGTACATTGAAAGGGATATTGGCCCCGTTGGGGACACCGCCCTCGCCATAGTTTTCGTCCCAACTCTCGTTAATAGCGACTTTGGCTTCATAATTACCGGCGGGTAAAACGGCCGTTTGAAAAATGTAAGCGCCATCCCCATCCGGGTCTTGCAGCCAGGAACGCAAACAACCGGGATCCCAGTCACCGGCACAACCTAACTCAGACTGGAAACTGCCCGGAAGCGTAGCAATGACGCCGCTGACATTATCGGTGATCCAATGGGTTTTATCATCATAATAAAATTTAACGTCAGTCGGCGCACCCAAATTGAGCGGGATATTGGCGCCGCTCAATGTCGCATTGGCGCCATAATTTACGTCCCAGCTATCGTCGATGGTCGCTTTGTACTCCCAATCTCCTGCTGGAACAGGAAATAATCCCTGCCAGACATCATCATTACTGTCATAAGCGAGATGGGTGGCAGCGCAATCTGCCTGCCAGTCGCCGGGACAGCCTAACTCGCTTTGCAAAGAACCGGCAACGGTTACACTGGCAGGATTTGCCAGAGCCACATAACTAAATAATACTAAAAACAAGATACTCAAAATCAGTATCTGCCAATGGAAACGTTTTCTCCTATTCATGGGAATTTCCTCCAACTTGTGTAATTGAATGAGATGCGGGTAAAAAATGGCCAGTTTCAACAGTGGGGATACGGCCTGACCATGAATACATTTTGCCAAATTTAGCTTTACAACCTCCTTACGTCGTTCTTTCAACATCAATCCTTTGTCAAGGAATCGTATACAAATAACTTTTCAAGAAGAAAACAATTCCTCTCAAGCAACTGCAGTTTTTTTCACTCAAAATGCACAAGTTAAAACCTGCGCTTGCCCAAACAAAAACGCCCGTCATCTATCCGTAAAAGGATATGACAGGCGTTTCCAAAATCTGCCGCTTACGTTCTTGAGTGGGCGCAAGATTCATCATGACAGCAATTGTTCTCACAAAATTAAATTTAGTTGATACCGCAACTATATCACTTTTGCCAGCATTAAGTCAATATAGGAAAGGTTGGATTTAGGTTGCACAAACGGCCGTTTCTGGATAATCTGTCAGGACTTGGGGCAATGGAAACGGCCGTTCATACCACCCAACCCGACAACTTCCTAACAAGTGACCCCGATTTGTCACCAAGCTGCACTTTTATGCTACAATATCCAGCGATCAACAACCCGTAACCATTTACAAGGAGCATACCCATGGCAGATGTTCAGGAAATCGCCAACCGCATTGTAGAAAACGTCGAACGCGTCATTATTGGCAAAAGGCAATCTGTGCAGCTCACCGTCCTCGGGCTGCTGTGTCAGGGACATATTCTCATCGAAGACGTGCCCGGTGTCGGTAAAACCGTACTGGCCAAGGCTTTATCCAAATCCGTCGGCTGTAAATTCCAGCGTATCCAGTTCACCCCTGACATGCTCCCCAGCGATGTGACCGGCATTTCCGTTTTCAACCAGAAAACCCGCGAATTCGAGTTCCGCCCCGGCCCCATCCATGCCCAAATCGTCCTGGTAGATGAAATCAACCGGGCCACACCTAAAACCCAATCAGCTTTGCTGGAATCAATGGAAGAACGGCAAGTAACCGTAGACGGCCATACCTACAAACTAGAAACCCCGTTCATGGTTCTGGCCACGCAAAACCCCATCGAATATGAAGGCACTTTTCCTCTGCCCGAAGCCCAACTCGACCGGTTCATGCTCCGCATTCGTCTGGGCTATCCCAACAAAGCAGATGAAATGATTGTCCTTGACCGCCAACGGCAAAGCCATCCCATCGACCAACTGGAACAGGTTGTTTCGGTGGAAGAACTATTGGCCGCGCAGGAAACGATCAAGGAAATTTACATTGATGACCAGATAAAGCAGTATATTGTGGAAGTAGTACGGCAAACGCGGGAACACCCTGACGTTTATCTGGGTTCCAGCACCCGCGGCGCATTGGCCATTTACCGGCTGGGGCAAGCACGGGCGGCCATGTTCGGCCGTGACTTTGTGCTGCCCGATGATGTGAAAGCTCTGGCCACCGTTGCCTTGAGCCATCGTATCATCGTCGGTCCGGCCGCTCGCATCAAAGATATTGAGCCGGATGCGATTGTTCAGGAAATTCTGGATCGGGTGACCGTGCCCGGCGCTCAAGTCAGGGCCTGACATGCAACATCGGCGAACGACAGCCTTTATCCTGGCCATCATCGCCCTGTTGAGCGGCCTGGCCACCGGGCGGGCGATTTTATTCAACCTGGCTTATTTGCTGGGTCTGTTGATCATCGTTTCCTTTTTCTGGGCCTGGATTAACCTGAACTGGGTGAAACTGGCGCGCAATACGCGTACCCGGCGCACACAGGTGGGACGGCCGTTAGAAGAGCGTTTTACCGTCCACAACACCAGCATCGTGCCCAAATTATGGTTGGAAGTACACGATTTTGGCAATGTGCCTGGCCATTACAGCAGCCATGTCATTCATAATCTGGGCGGGCGCAGCGCCTTCACCTGGCGCATCAACACCATTTGCACAGAACGCGGCCGTTACCAGCTTGGCCCCATCCGTTTACGCACCAGTGACCCATTTGGTCTGTTCCCCATGGAGCGGGATTTTGCGGCAACAACCCATGTCGTCGTTTATCCGCTGACCTTTGAAATTCACCAGTTTGCCCTGCCGATGGGCATTTTGCCCGGCGGCGATGCGCTGCGACGGCGCACTCACTACATCACGACCAACGCCGCTGGCGTGCGTGAATATGCCCCTGGCGACAGTTTCGGCCGTATCCATTGGCCCAGCACGGCCCGCCGCGACCGGCTCATCGTCAAAGAGTTCGAGCTAGACCCGCTGGCCGACATCTGGATTGTGCCTGATATGGCCATTTTTGGACACATTGCTCCCAAAGCCAATTTGGCCAAGCGGCTGAGCGATTTACCGCCCTGGATGCAGTTGGACGATTTTGAGCTGCCGGAAACCACGGAAGAATACACGGTGGCGATTGCCGCCTCGTTAGCCCAATATTTTTTACGGCGCGATCGGGCCGTTGGCCTGATCGGGTACGGGCAGTCGAACGAAGTTGTCCAGCCGGATCGTGGAGAGCGGCAGTTGAACCGCATTTTGGAAACGCTGGCTGTTCTGCGGGCGCAGGGCCAGGTGCCGCTGGCCGACGTTTTACAAGCCGAATCGCATTTGTTCCCACGGGGCACAACGGTCATCGTGGTGACAGCCAGTGCCGATGAGGGCTGGGCATTGGCAGCGCGGCAGATTGCCCGGCGCGGCTTGCGGATGGTATCGGTGTTGGTAAACCCGGAATCGTTTGGCGGGCGGCAGTCGGTGGGCCCCCTGGCGGCACTGCTGCAAGCGGGCGGGATGGGGGCTTATGTGGTAAACTCTGGCGATAATTTAACGGCCGTTCTCAGTCAAAACAGCAAACAAGCCGGCTTTTTTTCCTTAACCTGACATGAGTTCACCTCAAAAAGGTTAATTTCACCGCAAAGGCGCGGAGGACGCAGAGATTTTTTTCTAAATCTCTGTGCCCTTTGCACCTCTGCGGTTAGTTTTTCGGTGAAATCCTGATATGAATCTTATTTCGCAAATCGAACAAACCCCAATCATCCCTAACAGTCTGGCTATCTGGGGCTTCGGTCAAATGGGAGTCGCTGTCAAAACCCCCGATGCTGTGTTGTACATCGATCTGTGTTTATCGGACGTGGTACGGGAGCAGTTCGGCGATTTTTGGGCACGCGGTTACGAGCCGCCGGTCATGCCGGAATATATCAGCAACGCCGATTATTATTTGATCACCCACGAGCACATGGACCATTTCGATCCAGTGACAGTACAGGCAGTGGCGAACGCTTCGCCGGATGCCAAATTTGTGGCTCCTGGCTGGTGCAATGACCTTTTTAATGAGGCCGGCGTTGCGCCTGAACGGATCATTGTACCGCAGGCTTTGGTTCCATTTACGCTGCCGGGGACGGATGTAACAGTAACGGCCGTGCCCTCGGCCCATTACGAAAAAGAGTACGACGAACAAAAAGGGTACCGCTGGCTGGGCTACCTCATTGAAAGCAACGGCGTCCGCTTTTACCACGCCGGCGACACGATTATTTACGATGATTACATTGAGACGCTAAAACGATTGCCTCTGCCTGACGTGGTGATGCTGCCGGTAAACGGCCGTGACCATTACCGCGAGACTGAAGCCAATGCTACCGGCAATCTGCTGCCGGTGGAAGCGGCCCGTCTGGCCCGCGACCTGGGTTGGGACGTCTTGATTCCCGGCCACAACGACCTGTATCCCAACAATACAATCCCGTTCAGGGAAATTGTAAACGCGTTGGAAACAACAGCACCCCGGCAAAAATACAAGATTTTGCAGCCGGGGGAACTGTATTATTATGTGAAGTAATTGGGGTTTGTGGGCTATTCTCTCCCAGATATTCAACTCAAATCCAAAATGCGTTTGAATAATTCACGCACAGCTTCCAGGTCACGGGGAGATAATTGACCAAGCTGTCGGATAATAAGATCGCCTTCAAACGAAGACAAAATCGGTTTGACAACACTGGGCTTGATCAAACCAGCCTGCTGCCAATCCATAAGCTCGACTGTATCAAGGGCACGGTGAATTTGTGATGTTACGGGCGCTAAAATAATATCGGGGTGTGTCTGGTTGTAGGTCTTTCCACTAACAACAACTGCCGGGCGGCGTTTTGTCGTTTGCTGGTCTGTAAATGGAAATGGAACGAGTAGAATATCACCTTGATCACAACTCGTCATAAACCGCATCCTCGTCATTATCCCAAATGGCCTTAAACGTCTTTTCCGATGCAGCCATAGATGCATACACCAAACCTTCTTGAGATTCTGGCCGATCGAGGATGACAACTAACAATGGCGTATTTGGCTCTAGTGTCAAGGGTACATTGAGCTTGATTTCTTTTCCATCAAAATGAGCGGGAACAGCCCTCAATATATTTTCCATAGCTTCATTCTATGCCGGATATACAGGCTTGGCAAGAAGCAAATATTGACCATCAAACCAACGTGAGGGGAATGCTGACGTCTGGCACTTGTTTCGGTTGTGGCCGGTCAACGGCCGTGCCCGACATACTCCACGGCCCGGTGTGCGTAACCTTCACCTGCACGATTTGCCCCTTCAATTCCCGTGGATCATCAAAAAAGACCAACTTGCCCTGCGGGGAACGGCCGCGCCAGCGCCCTTTGTGTGTCCCTTCGACTAACACATCCACTGTTTGGCCGCGCCACGGCTTCATTTTCTTCGTCAAAACATCCTTTTGCAACACTTCAATCAGGTGAAAACGACGGCGCTTTTCCTCGTCAGACACGTCATCGGCCATGCGGCGGTCGCTGACAGTGCCGGGGCGCGGACTGTAGCGAGCCAGGTGAATCTTGTCCAGCTTCAGGTCGGCCAGCAGATCATACGTTTCCTGGAACTGGGCCTCGGTTTCGCCGGGGAAGCCGACGATGATGTCACAATGAATGGCCGCTTCCGGCACAATTTCACGAATCCGGTGTACCAGTTGGCGATATTCAGCATTGGTGTAGCCGCGTTTCATGTTCACCAATACCTCATCATTACCAGCCTGAATCGGAATTTCGATTTGCGGCATCACCTTCGGCAAATCGCGCACGGCATAGAGGATTTTGTCGGTCATGTAATTGGGATGGCTGGTGAGGAAGCGAATGCGTTCCAGCCCATCAATGCCGTTAATGACCCGCAGTAAATCATCCAGATTAGGACCATCGGATACGTCGTAGCCGTACCTGTCAACAATTTGACCCAGCAAGACGACTTCTTTCACGCCCTGCGCCACCAGCGAACGAACTTCGGCGGCAATTTCACCCACCGGGCGGCTGCGCTCGATGCCCCGCTTTTGCGGAATGATGCAAAAACTGCACGCGTGGGAACAGCCATAAACGATGGAAACCGGTGCGGAAACCAGTTCGCCGCGCTGGTCGGCGGGCAAAATCACTTCGCCATCCTGCCAGGCGTGTAACTGGTTGGCCGAAGCCTGTTCCAGGGCTAAATCTTCGCCTTCGGTCAGATGGGCTACCAGCGGCGCGCCATCGGTGGCCGGTTCCATAAACACGTCTACAAACGGGAATGTTTGCTCCAGCGCCTCATTGCCGCGCACGCCGACGACACAGCCCATAACAGCGACGGTCATGTCAGGTCGGCGAGCTTTGGCATGTTTCAAGACGTGCAGTTTGCCATAGGCCTTGTCTTCCGACTGCTGACGCACGGTGCAGGTTTGCAAAACGACAACGTCGGCGTCATCGGCCGATGGGGTGGCTTGATAGCCCAGTTTTTCCAACTCAGTAGCCACACGGCGGGCGTCGGCATAATTCATCTGGCAGCCGGTAATCCAAAAATGGTATTTTTTCGTCATAAGTTCTAAGTAACGAGGACTGAGGGATGAGGATTGAGCTTTTACTCATGGCTCACCCCTCATGCCTCAGTCCTTCTTGCCAATAATGATTGCTTCGCTAAATCGAAAAGTGATTCTATCGCCCGTAACCTGCGGCGTCAAGAACTCGGCGGCGCGCTGGGGGGCTTGCAGGAGCATAGCCCGCAGCCGGACGCGGTTGATGGGCGAGACGCGCATCCGCTGGACGTAGGCGTCGAAATCGAGCCACATTTCGGCCGTTTCCTGATTGGTGATCGTGAAATTGGCGTTCCGGTACAGGTCCAGCCATTCGTGTAGACTGAGGCAACGGCCGTGACTGGGATCCCTTAATTTTTCATAAGCATTGATGTACCGGCCCGCTTCAAGCTCGATTTTAGCCTTTTTGCCGCGCAAACGGCTGCCAGGCACGACGTTATCAACGACAGCCAGCAAGCCGCCGGGCCGCAAAACACGCGCTGACTCAGCCACAAATTGAGCCGTGTTGGGAAAATGATGGGCCGCCAACCGGCAGGTGACGAGATCGAAACTGTTATTGTCGAAAGGCAGGGATTCGGCATCGGCCGTTTCGGTGGTGAAATTGGTGAAGCCGCGTTCCTGGGCCAGTCGGGCGGCTTCGCTTAGCATTTCGGCGGTGATGTCGCTTGCAACGACCTGAGCCACATGCGGGGCAAAGGTCAGCGCCGTGTGACCCGCGCCGGTGGCCACATCGAGAACGTGCCAATCAGGTTGGGGCTGGGTCAATTCGATGAGCCAGTTGAGACTGTACCCGTAGGCATGGACGCCGCTGGCGGCATAATCGGCTGCCGCCCGGCCAAATAAATGTTGGACTTGTTGTTGCTTATCTTGTTGCATAGTTATGAACCTAAATTAAGCGTTTGCCTACTATCATAACGGGGTCAAAAACAATTGCCGAAATTTCCTCGAGAATTGTCATGACATGATCATAAACAATCACCTTATGCGAGCCGACATCTGTTGATAATGCCCGAATTTTCAGTGATAATGAGCTTTATGGAAAACGAATTTCGAATCTTGCTGCGTGAATCTCTTTCAGACAAGTTCAATTTGGATGAATTGAAAATCTTGTGTTTTGACCTGAGTATCGATTACGAAGACATTCCTGGCAATACCAAGCAAGCCAAAGTGGTTGAGTTGCTCCAATATTGCGAAAGAATGGATCAAATGGAAGCCCTGATAGCCAGGATCGTCAAAATTCGCCCCAACTTGAAAACACCATTAAAACATGCCGAATTCTCATCCAAGCCATTGGATGAAAGTGCCTTTCCAGGGGCGGTTGTGGCTCGGCCGGTCAATCTGAGTTTTGATTCGTTCACAATTGGAGATTGGCCCTCCGGCTGGTTCAACAGTAAAGGATTCGTGCCAACCGTTTCCATAAATTATCGGGCCAAAGTCGTGGCACGGCCTGATGATAATATTGGTTCTTGTGTTGTGTTTTGGAACTTTCAGGCGAAAGAAAATGAATTTGGATCTTTGATGCAGAGATGTCCGGCAAATTATTTGGCCGGTCGTGTCATCAGGTTAACAGCCGATATAAAAACAAAACGGGTGAAAAAATGGGCTGGAATGTGGCTTCGGGCTGATGGGGAGCTAATTCCGGATCTGGTATTTGATAACATGAGCAATCGCCCGATTAAAGGAACGACATCTTGGGAAAGCTATTTGATCGAAGTGCATTTGCCTAAAGAAACAGCCTGGCTGAATTATGGCATCATCTTGGTTGGTGACGGCATGATGTGGGCTGATAACTTTAAATTAATGGTTTGGGGCGATAATGGAAATTGGGAATTTGTGTAAGGCAAATATCATACTTACCTAGCTTTAAGACTACCGATTGACCCACACGGCCGTTCCACAGCCATCAAGTCCATGAAATAACGGCCGTTCATAGCGCGAACCGGGCGCAATCAGCCGCAATAAGCCATCTTCGGGCAGGACAATCCAGCGGCCGTCGGCCGACCAGTCGATTTGGGGATAAATGGCGGGGGGCAGTTCGTAGGTTAACGGCCGTTCCGCTTCCAAATCGTACAAAAAGTAAGAGGGAACATTGTTTTCGCTGGAGACGGTGGTGAGGTAACGGCCGTTGCCCTCCAACACCAGCGGATACGCGTTAAAATCAAGTGTTGTCAACGGTGCAATCTCACCGCTGCTTTGGTCAAACGTCAACAGGTAGCTTTGCTCGGCCATCCCGTCAAAAACAGTCATGACGATGAGATACCACAAATCTCGCTGAGTAGGATGAGGCAGGGCGCTCAGCAGGCTAATCTGGGCCGGTTCGCCCGCTTCGGGCAGGGCGGCGAGCAAGGCGTCGGTATGCAAGAGGATTTGTTGGGATTGAGGGATAACGGCCGCTGCCGCCACATCAAACAGCACCAATTCCGTTTTCATCTCACTGCCGCCAGCGGCAGGATCATAGCCCGATTCGGGGCGGACGTAGGCGAATGTGTCATTGTCCAACCAAATGGGCAGCCAACCGGGACCGATAACGGCCGTTTCCTCTCCATCTTGATTAATCAAAGCCAGCATGGGCAAATCATTGCCCTCATCAACCTGGAGCAAAATCGCTTTGCTTTCGTCCGGCGACCAGTAGGGAAACCCCGTGCTGGATTGTAATTCGCAGGCAGGGCAGTCGAGCAGATCCAGCCAATGAAACGTCAACTCACTGGGATTATCCACATCAAAATCGTAGAAAAAGAGGTAGCGTTCCGACTGCAATCCCGGGAACATATAGGAGACAGGCAGCCACAAATTTTCGGGCGACATGGAGAAGATAACGTTGGCTTGCCCATCCTGCCACAAGAACAAGACGGCCCGTTCGCCGTTTTCGTCGGATTCGTTGAACTGGATGACTGCGCCATTGCCATCGGGCAGCGGGGCCAGGCCCGGCCAGCGATATTGTTGGCGCAGGATGCCTGATGTTTGAGCGGCGAGTACGGCCGTATCCTCCCTCCACTTACTCGCTGCCAAATCATAATGCCAAACCTGGGGCGTTTCGCTGTTGGGGTAGCAAATCATGAGCAGATTTTGCTCCGGCAGGGGGATGGGGGATGGCGTTTGGACCTGCCACGGCCGTTCCCGGAAAAGCGGCGGCGGGCGTAAACCAATCTGGGCCAGGGCCTGGCTGATGGTTTGATAATCAGGCTGCTGGTTGCGGTTGAATTCGGTGTAGAGAACGGCCGTTAGCCACCCGGCATACCCGTGCAATAAAGCATCATAACCCGCCTCATCCAGCGGCAAACCGACCAGTGTCGGCGCGGGCAAAGTTAAGGAGAGGGTATTACTGCTGCCCCGGCGCGGAAAAATCGTGCGAAAATCCCGCTCCAGCGCCAAAACCTGGCTCTCGTCCGTGTCCAACGTCAAGCGCAGTTGGAAATTGGGCGAACAGTTAGCATCGCGCAGACGGCACAGGTCGGTCAGCAGGGTGTCTAAATCAACGACGAGGCGCTGGCTAACGGCCGTATCCCGTTCCGGGTAAGACATCCGTAAATAATCGCCCTGTGCAGTGCGGGTTTGACCCCAAAATTTGTCAGCATCGGGTGGGGCGAGCTGCCATTGGCCTTCGTTTTGGGCGTAAACGGCCGTTTCCACCAACACCACCGTCTCTGTCACCGTATCACTCAATTCAATGATGTAGGGCATCTGCGTTTCCACGACGGCCGTTTGCAAATCGGGGGCTAACGTCACCTCTGGTTCGGCCTGGACCAGATGGGGAGCCGCCCACAAACCCAATGCCGTCCGGTCCCAAAACAACTGCCGATCAAGAAGCTGCACCTGGGTGGTTGACCAGTCGCGGCCGAATGGGAAAAGCATTGTGGCAAACACGTCCACGTCGCGGTCCATGACCGTTTGTGTCACCAACCGGTGACTGGCCAACACATCATTGCTGACGAGGTCGCTAGTCTCGTTGGCCTGCCGGTTGAGCAGGATGTAGGCCACGCTGCCAACGATGATCATCAATGCCAGCAGGGGCAGCCAGATACGCCAATGTTGGCGCAGGGAAACGGCCCAGGCAAGCCCGCTCCCACCCGGCATCGCATCCTGTTCTTCGGTCCACTCATGTTCCTGATCAGACTGCCATTCAAATTTGACCGGCATCGTACCGTACTCCCAAACCTGATACGGCCGGTAAATTATGGTTTGATCCAGGCCTCACCAAAACATCCCGGCGTGTCAGGCATTATCACTTGCTTATAATTGTAATCAGGTGCCAGCAAAATGAGAAATCCATCGCGGAAGATGAACGGGCATTGTTGTTCGCCTGCTCGAATTTTACGGTCAAATCTGATCCTTTTAGGCCGCCATTTCATTCCATTCTATGTTATAATCGCCAGCAACAAACATTACTTCAAAGCAACGAGGCGTCATGATAGTTCGCAATCAATCGGGAAGCCAATGCCATTTTTAATGCCAATTGGATAGAAATGTGTACGGCCACCATGCGCCTACAGATTGGTTGATTTTTTGAAACCGAACCAATCTCCGTGCCTTATTTGCCAACCACAGGAGGAAACAAGTGCAAGCCCAACGACATATCATCATTCTCATTCTGTTCAGCGCCATGCTAATGATCGGAGGCAGCGCCCATGCTGCTCCGGAGCAAAAAGCCCCTGCCAACCTCCCCCCCGATGGCCTGACTGCCACCGAATGGGAAAGCATTCAAGCCCAAATTACCGCGGCTGAATACCAGTTCACACCGGTTGAGAGCATGGCCTACCGCGCTCCCAACCGCGCTCAGGGGTGGGACGTTCACTTCGGTGAAACCGGGGTTCAGGTCACCGCAGTTAGCGACGCCAGTTGGACGTGGCGACTGTCCCTGAGCGGCTATGGCTATGACGGAGCATTGCACAACTTGACCACCCCGCTCCGGATGCAAAGTGAAAAAGAGCGGCTTACCTACCAATGGAACGAAAACATAAGCGAATGGTGGGTCAACACCCCTGACGGATTGGAACAAGGTTTCACTTTGCAGCACCACCCCCAGTCTCCAAATCCAGACCACCAATCACCCCTTATCCTGGAAATGGCTGTGAGAGGCACACTGCTCCCCGTCCTGACCGATGATGCCATTCTCTTTCAAGACGAGCATGGTGATACGATTTTACGGTATGATCGGCTTCACGTAGCGGATGCAGCCGGATGCGCCGTTCCCGCTTACATGGAAATCGGCGATTCGCCAGACGTTATTCACTTGATTGTAGATGACAGCCACGCCACTTACCCTTTGACCATTGATCCTTGGCTGGAGCAGCAAAAGCTGAACGCTAGTGATGCAGCAGCGGGTGATGCCTTTGGCTTTTCTGTAGCAGTATCGGGAGATACGGCCGTTATCGGTGCATATAATGATTTCACCGATATCTACGGCGGTGGTTCGGCCTACGTTTTCACCCGATCAGGAGGAACGTGGAGCGAGCAACAAAAACTAGTTGCCAGTGACATGGAAATAGGTGGGTGGTTTGGCTATTCCGTAGCAGTATCGGCAGATACCATTGTTGTTGGAGCACCATATGATTTTCATGATGGCTTTCGCAGCGGCTCAGCTTACGTTTTTGTCCGTACAGGAGAAGTGTGGAATCAACAACAAAAACTGGTTGCTAGTGACGCAGCGGAATCCGATCTATTTGGTCATTCTGTAGCGCTGTCAGAGAATACAACCATTATTGGGGCAATTTTTGATGATGATGGCGGTAGCGGTAGCGGCGCAACCTATATCTTCGTTCGCTCGACAGGAGTATGGAATGAGCAACAAAAACTAACCGCCAGTGACGCAGCGGCAGGTGATAATTTTGGCTATTCTGTATCATTATCGGCAGATACAGCCATTATTGGAGCAATCTATGATGACGACGGCGGTAGCCAGAGCGGTGCTGCCTATGTTTTTGTTCGTACGGCAGAAACATGGGGTGAGCAACAAAAGCTAATTGCCAGCGATATAGGGCAGTCAGATCTCTTTGGCTATTCTGTGTCATTATCGGCAGATACAGCCATTATTGGAGCAATCTATGATGACGACGGCGGTAGCGATAGCGGCGCAGCCTACGTTTTTGTCCGCTTGGGAGAAGTGTGGAGTGAGCAACAAAAGCTAACAGCCAGTGATGCAGCAATGTGGGATTGGTTCGGCACATCTGTGGCAGTATCAGGGGATACAATCGTTATTGGATCATTTTCTGATAACAATGGCGGCGGTGGTTCGGTCTACGTTTTCGTCCGCTCTGCAGGAGCATGGAGTGAGCAACAAAGGCTGAGCACAAGCAATCTTGGAATAAGCGATAACTTCGGCCGTTCTGTCGCAGTGTCAGGAGATACGGTGGTTGTTGGAGCATATCAATCCAACGGTATCGATAGTGGCTCGGCCTACATGTACGAGCGTTGTATCGGCTCAATTCAAAGCGGAACCTGGAATAGCGCAACCACCTGGGATAGCAGTGTCTCCCCTACCATTGCCGACGGTGTCTGTGTCTCAAACGGTCATACTGTCACCCTGGAAGCAGACAGCCAGTCCCGCTTCCTTTACGTCGAGAATGGCGGCACACTTGACCTCTCTACCCACTCCTTGAGCGCCGAAGAGAGCGTGACAAACTACGGAACTATGCTGCAAACCCGGAACGTCGCTGCTTCAAGCGCGATTAACTTTTTACAAATCCAACCCGACGGCGGCGGAGCCGACCGCTACCGTGGTCTGGACATCACGACCGATGGCAGCAGCAATCTAGGCCTCACTACGGTGCGTATCATGGGTAACACGGCCGTTTGCAACAACAATGATGGCGGCAGTTACCGTGACCGCTGTTTCATGGCCAGCCCTACTAACAGCGGCAGTGCTGCCGTCACCCTGCACACCACCGCAGCGGAGGATGACATCGCTGACGACGCTTTCTTTCAATGGGTTTCCGGGACGACCTGGGGGGAAATGGCGGCATGCAATGACGCTGTGGGCGGAGGCGGAACTTGTACGGAAACCGGTATTGCCTTCTCTGGCCCGGCGTATTTTCTCATTGGCAGTCAAGGTCCTATACCAACGGCCGTTACCGTCCAATCTTTTGCTGCTGCTGGTCAGACTGCTCCGTGGGCTGTGCTGTTGTTTAGCCTCATCATTGTGACGCTTATCAGCGGCATTTTCCTACGCCGTCACGCTGCGTAACAGGGCAATTAACAGGATGTTGGTGGAAACGGCCGTTTCCACCAACATCTTACTCTTCATCACCACACCATTCAGTTCAATTCAGCCTGCCGCTCAAATTTGACCGGCATCGTGCACCCCTAAAAGCCAGAGCTAAAGGAAGGAGCTTGATAGCCTTCCTTTGGCTCTCGCGCCATCCCCTCCTTATTGATTCACCCAGACAACACTGGAACAAATTCCCAAGTTGTGGGGAATGAATTGTAAGTAATCGTAAGCCGGAGCGGCCAGCGCCATCGTCTGGTTCTCCTGGGCGATGACCAGCCATTGGCCATCCGCCGACCAATCATACGTGTTCGCCGGGGCAAATCCCAGGTTGGTGCCGGCAAACATTTGGATTTGGTCAGTGTCTAAATCGTATACATAAACGTCACTACGCGGGTTGCCAAATAACTGCTGGCCATCTTCAGAACCGTTCATAACCAGGTAACGGCCGTCCGGCGAAAAACCCAGTGAGTGTGTATCATTAATCCCGGTTTGCAGATGAAATTCCAGCGCCCCGGTCGTCATATTTTTGGAGAAAATATAAATTTGCCGATCCTCACCCACAGCCGTAATAAAGAGTAAATTCGGCTGCTGGGGATGACCAACTACATATCGCATGATTAAAGAATCGGGATTTTCTTCTCCCGGCAAGGTCAGCAGTAAATCCCGTTCCGTCAAAACAGGCTGGGGCATGATATTTTCAGCCAACAGCGAGTCGGCCATGTCCGTCATGTCCACAATAACCATTTCATGCCGCCGGCTGTCGGATGAAAGCGGGATTTGCCGGATATAGCCAAACCGCGTCTCGTCCAGCCAGAACGGGGCGTAGCCTATTCCGGCGTCGGTCAGCGCTTCCAGACTGGTAGTTGGCGGCTGACCATTACCGCGCTGGAATTTCCACTCAGTAGGCGTGTAAGTTGGATCAAAGAGGATGGTACGGCCATTTACCCCAAATGGCTCCTGCCCCAATGATTCTGCCGGCAGCATAATAAAATCCGTTCCCTGTGGCGACCAGACCGGGTAGCCAGCCAACGGCTCAAGCGTACAGTCGCCAGCGACACAAGCTGACCAATCAACCCGATTGATGACCAGTTCGTTTATCCCGTATACCTGCAAATACTGTCCCGTCGGGTCAAACTGGCCAAAGGTAATTGTCCCGTTGTCGAACAAAAACCGTTCGCTGCCATCTTGCCAGAGGGAGGTGTGCAGCAATTCATCATTATCAGTCTGAAGTAATAAAAATGCCTCATCATTGGGCAGCGGGTTTAAGGACATCACCAAACTGTCAAGAGGATGTTGAATCAAATCGGAACTGGCTAACTGGTATTGGTATAACCGTGTGACCTCAACCTCCTGGTTGGGCGAACAGAGCAGGTAAATATCCTGCGCCGGCAGCGGGATGGGTGGTGGTTCCTGCCGGGCCTGATATTGCTCAAAGGCAAACGACTGCCAGCGGCTGTCCAACGAATAACGATTGAATTCTGTTGATTCGGCAGTGATTGCTCCCAGCCAATTGGTAAAAAGCGGGTTACGGTTCATTTCTCGCTGCAAG